>DAIUFK010000080.1:8069-9222 GCA_036844615.1 Candidatus Dormiibacterota bacterium | reverse complement strand
GTGCGTGTCATCGGCTTGACGAAGTTCAGCTGCTTCAAGTCGACGGGATCGATGCCAATGTCGTGGGCGATCTTCTCGAGGTGCAGCTCGAGCGCGAAGCGTGGTTGAGGAGTGCCATGCCCACGCTTGGGACCGCACGGAGGCTTGTTCGTGAACACGCGACAGCCCTCGAAGCGGTAGGCGGGGATGTCGTAGGTCACCGTCTGCAGGACACCCGTATAGAAGGTGGAGGCGACGCCGTACGAGCCATAGGCACCACCGTCGAGCGCGGTGCGGAAGTGCATCGCAGTGATGCGGCCGTCCTTCATGACTCCGGAGCGGACCCACATGAGGACCGGGTGGCGGCCGCGGTGGGCGTAGAAGACTTCTTCGCGCGTGAGCGTGCACTTGACGGGGCGGCCGGTCATCATCGCCAGCTTGCAGACGATGATCTCGTGCGCGAAAGGGTCCGTCTTGCCTCCGAACCCGCCTCCGTGCGCAGCGCCGATGACGCGAATCCTGTTCATCGGGAGCTCCAGGACTTTGGCCAGCGCCCTGTGCACGTAGTGGACGACCTGAGTCGACGACCACAGAGTCACACGACCATCGACGAAAGTCGCGATCGCGCTGTGCTGCTCCATCGGCAGGTGGGTGTTGCCCTGGAAGAAGAAGAGGTCTTCGCGAATGTGCTCGGCGCGCGCGAAGCCGCCGTCGACGTCGCCGAATTCGAGCGCGACGAGCTTGTGGATGTTGTTGGGGCCGCCGTAATCCTGGATGCGCTCGTCCTTGGTTTCCGCCAGGGCCTCGTCGATCGACATCACGGGCTCGAGAACCTCGTACTCGACCGAGATCGCGTCGCACGCCGCGGCGGCGATCTCCTCGTCGACTGCGGCAACCGCAGCGATCGGGTCGCCCACGTAGCGCACCTTTTCGTGCTCGAGGGCTCGCTCATCCTGCGTGACAGGGAGGATGCCGAACTTGATGGGGAGGTCGGCGCCGGTGATCACCGCATGGACGCCTGCCATGCGCCGCGCGGCCGAGGTGTCGATTGAAAGGATGCGGGCGTGAGGGTGCGGGCTGCGAAGGATCCTGCAGTGGAGGGTGCGGGCGGGGAGCATGTCGTCGGCGTAGACGGCGCGGCCTGTGACCTTCGAGACGGCGTCGGGCTTCATCA
>DAIUFK010000080.1:3386-7969 GCA_036844615.1 Candidatus Dormiibacterota bacterium | reverse complement strand
CACTGAGCGGCGCCCAGCTCCGCGAAGGCTTGCTGCAGGGGGTGCAGCTCCGAGCCGTCGGCCATTCCCTCGATCGTCGTGATCGCCCGGCCCTCGACCTGGATCGGCAGCACCAGGCAGCTCAACTCCGGCTTGCCGTCGATCAGCACTGTGCACGTTCCGCACTCGCCCAGCTCGCAGCCGTGCTTCGTGCCCGTGAGCTGCATGTCCTCACGCAGCACCTCGAGCAGGGTTTTGTGTACGGGGAGCAGCAGTTGGTGGCGCTCGCCGTTGACCTCGAGCGCCAGGACCTGGCGGTCGACGTCGCGCGCCATCTCCTGCTTCACGATGCGCCGAGCATAGCTTTCAAGGCCTGCGCGCAGGCCCACAGGTCAGGGGCGACCACGTGCGCGCGGCTGGATGCCGGGACGGGGTCGTCGGGATGCACGAGGATCGCGCGCATCCCGAGCGCGAGGGCGGGCTCGATGTCGTTCGCCTCCTTGTTGCCGATGACGACGCAGCGCTCGGCCGGCGCACCGCCTGCCCGCATCGCCATCTCGAACACCGCCGTGTGCGGCTTGAGGTGGCCCGCGTCGACCGACGTGACTATCGCGTCAACGTGTTCCGCCATCCCGAGCAGGCGGAAGTCCTCCCAGTAGCTCTCGGCATCGCGCCAGTAAGTGTTGCTGGCGATGACCGAGCGCATGCCGAGGGCATGGATGTCCGACAGCAGCTCGACCGCGCCAGGCAGCGGCTTGAGCCGGTCCGCGACAGGAAGGGCCATCGCGCGCCGGATCCGCGCCACCGAGCGCTCGTCGGCAGGCAATCCCTGTCGCGCCAAGGATGCAGCCACCAGGACTTCAGCGGGCGGAACGACCACCGTGTGCTCGGTGTTGATGCTCCGCGCCTCGTCGCCGATACGGCTGCTCTGAGTCAGGTCCGCAACGAGCGCTTCAACCACGTCGGGCGCCAAATGGGGCATCGCGGCGGCAACCCTGCGATGACGGCCGTCGCCGTCGGTCTCGCGCAACGGCCACGAGTTAGGCCAGAGCGTGCCTCCAACGTCGATGAGCGCAACTTCAAGGGCTCGGTGTCCTCCCCGCTTCCTTTTGGGGTCCCCGCGCCCGTGGTGCGCGGGGGAGGTACCCGAAGGGCCGGAGGGGGCGTAGTTCATGGCAGCCTCACTCAGTCCCTATCATCGCCTCAAATGCTCAGGTGGTTGACGGCGGGGGAATCGCACGGTCCCCAGCTCACTGTGGTGATCGAAGGACTGCCTTCAGGTCTGGAGATCTCGGAGGACGACCTGCGCCGCGACCTCGCGCGCCGTCAGGGCGGCCACGGGCGAGGCGGCCGCCAGAAGATCGAGACCGATTTCGCGCGAATCGTGAGCGGCGTGCGTGGCGGCTTCACCATCGGCAGCCCGGTGACGCTGGTCCTGGAGAACAAGGACCACGCCAACTGGACCGCCGAGATGTCCACGTCCAGGGAAGGCTTCGCGCCCAAGCCGGTGACCAAGCTGCGTCCAGGTCACGCCGACCTTGCCGGCGCCCTCAAGTACGGCCACACCGACATCCGAAACGTCCTCGAACGCTCCTCAGCGCGAGAGACTGCGACCCGCGTCGCCGCCGGAGGCGTCGCGCGCAAGCTGCTCGCGCATTTCGGAATCGAGGTCCTGAGCTTCACCCAGTCGATCGGCACAGTCGACATCGGCTACGAGGGCGTCGACGCGGACAAGGTCACGGTGGCCGAGATCGAAGCCTCGCCGGTGCGCTGCCCCGATCCGGAGGCCTCGAAGCGGATGGTCGCGAACATCGATGAGGTCGGCGATAAGGGCGACACGCTTGGCGGCACCTTTCGCATCATCGCGCGCGGCGTGCCCATCGGCCTTGGCAGCTACGTGCACTGGGACCGCAAGCTCGACGGCCGCCTCGCGCAGGCGGTGCTCTCCATCAATGCGATCAAGGCTGTCGAGTTCGGCGCCGGTTTCGAGGGCGCTGCTCGCCCCGGGTCGCAATTCCACGACGAGATCGATTACCAGGACGGAAAGTTCAGGCACCTCACCAACCGCGCCGGCGGGCTGACCGGTGGCGTCACCAATGGCGAGCCGATCGATCTGCGCGTCGCGATCAAGCCGATATCAACAATGAAAACCCCGCTGCCCTCAATCGACCTGAACACGAAAGAGAAAGTGCAGGCGCACTACGAGCGCAGCGACGTTTGCGTGGTGCCGGCGGCAGGCGTGATCGGCGAGGCGGTGGTGGCGCTGACGCTTGCTGACGCGTTCCTCGAAAAGTTCGGCGGCGACTCGATGCCAGAGCTGGAACGCAACTACCGCTCCTACATCGAAACGCTGGGGCGCTGACCGCCCCTCCACCCATGGCCGGCAAGGTGATGACGATGGCCGAGGCGATCAAACGCTTCGTGCCCGACGGCGCGACTGTCGCGCTTGGCACCGCCCTCGAAGCGCTCATTCCGTTTGCGGCGGGGCACGAGATGATCAGGCAGGGGAGGCGCGAGCTCGAGCTCGTCGGGCCGATCTCTGATGCGCTGTTCGATCAGCTCATCGGCGCCGGCTGCGTTCGCCGAGTCACCGCGGCTTGGGTCGGCAATGTGTCCGAGGGTCTTGGCCACTGCTACCGCCGCGCGGCGGAGGAACGCGTCCCGCGATCGATCGAGATCCACGATCACACCAACTTCTCGATCGCGCTGGCCCTCTGGGCGGCGGCGTGGAATGTGCCAAGCCTGCCGGCGCGCACGCTGCTCGGGAGCGACATCCTCGAGACGAACCCAAACATCACCGCCGCCTCTGGCCTGGTGAACATCAACGCGGTGCATCCGGATGTTGCGGTGATCCACGTCCAACGCGCGGATGCCATGGGGCGCGCCCATGCCTGGGGGCCGCTCGGGATCACGGAGGAGGCTGGGCTGGCGGCGGATCGTGTCGTCATCACCTGTGAGGAGCTGGTGGATGCGAGCGTCACGCTGAGCGACCCCAACCGGATCCTCCTCCCCGAAACGAAGGTCGCCGCCGTCGTGCATGAGCCTGGTGGCGCGCACCCGTCGCCGGTTCAAGGCTCTTTCAAGCGAGACCACTTGTTCTATCGCGATTACGCGGCGGAGTCGCGAACCGCGGAAGGGTTCGCCGCCTGGCTCGAGCGGTGGGTGCTCGACGTCCCCGACCGCGATGCGTACCTGAAACTGCTCGACGTCGATGCAGTGCGCGTGAAGGGTCAGGCGCTGTCGGCTCCTGCAAACTTCGCCGATGAGTAAGGGCGCCGCCCCTGACTATTCGCCGCAGGAGCTGATGGTGGCAGTGGCCTCGCGCGAGATTCGCGACCACGACCTGGTCTTCGTCGGGATGCGGCTCCCGATCCTCGCTTACGCCGTCGCGCGCAACAACCACGCGCCGAATGCGCGAGGCCTGTTCGAGGTCGGGCTCATGCGCGACATGCCCGCCTCGAGCTTCCTCGGCACCATGGGCGATCCGCCGAACGTTGTCGGTGCGCTGTGGGCGACGCGGATGTCCAACGTGATGGCGCTGATGGCGCAGGGGCTCGTCGATCTCGGCTTCATCGGCGGCGCCGAGGTCGATCGCTTCGGCAACCTGAATACCTCATACGTCGGCTCTCCTTCGACGCCGGACGTCAAGCTGCCGGGGAGCGGGGGAGGAGCCGACATCGCGATCCTCAGCCGGCGCTGGGTGACGCTGATGAGCCATGAGAAGAGGCGGCTGGTAGAGGGTGTCTCATTCGTCACCTCGCCTGGTTACGGCGACGGAACCCCTGGATGGCGAAAGCGAAAAGGTCTGCTGGGAGCTGGGCCTGCGGCCATCGTCACCACGCTTTGCGTCTTTCGATTCCCAGAGGGAGGTGGTGAGGCGTACCTCGACTCCATCCATCCTGGCCACACGCTGGATGAGGTTCGCGACAACACCGGCTGGCCGGTCGAGTCTGGGCCAGATGTAAAGGAGACGCTGGCGCCGACTGCGTTGGAGTTGCAGGTCATGCGTGCGCTCGGGCGGTGAAGTACTAACTTCACGCCCCCTCCGGCGGGCACGGCCCGCCACCTCCCCGGCGAGCGGGGAGGACATGGCCCCGCGCCTTACAAAACACTGACCGGGCGACAACCGGCGTCTGACACCGTCGCCTCAGCTTGAGGTTCCCGGCCCCACCAGGGGTCGAGTCAAGCAAAGAGGTGAACGACATGAATCCGATAGCGGCAATCGCAGTCAAGTTCGTGAGCGGCGGTGCCACTGCCGCCCTGATGACATTGGGCCTCACGACAGGCCTCGCCGACGCGTCAACGACCCCAGCCCCTGCGCCAAGCTCGGACACTGCAGCCACCGCGAGCGCGCTCGCCGGCGTTCGGGACGCTGTTCGGTTTGCGGTTTTCGAGTCTGAGGCAGACGTCCTTCGCATCCCGCCGGCGGCGTTTCGGGCTGACCTGCAGCACGGCATCACCGTGGCCAGGCTGGCCAGGGAGCGGGGGATGAACAAGGAGCAGTTCGGCGACAGGCTCGTCGTCAACCTGAAGCCGCGGCTGGCGCAGCTTGTCCATCTCAAGGTCATCACCCAGGCGCAGGCAGACAGGATCCTGGACCGCAT
>DAIUFK010000080.1:0-3286 GCA_036844615.1 Candidatus Dormiibacterota bacterium | reverse complement strand
GAGGGCCCGTCTACCCCGACGGGCCCTTCTTTATGGTCGCGTTCTGACTTTCGCGGCCATCGAGATCTGCTTCCACTTTCTGCGCTCTTCGATCCGGATCCTTGCGTCGCTCTTCGCTGCTATCGCTCGCAGCTCGCGCTGGAGCTTGCGGTAGCTGTTGAAGCGCGCGGGGTCGAGGGTGCCGTCCGCCAGCGCCGCTTTGATCGCGCAGCCCGGCTCACTGCTGTGTCCGCAGTCGGTGAACTTGCACGCCAGCGCCAGCTCTTCGATGTCTTCGAACAGGTTGGCCAGGCCTTCCTCGCCCTCCCACAGCTGCGCCTCGCGCAGCCCTGGCGTATCGATGATCATTCCGCCGCCGGGAAGCTGAACCAGCTGGCGGTGGCTTGTCATGTGGCGGCCTTCGCCTGTGTGGTGAATCTGACGAGTGCGCATCAGGTCAGCGCCGACGATATGGTTGATGAGGGTTGACTTGCCGGCACCGGATGGACCCAGTAGGACGCCGGTGAGGGCGGGTTGCAGGCGGCGCGTGATCTCGTCGATGCCCTGGCCCGTGATGCTGCTGGTGACCAGGACGGGGGTTCCCATCGACACGGCCTCGAGCTCGGCGCGCAGATCGTCTGGTGAGTCGACGACGTCCGCCTTGGTCATGAGGACGATGGGCAGGGCTCCGCTCTGCCACGCGATGGTGAGGTAGCGCTCGATGCGCCGGGCGTTGACGTCGGTGGCGGCGGCCACCACGAAGGCTACGTCCACGTTGGCCGCAAGGACCTGCTCTTTTGATTCGTTGGCGCTGACCTTACGCGAGAAGACCGTGCGGCGGTCGACGACGCCATGCACGCTTGACACGGGCTCGCGGTGCAGGACGGCGACCCAGTCGCCGACCGCGGGCAGCAGGAGGCCGTCATGACGCAAGTGGCGGCCTGCCGAGGCGCGGGTGGGGCCGTCGGCGTCCTGGACGAGGTACTCCATGCCGAAGTCGGCGGTGACGCGCGCCGGCACATAACCTTCCTCGGCAAACGGTTTGAACTTTTCCTGGAAATAGGGATCCCAGCCCAGTCGGGCGAGCTGAGAGGCGATTTCAGTCGACAACGCGAATCCTCCGGGGTACAAACGGGTGGGCGGTATCGGTCCGCCCGCCGGAGGGTGGCCTAGAAAGGCTTTCCGGAGGCGGCCGATGGCCGGGAAACGGTTACTGCAAGCTCTGCCATTCGAACGTCACCTCCCTCTTTGATCTGGGGCGCAGGTTAGCACGGTAGTTGCCTTTCTGGGCGCCCCCTCCGGCGGCACGGCCCGCCACCTCCCCGGCAAGCGGGGAGGTCCGCCTTATTAAACCCCTTTGAAGTCGGCCTTCCGTTTTTCACCGAAAGCCTTGATGCCCTCTTCGGCGTCTTCCGATACGAAGACTCGGCTGATGGCTTCTCTTTCGATTGCCAGGCCCATGTCCAGCGGGGCGCCGAAGCCTTGCGTGATTGCCACCTTCGCGTGTCCGATCGCCACAGTCGGTCCTGCTGCCAACTTCTCCGCGTATGCCATCGCGCCCGCGCGGCACGCGGCGGCGTCCGCGAAGAGCTGATCAACAAGGCCTAGCTCTTTTGCCTCGGCGGGCTTCAACGTCGTCGCGTTGACGATGAGGTCGATGCCCTTCGAGAGCCCCACCAGGCGTGGCAGGCGCTGCGTGCCGCCCGAGCCCGGAAAGAGGCCGAGGTTCACCTCTGGGAGGCCGATCTGGTACGAACCCTCGGCCGCAAAGCGCAGATCACAGGCGAGCGCCATCTCGAAGCCGCCACCAAGGCAATGGCCCGCGATCACTGCAATGAATACCAGTGGCGTGTTCTCCATCTTCCGAAAGGCTTCGTGGGCCATGATCGCGGTCATCATTCGCGAGCGCGCGCTGCCCGCCGCAAAGGCACTCACGTCCGCGCCGGCCGAGAAGAACTTCTCCGAAGCGCTCGTCAACAAGACCGCACGAATGTCGCCATCGTTGCGGGCATCGTCGATCGCTCCGGCCAGCGACCTGAGGAACTTGTAGTCGTAGCTGTTCGCCGGCGGGCGGTCGAGGACGAGGATGCCGACGCTGCCTTGCTTCTCGAGATTCACTCCCACGTCAGCTCCCTCCAAAACGGTCCACTCCCGGCGACGGGGATAATTATCGAAGGACTGACAGAAACCTACAGATGTAGAGGGGTGGACACCTTATGGCAACCATGATCATCGAAGGCGAGCGGACGAAAGCCGTATCGGGCAAGACGTACGAGGTTCGCAATCCCGCGACCGGCGAAGTGGTCGATGTGGTTCCGGCCGGCGGCCCTGCCGACGTCGACAAAGCGGCGCAGGCCGCTGCCAAGGCGTTTGCGACCTGGTCCAAGCTCGCTCCCGCCAAGCGCGCCGAGATCCTTCACAAGGCCGCGCATCACATGCTCAGCAAGGTGGAGGAGATCGCTCCCATCCTCACGAAGGAGCAGGGCAAGACGCTGCTCGAGTCGAGACTCGAGGCGCAGCGCTTCGGCGAGAACATCGCGTGGTTCGCCGATCTCGCCGACAAGGTGCATGGCCAGCACGTCTCACTCCCCGACACGACGACTTACGGACTCGTGATCCGGATGCCGATCGGCGTCTGCGGCGCGATCGTGCCGTGGAACTTTCCGCTCACGTTGGCTGCGAACAAGGTGGCGCCCGCGATCGCGGCCGGCAACACCGTCGTCCTCAAGCCCGCGAGCACCACGCCGCTCTCGACCCTTGCGTGCATTGAGGCGCTCATCGAAGGCGGTCTGCCGGAGGGAGTCGTCAACGTGGTATTGGGGACGGCGACGGGCGAGGCGATGGTCGACCACCCCATCATTCGGAAGATCGCGCTGACGGGATCGACGCCGACTGGCAAGAAGGTGATGGCCCGGGCGGCCGAAGGCTTGAAGAAGATCACGCTCGAGCTTGGCGGCAGCGACCCGTGCATCGTCCTTGACGACGCCGACCTCGAGGCTGCGGCTAAAGGCATCTCCATCGGTCGCTACTTCAACTGCGGGCAGGCGTGCCTCGCGGTCAAGCGCCTGTACGTGCAGGACGGTGTGTACGACGCGCTGCTCGAGAAGCTCCTCGCCCGCGTTGCCAAGCTCAAGCCCGGCAACGGCCTGGACAAGGCCAGCCGGATGGGGCCGATGCACAGCGAGACCCAGAGGGCCGAGGTCGAGGCCCAGATCAAGGATGCGGTCGGCCGCGGAGCCAAGGTGCTGTTCGGCGGGGGCCGGCCCACGGGCGAGGAGTACGACAACGGCTGGTTCATCGAGCCCAC
>DAIUFK010000079.1:7061-9353 GCA_036844615.1 Candidatus Dormiibacterota bacterium | reverse complement strand
GTCGGCCAGCTGCGCGGCTCGCTCAGCCTCGCCCAGATGATGATGAACTCCGTCGACCTCTATAGGACTCTCGGCGAGGAGGTCGGCCTCGAGACAGGTTGGCACCAGGTCGGCTCCCTTCGTCTGGCCTCGAGCCAGGAGCGCATGGAGGAGCTCGCGCGCCAGGCAGGTTGGGCGAAGACCTTCGGCCTGCCTCTCGAGCTCATCTCCGCACAGGAAGCCCAGCGCCTGTTCCCACCGATGACCACCGACGGCGTCCTCGGCGCCGCCTTCCTCCCCACCGACGGCTACATCGACCCCAGCCAGCTCACCTTCGCCCTCGTCGAAGGCGCGCGGCGCCGCGGAGCCGAGATTTGCGAAGACACCAGGGTCACCGCCATCGACGTGACGGGCGGAAGGGTGCGACGCGTCATCACCGACAAGGGCGACATCGAAACCGACCTCGTCGTCAACGCGGGCGGCATGTTCGCGACCGAGATCGGCCGCCTCGCCGGCGTCAACGTCCCCATCATCCCGATGGCGCACGAGTACCTGATCACGACGCCCTCCGGGTTGCCCCTGGACATGCCGACGATGCGCGACCCTTCCCTCCTCATCTATTACCGGCCGGAGTCGGGCGGCCTGATCATGGGCGGCTACGAGCGAGACCCAGCGCCCTGGGGGATGGACGGCATCCCTCCCGATTTCAACGGCAAGCTCCTCGAGCCCGACTGGGACCGGTTCGAGCCCCTGATGACCAATGCGATTGTGAGGACACCCTCAATCAGGGACGCGGGGGTCGTGAAGCTTGTCAACGGCCCCGAAGCCTTCACCCCTGATGGCGAGTTCATCCTCGGCCCCAGCGAGGTTCGCGGCTTCTGGGTCGCCGCCGGCTTCTGCGCCCACGGCCTCGCCGGCGCAGGCGGCATGGGCCGCCTCGTCGCGGAGTGGATAGTCGACGGCCGCCCCAGCCTCGACACCTGGGAGATGGACTCGCGGCGGTTCGGCCGCCACTACGCGAGTCGCGAGTACACGCTGGCCAGGACCCACGAGGTCTACTCCACCTACTACGACGTCAAGTACCCAGGCCACGAGCGAAGCGCAGGCAGGCCGCTCCGCCTCTCACCGATCTACGCAAGGCTCGACGGGCTCGGCGCCGCCTTCGGCGAGAAGTCAGGTTGGGAAAGGGCCAACTGGTTCGAGCCGAACGCTGAGCGCGGCGACGAATCGTTGCGGCCCCGCGGTTGGGCGGGCCGGCTGTGGTCGCCGGCGATCGAGGCCGAACACAGGGCCTGCCGCGAGAACGCCGCCCTTTTTGATTTCACCTCATTCGCCAAGATCGAGATCAGGGGGCGGGGCGCCCCCGCCTACCTCGAATCGCTGTCCGATAACCATGTCGCCCGCGCGGTGGGCGCTCTCACCTACACCCAGATGGTCAACGAAGGCGGCGGCATCGAGTGCGACTTCACCATCACCCGCCTCGGCGAGGACCGCTTCAGGGTGGTCACCGGGACGGCCTTCGGGCAGCACGACCTGGCGTGGATCCGCGATCACGCGCCTGAAGACGGATCGGTCCAGGTCGATGACGTCACCTCCGCTTACGCGTGCGTCGGCCTCTGGGGACCGGCAGCAAGGCAGATCCTTCAGCCGTTGACACTCACCGATCTCAGCAACGCGGCCTTCCCCTACATGACCTCGCGTCAGCTGGCAGTGGGGTCAGTGCCATGCCTTGCGCTGCGCGTCACATATGTCGGAGAGCTGGGTTGGGAGCTTTATTGCCCCTCTGAGTTCGGGCAACGCCTGTGGGACACGATCTGGGAGGCCGGCCAGAGCCGTGGCCTGGTCGCAGGCGGCTACAAAGCAGTCGACTCGCTGCGCCTCGAAAAGGGATATCGGGTGTGGGGATCCGACATCGGCCCGGAGGCCAACCCGTACCAGGCAGGGCTTGGGTTCTGCGTCAAGCTCGACAAGGGTGAGTTCATCGGGCGAGACGCGTTGCTGAAAGCTCGCGATGAGCACGCCGCGACAAGGCTGGCCTGCCTGGTGCTCGACGACCCGCACTCGGTGGCGCTCGGGTCGGAGCCCGTGCGTATCGCCGGCGCGACCGGCCGGGTCACGAGCGGAGGCTTCGGCTACTCGGTGGGTCGCTCAATCGCCTATGCATATGTCCCGGCGACCGCCGGGCCCGACACGCCGGTCGAGGTCGAGATCTTCGGCACGTGGGTCGCAGGCAAGGTCGCAGAGGAGCCGCTCTACGATCCGAAAGGCAAGAGGATCCGAGGCTGACGGCCTTCCCTCTCCCCGTCAGGGGAG
>DAIUFK010000079.1:0-6961 GCA_036844615.1 Candidatus Dormiibacterota bacterium | reverse complement strand
AGGGTCAGGGAGAGGGGCGTTAGTGGCAACACCGCTCAGATAGGCCTCGAACTCAGGACTTTCGGCCGCCGTCATGAGGCGCGTGAAGTGCTTGGCGGCGTACTCCTTGAAGTCGAAATCGAGCTCTGAGATGCCGCTCTGCAGGACTCCCCACATTGCCTCGCGGAAGTCGGACATGACGCGCATGAGACGCAGGGCCGCCAGGTGGGCGGGCACCTCGACGTCGAAGTAGGCGGCCAGCAGGAGGCCGTCCTCCTCCAACCCGAAGTCGTGATTGACCGAAAGGTTCGCCAGGTCGAAGAACCTGTCCCCCATGCCTGCGTACTCCCAATCGACGATGCGGATGTCGCCGTCGTCGATGAAGTTGGCGTTCAACAGGTCGTTGTGGCACGGCACCTCCGGCTGGAGGCCGCGAGCGCGGCGGATCTTCTCCGAGACACGGTGCGCGTCGTCGAATTCCGCCGGGATTGACACGCCCTGCCTCACCGACTCGTCCCGGTATGCCTCTACGACCGCATGTGCGTCAAACCAGCCAGGGATTCGAGCGGCGCCGTGGATCTTTCGCAGAGCGGCGGCGACCCGGCGGATCCCATCTTGCGTGCGGATCTCCTCCGGCGGCACGCCCCTCCCGACGATGAATCGCGTCACCAGCCACCCTTCCGGCTCGACGAACTCGACAACCTCGGGCCCGACCCCGACCTCTGCGGCCCGCAGGCTCGCGTCGTGCTCGGTGGCGCGGTCGATTCCGAGCAGGTCGGTGTGCTTGCCGCCGACGCGCAGCACGTAGGAGGACCCGCCGACGTCCACGCGGTAGTTCCGGTTGGTGATGCCACCCGACAGTGCAGCAATGCTCGCAGTCAGGCCCGGCCACAGCCGTTCGACCGCGGCTGCAACCTCGGCGGTTTCGACGCCGTTCATGGCGGCTAGCGTACCTCCCGTGCTTGAATGTCAACACCCTCGACGAGGGGTTAAGGAGTGCCAGGTGAAATCAGGGCATGAGACGGGTGGGGTGAGCACGAAGCAGGGGGCGACCGAGTCCGAGCTGGCCGAGCTGGCGGAGCTGCGCACGCGCTACATCCCGCGCGGCATCACCACGGCGCATCCCATCGTCGCGGATCGCGCCAAAGGCGCCGAGATGTGGGACGTCGCCGGCAAGCGCTACATCGACTTCGCGGGCGGCATCGGCGTGCTCAATGTCGGGCACGGCCACCCGCACGTGATGGAAGCGGTTCACGCCCAGATTGATCGAGTCACTCACACCTCGTTCCAGGTCGTGATGTATGAGTCCTACCTGCGCCTGGCGGAGCGCCTCTGCGCGTTGGCGCCGGGCGACGGCCCCAAGAAGGCGATCTTCTTCAGCACCGGGGCCGAAGCTGTCGAGAACGCGGTCAAGATCGCGCGCGCTCATACCGGCCGGCCCGCGGTGATCAGCTTTCAGGGCGGCTTCCACGGCAGGACGCTCCTGGCGCTGAGCCTGACCGGGTCGGTCGTCCCCTACAAGCAGAACTTCGGGCCTTACGCGACAGAGGTCTACCAGGTCCCGTTTCCCTACGAGTACCGCGGCTGGAGCACTGAGAGGGCGCTCGCCTCGCTCGACGAGCTGTTCGAGTCCTCGGTGGCGCCACAGCGAGTGGCGGCGATCATCATCGAGCCGGTCCTCGGCGAGGGCGGCTTCGTGCCCGCGCCAGCCGCCTTCCTGCACAGGCTCCGGGCCCTGACCGAGAAGCACGGGATCCTGCTGATCGCTGACGAGATCCAGACGGGCTTCGGGCGCACCGGAAAGTTCTTCGCGATCGAGCACTCCGGCGTCTCGCCCGACCTCGTCACAGTGGCCAAGAGCCTCGCGGCAGGCTTCCCCCTCTCGGGCGTGGTGGGCCGAGCCGAGGTGATGGACGCGCCAGGACCAGGAGGGCTTGGCGGGACATTCGGCGGAAACCCTGTCGCGTGCGCGGCGGGCCTTGCGGTGCTCGACGTCATGCGCGACGAGAGGCTGCCGGAACGAGCCGCAAGGATCGGCTCGGTGGTCGAGGAGCGCATGCGGAGCTGGGCTTCTGAGCACGACCTGGTCGGCGACGTCCGCGTCATGGGCGCGATGGCGGGAATGGAGCTGGTGCGAGACCGCAAGACCAAGACTCCAGCCGATACGGAGACTGCTCAGATCCTTGCGCTCGCGCGCGAAAAGGGCCTGATCCTCCTTCGCGCCGGCATGCACCACAACGTCATCCGAACCCTGATGCCGCTGACCATCCCTGACACTCTGCTCGACGAGGGACTCGACATCATCGGCTCGGCACTCGCCGAAGTTGCCGCCGGCTCCCCCAAGTAGACCCGAAAGGAGCGACACATGAGCACCACGCTGAAGCGTCACCAGATGTTCGTCGGCGGCCAGTGGGTCGACAGCTCAGGCGGCGACGACCAGGAGATCATCAACCCCGCCAACGGCAAAGTCATCGCTCACGCGCCCAAGGGGACGGCGGAGGACGTCAACCGTGCTGTCACTGCAGCCCGCAAGGCCTACGACGAAGTGTGGTTCGACAGCACCCCGCGCGAGCGCAGCGAAGCTCTGCTCAAGCTCGCCGACGCGATCCTGGAGCACGGCGAGGAGCTCGCGGCGCTGGAGTCCGAGAACGTAGGCAAGCCGCTGGCCACGACTTTGTCTGAGGAGATCCCTCCCACCGCTGACTGCTTCAGGTTCTTCGCCGGCGCGGCCCGCAACCTCGAAGGCAAGTCGGCAGGCGAGTACATGAGGGGCTTCACGAGCATGATCCGGCGCGAGTCGCTGGGCGTCGTCGGCTCGATCGCGCCCTGGAACTACCCGCTCATGATGTCGGCCTGGAAGCTGGGGCCTGCCCTCGCGGCGGGCAACACGGTTGTGTTGAAACCCTCCGAATGGACGCCGCTAACTGCACTGCGCCTCGCAGAGCTGGCGGCGGACATCCTGCCGCCAGGCGTGCTCAACGTGATCACGGGCGACGGCGAACCCGTCGGGGCAGGCCTAGTCCGCCATCCGGGAGTCGCCATGGTGTCGCTCACCGGCGACGTCGCGACGGGAAAGGAGGTGGCGAAGGCGGCGGCTGCCACGCTCAAGCGCGTCCACCTCGAGCTCGGTGGCAAGGCGCCCGTGATCGTCTTCGACGACGCGGACCTGGCAGCGGTGGTCGAGGGGATCAAGGTCGGCGGCTTCTTCAACGCAGGCCAGGACTGCACCGCGGCCACCCGCATCATCGCGGGACCGAAGATCTTCGACAATCTGCTCAGCGACCTCGTGCCGGCAGTGGAATCGCTCAAAGTCGGTGACCCCAAGGCGGACGACACCGAGATGGGTCCGCTGGTCTCCGAGGAGCAGGCCGAGCGTGTGACAGGCTTTGTCGACCGCGCCCGGAAGGATGGCGCAAAGGTGCTCACCGGCGGTGGCAGGATCAAGAAAGCAGGCTCGTGGTACTCGCCCACCGTGGTGGTGCCGTCAGGTCCGGATGCGGAGATCGTGAAGCGGGAAGTGTTCGGTCCCGTGGTCACTGTGCAGCGCTTCAGCGACGAGGAGCAGGCGGTGGCATGGGCCAATGGCGTCGAATACGGCCTGGCCTCATCCGTTTGGACGAGGGACGTGGGCAGGGCTTTGCGCGTGGCGCGCCGGCTCAAGTTCGGCACCGTCTGGATCAACACACACATCCCGATCATCAACGAGATGCCGCACGGCGGCTACCAGGGAAGCGGCTACGGCAAGGACATGTCGATGTACTCGTTCGAGGAATACACCCAGATCAAGCACGTCATGGCGTCCCTCGACTGACAGCATCTCAATGACGATCCACTCTCGAGAAGCCAGGCATCCGGCTTCCGCCAAGAGTGCCCCGCGCCCGCCGGCCCTTCGAGTGGACGGGGTGCGCAAGAGCTACGGGCACGTGGTCGCGGTGGACGGTGTGGACCTGACGGTCCAGGCGGGCGAGTTCTTCACTTTGCTCGGGCCCTCTGGTTCGGGCAAGACCACATTGCTCCGCCTCATCGCCGGCTTCGAGCGGCCCGATGAGGGACGCATCGAGCTAGCGGGCCACGACGTCACCTCGACTCCCCCGCACCTGCGCCAGACGAACACCGTCTTCCAGGACTACGCGCTCTTCCCGCACATGAACGTCGCGGACAACATCGGCTACGGCCTGCGGGTCAAGGGAACCCCGCGCGCTGAGCGGCAAGAGCGCGTTGAGCGCGCGGTGAACATGGTGCGGCTGACCGGCCTTGAGCGCCGCAAGCCGAATCAGCTCTCGGGTGGGCAGCGGCAGAGAGTCGCCCTCGCCCGCGCCGTCGTCAACGAGCCCGAGGTCCTCCTGCTTGACGAGCCGCTCGGCGCCCTAGACCTGAAATTGCGCCAGGAGATGCAGCTCGAGCTCAAGCGCATCCAGAAGAAGGTGGGAATCACCTTCGTATACGTCACGCACGACCAGGAGGAGGCGCTCACGATGAGCGACCGGATGGCGGTGATGTCGAACGGCAAGATCGAGCAGGTCGGCCCACCGGTGGAGGTGTACGAGCGCCCTGCGACCGAGTTCGTCGCCGGCTTCATCGGGATCTCGAACGTGCTCGAGAGAAATGGGGTCCGTTTCGTGGTGCGGCCCGAGAAGCTGCGCATGCTCGAGGACGGCCAGGAGGCGGCGCGAGGGATGAGCGTCGAGGCCGGAACGGTGGAGCAGGTGGTGTACGTCGGGATGTCGACCCGCTACATCGTCAAGCTCGACCAGGGTGAGCACCTTGTTGCGGTACGCCAGAATATGGACGCGCCTGGCCAGGCGCTGCGCTACGAGGGACGTCGCGTCCGCCTCGCCTGGGTGCCCGGCCACACGTACGTTCTCGACCACCAGGGCTCCCGGGCCGATTCGGCCGAGGGCGAATATGAGTCGTAGGAGAGGTAAGGAAGCATGAACAGAGCACAAGCCGGGTCGGGCGTCTGGTGCCGACTCGTCACGTCGGCCGCGGCGGGAGTCATCGCACTCACCGCGTGCGGCTCAAGCACTGGGCCAACGGGCTCGACAGCCGCCCCCCCGCCGACGGCGAACATGGCGCCGCCGACCTCGATCGGGCCCGGCGAAGGGCAGCTCAACCTGATCGCATGGGAGGGCTACACCGACACGTCGTGGGTGAAGCCGTTCACCGCCGCGACAGGATGCAAGGTGAACGCAAAGTACGCGGGGTCATCCGACGAGATGGTCACCCTCATGGCGGGGGGCGGTGGCGGCCAGTGGGACATGGTTTCCGCCTCTGGTGACGCCGACCTGCGCCTCATCTATGGCGGCGACGTCAAACCGATGAACCCGGACCTCATCCCCGACTTCGGCGACTTTCAGACCTACTTCAAGACGCCCGGTTACAACACGATCAACGGCATCCACTACGGGATCTCCCTGCAGTGGGGCCCCAACGTGCTGCTGTACAACACCCAGAAGTTCCCGATCGCACCAACCAGCTGGAGCGTCCTGTACGACCCCGCAAACAAGGGTCTGATCACAGTGCCCGACAACCCGATCCAGATCGCTGACGCTGCCCTTTACCTGATGAGCAAGCAGCCAAGCCTCGGCATCAAGGACCCGTACGAGCTGAAGCAGAATCAGTTCGACGCAGCGATCGCGCTGCTCAAGACCCAGAGGCCGCTGGTCAAGAAGTACTGGCCGCTTGCCGGTGATGAGATCCAGCTCTTCGCCAACGGCGACGTGCAGGTCGGCGCCGCCTGGCCTTACCAGACGATCACGCTCCAGGCCGCCAAGAAGACTGTCGCCGACACCATCCCGACTGAGGGAGCGACAGGATGGGGTGACACCTGGATGCTCGCAACCAACGCGCCTCACCCCAACTGCGCGTACCTGTGGACCAAGTACGTGAGCACGCCGAAGGTCCAGGCCATGCAGGCCCTCTTCTTCGGAGAGACGCCTGTCAACAGCAAGGCTTGCGCGCAGATGGAAGCGCTCCAGGCCGGCTCGTGCAAGCAGTACCACGCCGACGCCGTCGGCTCCTACTTCGACACCATCAAGTTCTGGAAGACCCCGATCGCCACCTGCGACGACGGGAGCACAAACTGCATCCCCTACTCGACGTGGCAGACTTCCTGGACTTCCGTCACCTCCTCCTAATCACTGGCTGAAGTGGCAGTCGAAGCTGCCAGGCGGCCCCGCAAAACGGGCGGGGCCGCCCCCCTTCAGTCGATGCTCTGGCGCCGCCCGTGGCTGCGTTCGTTGCTGCTGTTGCTGCCGCCGATGGGCTGGTTCATCTTCATCTACCTTGCCGCGCTCGCCCTCCTGCTGGTCACCGCGTTCTGGCAGATCGACGCCTTCACCACGCGGATCGTGCAGGTCTGGAACCTCGACAACTTCCGCACCATCCTCCTAGACCCGACGTACCGCCTGATCATCGGCCGCACCGTACTCATGGCCGCCGCGGTCACCGTGACCGACGCGATCCTCGCTTTCCCTTTCGCGTACTACATGGCGCGCGTCGCCTCGCGCCGCACGCAGACATTGCTCTTCGCCGCAGTGCTCCTTCCGCTGTGGGCGAGCTACATCGCACGCGTTTACTCGTGGATCCTCATCCTCAACCACAGTGGGCTTCTCAACTGGAGCCTGCAGTCGATAGGCCTGCCGCCGGCCAACATCGGCTACACCAACATCGCGATGTGGATCGTCTTCTCCTACATCTGGCTTCCTTTCATGCTCATCCCCACCTACTCCGCGATGGAGCGCGTGCCTGAGTCATTGATGGAGGCTGCCGCGGACCTCGGGGCTCGTCGCTGGCGTGCGATTCGCGACGTTGTCCTGCCGCTGGCTCTACCCGGCGTGGTGGCGGGCTCGATCTTCACGTTCTCGCTTACTTTGGGCGACTACATCACGCCGATCCTGGTGGGCGGAGCGGGCTCAACCTTCATCGGCAACGTGGTCTACAGCAGCGTCGGCATCGCGAACAACGTGCCGTTCGCGGCGGC
>DAIUFK010000078.1:0-9608 GCA_036844615.1 Candidatus Dormiibacterota bacterium | reverse complement strand
CGCGCGGAGTTCGAGTGAATCGTCGACATGCTGCCGTCGTGGCCGGTGTTCATCGCCTGAAGCATGTCGAGGGCCTCGGCGCCACGAACCTCTCCGACAAGGATGCGGTCGGGCCGCATCCGGAGGCTGTTGCGAAGGAGCTGGCGGATGGTCAACTCGCCCTTGCCTTCGACGTTGGCGGGACGATGCTCGAGCGCGATGACGTGAGGGTGGTCGATCTGCAGCTCGGCGGCATCCTCGATCGTGATCACGCGCTGGTTGTGAGGGATGAAGCGCGCGATGACGTTGAGGGTCGTGGTCTTGCCAGACCCTGTGCCACCGGAGACAAGCACGTTCATGCGGCCGAGCACCGCCGCTTTCAGGAACTCGGCCATCGCAGGGCTGAGGCTGCCCTCCCGCGTGAGGTCGTCGATACCGAGGACCGCATCCTTGAACTTCCTGATCGTCAGCGCGGCGCCATGGATTGCAGCGGGTCTGATGATCGCGTTCACGCGGCTGCCATCGGGGAGCCGCGCGTCGACCATCGGGTTGAGGCCGTCGATGTGGCGGCCGGTGGTCGCGACCATGCGCCGGATCGTCTCCAGCAGCTGGTTCTCGTCCTCGAAGCGGATGTCGGCCTTCGTCAAAACACCGCGGCGTTCGATGAACACCTGGTCGGGGCCGTTGACCATGATCTCGCTGACCGAGCGGTCGTGGAGCAGGCTGTCGAGAGGACCGTACCCGACGGCGGCTCGCAGGATGATGTCGGCGAGCGCGGATTTTTCTGCCGAGTTCAGGTTGATGCCCTCTTCGACGACGAAACGGTCGAGGTGCGTGCGCACGGCTCGCGAGAACGCGAGAGTGTCGCCGGAGGTGAGGCCGACATCGCGGATCAACGCCAGCCTGTCGCGGAAATCGTTGGCGAGCTGGGTCAGGTCGCGGCCCTGCCGCGCTGCCGCCTCGACGATGTCTGAGCGGCGGCGGTGAGGCTGAGCCGAGTCGGTGGTGGTGGCCCACATGTCGACGAACTGCATTTCGAGCAACGCCGCCGAGGCGGCGACCGCGGGGATCACGCGCTGGCGCTCGGTCAGCCGGATCTTGATAGCGAGGCCTGCGCTGTCCTGGGACTGGCCCTCGTCCATGTACGCGGCGATCCATTCACCGTCGCGGAAACGGAGGATCGCCTTGCGAGCCTGGCTCTTCTCTCCGGGGTCGGCTTCGAGGTCGGGGTCGTCGAGAGAGCCGAAGACCACGTACTTGATGTCGCGGACGGGGATCCAGCGCGCGCGGTCGAGGTCAGGAGGCGTGTAGATCGGGAATCCGTCGGCGGTGAGCGCGCTCGCGTCCGACTCGCCACGCTCGAGTCCGCTGTCGAGCCGGTGCACCGATACCTGGCGGCGCGTCAGCGAAACGCCGGCCAGGGGCGCGCGCGCTGTCGACAGCCCCAAGGGCGGTTCGTCCGTCGCGTCGGACATCGTGGACGAGATTGGCTCGGGATCACTCATGGGCGGGCTTCCACGGGGTCACTTCGGTCGATGCTAGCATCGGAGACCCCGCGTTCCAGCGGATTAACGTGAGCGTCCGCCACGTGCTTCCGGGGCCCTCCTGCGGTCGACCACCCACCTCGATCCCGGCATCCTCTTCGCGACGCCCTTCACCTCGGCCGCGCGCGAAGCGAGGGCTGCAGCGCTCTCGTAGCTTCCCGGCTCCGCGACGACGATGCCGATGGACACCGACAGCAGCCCTGTCCTGAGCTTGGTCCCCGAGCGGTCCTCGTACTCGATCCAACCACGTTCTCTATCAGGCTGGTCATACAGGCCCGGAACCGCTTCGTCGAAGCGCTTGGTGATCTCGGCCGCGACCCCCTCCGCCATGCCAGGCTCGGTGAGGATGACGAAGTCATCGCCGCCGACGTGGCCGCCGAAATGCTGCGGCGAGTAGTTCGTCTCGAGAACCTCCAGGATGATGTTCCCGAGGGTTTTGATCACGTCATCGCCCCGAAGGAAGCCATAGTGGTCGTTGTAGCTCTTGAAGGTGTCGATGTCGGGGTAGAGGACCGCGAAGCGTTCGTTCGCCCTCAGGCGCTGGTTGATCTCTCGGAGGATGTCGGTGTTGCCGCTCATTCCAGTCAGCGGGTTAAGGTCGCGCGTGTTCGTCGAGCGGCTGATGACAGCTCGGAGACGCGCGATCAGCTCTTCGGGGATGAAAGGTTTGGTGACGTAGTCGTCGGCTCCGGCCAGAAGGTGCTCGACCTTGTCCTTCAGTGAGCTGCGCACGGTGAGGAAGACGACGGGGATCAACCGGGTCCGGAAATCTTTGCGGATCTCGGCGAGGATCTGGTCGCCTGTCGTCGAACCGAGCATCAGGTCGAGCAGGATGATGTCGGGGCGCCAGTCGACAGCCGCCTCATGCGCGAGCTCGCCGTCGCCGATCGTCACACACTCGAAACCGGCGCGCTCGAGGATACGCTTGACGAGCCTGAGCATCTGCTCGTCGTCGTCGACCACCAGCACGAGCTCGCGCGCAGTCGCCGAGCCGTCGGCGCTCCCTGCCGTACGTGCTGATGTCGGCCTGCGGGTGATGGTCACGGCGTGCTCGACGGAGGCTCCGTATCCGGAGCGGGAACCGGCGGGCGCCTCAGCTTTTCGGTCAGCGCGATCGCCCGCTCGGCGGCGACGCGTATCTCTTTGATATCGGTCTTCACGGCTTCGGCATCGCCGGTCTCTTCCGCGATGAGCTCGCAGTAGTTCACGATCACCGCGAGCAGGTTGCGGAAATCGTGGATGAGGACTCGGTTCGCCTCCTCCGAGTGTTCGCCGGCGCTCATAGCCGTTTCACCAGTCGCCAAGTGTTCACCTCGCCTTCGCGTTTGTAGGCCAGCTCGTCGAGCGCCTTGCGAGCGATCGCCAGACCGCGGCCGTCCTCGCTCGTAGCTGCCGGCATCGCGCGAGTGGCCTGATTATGAATGGGCGGTCCATGGTCGGCAAAGAAAGCGGTGGCGACGCCAGCTTCCATTCGAAGGCTGTATTCGACAGGCGGTCCGGTGGTGCCGTGCTTGCCCGTGTAGATCAGCACGTTGGATCCGATCTCCGCGATGGCGGTCTCGAACAGGATGAGGTTGCGATCGCCGGCGGGAAGGCCAGCCCTCTCGCGAAGCAGCTCCACCGAGCGGTGAAGAGTGTCCAATCCATCGTCCAGGCGGGTGAGGGTGGCTTTGAACTCAAACGGCTGGGCGATCCCACGGTCAGGGTCAGAAGCCAGTGAGCGCTTCCTCGACCGTGGCGAAGTAGGGGAAGACACGGTCCAGAGTGGTCAGCTCCAGGACCACCCGCACCTGCTGATTCGGTGCGGCAAGCCTCAGGTCGCCTTGGGAGCTGCGGACCATCTTGAGTGCCGCGATGACGGAGCCGAGCCCTGTGCTGTCGACGAAGCTCACACCTTCCAGGTCGATCACCAGGCGAGGCTGGCCGTTCTTGACCGCGTCGCTGACCGCGTCCTTGAGCATCGGGGCGCCTGCAACATCGAGGCGTCCTGAAGGGGCAAGCACGGTCACGCCCGCGTCGGTTTGGCGGCTCTGAACGTCAAGGCTCATGAGGGCAAGCCTACAGCCAGCAGGTCGAAGTGGGACCGTATTAGCTTCGCGGCGCGGACATGTCGCCGGTGTGCCGGCTGGCATCGCCGGCTGCATGTCCTGCCTGCTTGTCGTATCTCTACACTGCATTCGGTGTCTGACGGTCCGCTGCGCACGCTCATCGTCGATGACGAGGAGGCTCTCGCCAAGGTGATGCAGCGAACCTTGCGGAGCCGTGGCTTCGAGTCGGACGTCGCGCATTCTGGCGCTGCCGCTCGCCAGCTCATCGAGACCAATGAGTACGCGCTCGCCCTCCTCGACGTGAAGCTGCCAGACGAGTCGGGCTACGGCCTGCTCGAGGAGCTCAGGGCCAAGCGTCCCGACACCGCGGTGGTGATGATCTCCGGCGTTGACGACCCGGAGCTTGGCAAGGCAGCCGTCGAGCACGGCGCGTACGCCTACTTCGTGAAGCCGGTCGGCGCCACCGAGCTCTACCTTGCAGTCGTCAACGCATTCCGGCGCCGGAGTCTTGAGATCGAGTACCGGAGCAACCTCCAGCGTCTCGAGTCACTCGTGGCCGAGAGAACCGATCAGGTGGCCAAGGCCGCGAGGGTGCAGGCGGGCCTGCTACCCGCTTCGCCGCTGATCGGCGGCGGGTTCGAGGTCGCGGCGCACTTTGCGCCGGCGCGCGAGATAAGTGGTGATTTCTATGACTGGTACATGCTCAATGACCAGCGCCGCCTGGCGGTGACGCTTGGCGACGTCATGGGCAAGGGGCTGCCGGCCGCGATTCTGATGGCCACAGTGCGAGCGGCGATGCGCTCGGCCGCGCAGGTCGGGACCGTGGAGGAGAGCGTAAGGATGGCCGCGGGGGTCATGGCTGCGGCGCTCGAGGTGAACCAGGCGTATGTGACGCTCTTCCATGGCGTCTTCGACCCCGCCACGGGAGAGCTGGACTACATCGATGCGGGGCACGGGCACGCTCGTCTTGTGCGGGGAGCAGGCGGCCAGGACCTGCTCGACCAGCGAGGAGCTCCCATCGGTCTCCTGCCCGATGTCTCGTTGGCGCCAGGGAGGGTGACGCTCAACCAAGGCGACATGCTCGTCATCTTCTCGGACGGCCTGCTGGACCTGCGTCCTGACCTTGCCACCAAGGATGTGCCCCTACCGGTGGCCGCGCGGCGCGCCGCGCACGCGCAGGAGACCGTCGACCTCTTGGCGGCAGGGTCTCGAAACCGAGAGCTGCCTGACGATGTCACTGTTATGGCGCTACGTAGAACCTGAAGTTTGAGCCCCCCCTCCGGCCGGGCCAGGCCCGGTCACCTCCCCGGCGAGCGGGGAGGACGAAGCTACGGGCGCCAGCCATCGCTCTAATACCGCTGCCACCACGTGCAGCTTGATCGGCTTGGAGACGTAGTCGTCCATGCCTGCCGCGAGGCAGCGCTCGCGATCGCCTGAAAGGGCGCTCGCGGTCATCGCGATCACCGGGGTATGGCGTCCTTCCGGCTCATTGCGCCTGATCGCCCGCGTTGCCTCGAACCCGTCCATCTCAGGCATGTGGCAGTCCATCAACACCGCGTCGTAGCGCACATCGCCGAGCACCTTCACCGCCTCGACCCCGTTGGCAGCGACGTCGGCGCGGTAGCCGAGCTTCTCGACCATGCGCACCGCCACCTTGAGGTTGGCGATGTTGTCCTCGACCACCAGCACCCTCGCCCAGCGGTGCGAGGCCTGGTCGGCGGGAGTCGGACCTTCCTCCATCACGTGCCGGTTCGCGTGGGCAGGCTTCGTCGCGAGCAGCGAATGCAGTACGTCGAACAAAAGGGAAGGACGCACTGGCTTCACGAGCTCGACGTCGATGCCCGGAACAGGATGCTCGGAGTGACCCGCTGAGGTGAGCAGGATCACCACCATGTCCTTGAGCGCGGGATCGGCCCTTATCTCGGCAGCCACTGCGGCGCCGTCCATCCCCGGCATCATCATGTCGACGATCGCGACCTCGAACGGGTCGTCGCCGCGGGCCGCCTCGCGCAACTCGTTGATGGCCTGGGGACCGCTTTCGAAGGCACGATCACGCATGCCCCACGAGCCAAGGTAACGCTCGAGGATCGTGCGGTTGGTGCGGTTGTCGTCGACGACCGCGATGGAAGTCCCTGAAAGGCTCGCCACTGGGGGCGGGCTCAGCGCCTTGCGCGAACCCTCTCGGAACAGGGCGCTGAACCAGAACCTGCTGCCTGCGCCCTTCTCGCTCTCGACGCCGATCTCACCACCCATCAGCTGGGTGAGCATCCGCGAGGTGGCAAGGCCGAGGCCGGTGCCTCCGTACTTGCGCGTGGTCGAGCTGTCGACCTGCGAGTAGGTGGCGAAGACGCGCGCCTGCTCCTCATCGGTCAGGCCTATGCCGGTGTCGGCGACCTCGAAGTGGAGAAGCACTCCAGGCCCTGGCGACTCCCCGCGACGCACCCTCACCACGACCTCTCCCGTGTCGGTGAACTTGATAGCGTTGCCGACAAGGTTGATGAGCACCTGGCGCAGCCGGCCGGGGTCGCCTATCGCGTTGTGCGGGACATCGGGCTCCACATCGAGCACCAGCTCGATGCCTTTGTTCGCGGCAGGCTCTGCGAACAGCTCGACCGCCTCTTCCGTGACGTGTTTCGGGCTGAAGTCGACTCGCTCCATCCGCACGCGGCCTGCCTCAATCTTCGAGAAGTCGAGGATGTCATTGATGATCTCAAGCAGCGTGTCGCCTGACGCGCGCACCGTCTCCACGTAGTCGCGCTGCTCCGGCGTCAGGTCGGTCTCCATCAGGAGCCCCGTCATGCCGATCACTCCGTTCATCGGGGTGCGGATCTCATGGCTCATCGTCGCCAGGAACTCGGACTTCATGCGCGTCAGCTCCTGCAGCTCTTGGTTGCGCCGGGCGAGGTCGGTAAGCAGCTCCGACCTTGCTGCTTCCGCGGACGCAGCCGCTGCCCGGTTCGCCTCCTGTTCTTGCACAACCCTACGGACGAGGATTCCGAGTGCGACGAGAAGCAGGCCTTCCAGCAGGGCGGGCGCCGAGTCTCCTGTGGCTGGGTTGACTGCCGTGACGAGGATCAGGTCGGCGGCGCCGAGGGCCGCGCCGATGGCGAACTCGAGCGTCGTGTAGTACAGCGCCAGGAACATAAGGAGGAGCAACACGAACGGGAAAGCGCGAATCACGCTCAACCCGAACTGGGCCTCCAGCGCGAACGCCACCGCAAGGCCGCCGATCGGCGACACAGCGTGAAGGTAGCGGGGGATTCGCTCCCAGGGCAGAAGGACGAGTGCGCCTCCGAGCACGATGAGAACCACAGAGGCGGCGATGCCGAAGGCTGACCCAGGCTCCCAGAGCGGGAAGAGCGCGAGCCCAAGGCCGACGATGACCGGGATCGAGAGAATCGGGCGCCCGACAGCCGGAAGCTTGATGGGGGCAAGTGGCGCAAGCGCGAGGAGGACGCCAACCACGAGTGCCGCGAGCAGCACTGGCGACATGCCGACGGCTGCTGACCCGTGCAGGCTGACGAGGCCGACGATGGCCAGCCCGATAAAGGGATAAACCCGCCGGCTCAGCCCATCTGCTTTCAGTGGCGTGTTCAAGAGTTTGGTCAGCGTACGTTAAGAACCCCTCGGTTAAGGGGGGTCTGATCTGACAGTCGACGGCTACACTTTGCCTCCTGCGCACCTCAAGCCCAGCCAGGGGGGGTGAGGGATCTAAGGTGTTGCCAGGACCTCGTCCGAGGCCCGATCTGAAGCCGTTTCGGACCCGAGGCTTGGTCCGTCGCGTCACGCCCTTTCTGATCATCGCCGCGGTGATCGCGGTCCAGATCGGCGCTGACGTCAAGCCTGTGCTCGTGTTTCCGCTCTACCTGGCGATAGTGCTGCTGGCGGCCCTTTATCAGGGCCGTATCGACTCCTACGCCGCGGCGATGATTGCCGCTTTCGGCATCCTCGCCCCTTTCATCGCCAGGGGTGACACCTCAGCCGATGCCGCCGCCACGCTGCTCCTTGCCGCCGTCCTCGTCGTCGTGGTGGCTGTCGTGCACGAGGTAGTCGCGCGGATCCGCCACGACGCCACCGCCGCCGAGCGAAAGGCGATTGAGGTCGAGGCCAGCGAGGAGCGGTTGCGGATCACTGTTGAGGCGGCGCCGGTCGGCCTGGCTCTCATCGCGCCGGGAGGCGCATGGCTCCAGGTCAACGAGAGGCTCTGCGTCATCCTCGGGCGCAGCCGCGACGAGCTCCTGCACATGGCGCTGGTGGACGTCACGGCCGAGCACGACCAGACGGCGATCGATGAGGCGCTCGCCATGCTCAGGACCGGCGGCATCCTCCGCTGGGAAGCTGAGATTCACCAGCTGCGCGGCGACGGCAGTCGGGTCCCCGTCGAGATCACCATCGCTTCGGTCAGCGACCATCCGTCGGGCGAGCTCGTGATGCTCGTGCAGGAGACTGACATCTCAGCACGAAAGCGACTCGACGGCCTGCGCGACGGCCTCGTCGCAGTCCGCCACACCATCCTGAGCGCCGCTACCTGGGAGCAGGCAGCGCCCCAGCTGCTGAGCGCGCTATGCGCTCACCTCGACTGGGACGTTGCCCAGTACTGGGCGGTCGACACCGACCTGCAAGCACTTCGGTTGCGCCAGGGCTGGCATCGAGACGGTACGGCGCTGGAGGAATTTCACAACCAGAGCCGGCGACTCTCGATTGCGTCGGGCGATGGCCTCCTCGGCCGGGTCTGGCAATCGGGAGTGCCCGCTGCGCAGGAGGACCTCTCGGCGGCCACCGATTACGACAGGGCGGCTGCAGCCAAGCAGGCAGGCCTGCGGTCCGCTGTCGCATTCCCTGTGATGAACTCGGGGACCGTCACCGGCGTCATCGAGATGCTGACCGACGAGGCAAAGCTGATCGAGAACGACCTTGTAACCATGCTGTCGACGGCGGGTGGTGAGATCGGCCAGTTCATCCGGCGCGCCGAGATCGCGCAGGCCCTGCGCCGGAGCGAGACCGACCATCGAGCCATCTTCGAGCGGTCGCCGATCGGGATCGCACGCATCAGCAGCGAGGGGGAGATGCTCGAGGCCAACCCCGCCCTGCTGCAGATGCTCGAGCACGATTTCCCGACCATGAGGTCGCACGCGTGGCCTGACCTCCTAC
This sequence comes from Candidatus Dormiibacterota bacterium, assembly GCA_036844615.1. Lineage (GTDB taxonomy): Bacteria > Chloroflexota > Dormibacteria > Dormibacterales > Dormibacteraceae > Palsa-872. Next base: position 886 of record DAIUFK010000078.1, on the reverse strand, counting down.
GTGCGTACGACCAGGCGGCGGCAAGGTCGCGCCTTGAGCCCCTACTGGCCGGCATCACCGACGGCAAGAGCGTGCAGGTGAGAGCCGGGACCGGTGGGGGGAACTGGCTCTGGCTTCAGCTGACGGCGACTTCGATTCCGGATTCGAGCGGCAGGCCGGAGCATGTGCTGGTGATGGTCGAGGACGTGACAGTCGTGCGCGAGGCGCAGGACAAGCTCGGCGAGGCGCTCGAGTCACAGCGGAGCGCGAACATCACGCTCGAGAAGCTCGACCGAACCAAGACGGAGTTCCTCTCGATCGTCAGTCACGAGTTCCGCACCGCGCTCACCGGGATCCAGGGGTTCAGCGAGCTCATCCGCGACGGCGGCCTCGAGGCAGACGAGGTGCGCGCCTACGGCGGCTACATATTCAATGACGCGGACCGCGTCAATCGCCTCATCGGCGACATGCTGGACCTCGACAGGATGGAGTCGGGGCGGATGAGCATCCGCACCACCGACGTGGACATCAACGAGGTGCTCAGCGACGCCATCGCACGCGCGGGCTCCTCGCCCACTGTCGATTTCAAAGCCGACCTCGACCCGAGGCTGCCCATCGTCGCCGGCGACCGGGACAGGCTCGTCCAGGTCGTGAGCAACCTCGTAAACAATGCCGTCAAGTATTCGCCCGATGGGGGAACAGTCACTCTGTCGAGCCGGTCAGAGGGCGGCTTTGCGCTGATCAGCGTCACTGACACCGGAGTCGGCATCCCGCCTGACGAGATCGGACACGTCTTCGAGCGCTTCCGCCGGGTGCGCAGCGGAGCCGCCCAATCGATTCCCGGGACTGGCCTGGGCCTCACGATCGTTAAGCAGATCGTGGAGATGCATGGGGGCAAGATCTGGGT
>DAIUFK010000077.1:8435-10065 GCA_036844615.1 Candidatus Dormiibacterota bacterium | reverse complement strand
CGTGGCGCAAGCCGTCAAGGATGTCACTGTCGGGTCGGGCGCAGGCACCCTCGACTGCGACTGCACAATGGGCAACGTCAGGGTCACGGCCGAATAGATGAGCTTGGATCGCGGCCGCCGGCCGCCCCTCAATTGCCCCGTCTGTAACGAGAGGCTCGCGCTGACTCGACTCAGCTGTCCTTCATGCGACACCGAGCTCTCGGGAGGCTTTGCGACGTGCGAGTTCTGTGTGCTCTCGAACGAGGACCGAGAGGTGTTGCGAGTGTTCCTCGCCTCGCGCGGAAACATGAAGGACCTCGAACGGCATCTTGGCGTCAGCTACCCGACCGCCCGCGCGCGTTTCGACGCTCTTCTGAGCAAGATCGGGATCGACAGGCCTGCAGCGGCTCCGTCACCGAACCGCGTGGAGCTGATGGAGCAGGTTGCCCGCGGCGAGATCGACATCGATGAGGCGCTCAAGCGTCTCGAGTCAACTGAAGGAGGCTCGAAATGATGCACGACCCCGAGACGACGTACTGGCTGATCAAGGAGAACTCCAGACGCCTTGCCGCAGAGAATGCTCGCCTGCGCGGGGCCGCTGCCCTGAGTGGGAGACATTCGCGCGCCGCCATGCTGGCTCGGTTCCTGCAGCGGATGGCCGACAGGATCGACCCGGAGCCGGGCCGCCGGTCTACTTGATCCCGGCTGCCTCCAGGCCCGCCACGTGCGCGCGCCTGGCGTCGGCGCCCGCGTCCAGAGCGTGGACGGCGGCGGTCGAGAAAGCGTGCGCGCGGGCTTGGTCCAGGTTCAGGTCGATGTTGGCGAGCGCAAACCAGGCGCAGTAGGTCTGGCGGCCTGAGTCGACTGGCATTGGCGGATTCGCCATCGCCGCGGCGGCCATCTGGGCGGCGACCGCCACATCCTTGCCTGCCGACAATGCCTGGAAAGCTGCCTGGGCAGCGGAATGGCACGCGTTCACGGGTGCTCCCCCGCGCTTCGCCCAGGTGAACCACTCGGCGTAGGAGCGATCTTCGGGCGTCGGGACGACACGCCTGATGTTGATCTCGTGAGTCGGCTTCTGCTCGACGACCTGCCATGACGACGACGATGGTGCGGCAGCCGCAGGCGCCGGCGCGGCATTCGGGGCAGCAGCCGGAGCAGGTGCAGGATTCGGAGTCGCCGCAGGTTGCGGCGCTGCCGGCTTCGGTGCGGGAGGCGCTGTCGGTTGCGGCGCCGCTGACGATGGTCGCACCGTCGAGATGTGGATCTGAGGCGCCCAGGCGGGGACGTCGACAGCGGCGGGCCACTCGGTCGCAGTATCTGCCGAAGGCGCGGCGGAGGCGGCGATATTCGGCGCCCACGAGGGCGCCGAGGGCTTCGGCGGCTCGTGCTCCTCTTCGGGTAGTGGCTCCGGCTCTGGTTCCATCGCAGGCGCGGCAGGCACCGCGATCACGGGTTCCGTGGGTTGGTCGGGCACGGCTTCAGCAGCAGCCGGCGCCGGAGGCACGGTCTTCGTCGCGGCCGGCGGCGCTGTGGCTGGAGCCTGGGCGGCGGGCGGAATCGTCTTCGCCGCGGCGGGTATCGGTGCACCGGTTGCCGGCGGGACGGCTGCCGGCGGCACGGTGGCAGGCGGGACGGCTGCCGGCGGCAC
>DAIUFK010000077.1:0-8335 GCA_036844615.1 Candidatus Dormiibacterota bacterium | reverse complement strand
GGCGGGACGGCTGCCGGCGGCACGGTGGCAGGCGGGACGGCTGCCGGCGGCACCGTGGCAGGCGGCACGGTGGCAGGCGGGGCCATTGCGGGCGGGATGGTCTTGGCAGCCGGCGAAGCGGCGGTGGAGCTCGGACCGGCCGGCGAGGTTGACAATGGCGCTTCGCGAGGCGCGGCGGGAGCCGGGGCCCACTCGGCGGGGGTCGGTCCCCCGGGCAGATCCGGCAGCCTTCCCTCCGCGTCGCCAAACATCGATGGCGGCCAGGCCGGCATCGTGTGCTCGGTGGGAGGCTCAGCCGGCCAGATGTCGCTCTGAGTCGGCAGCTCGGCATCGGCATGTGTTTTCGGGGGCCAGGTCAGGGGCGCGGATCTCACAGCTTCCGGCGGCGGTGTCGGCTCAGGCTCACCCGCCGGTTCGGCAGGCGCCGGCACCGTCTGTGCCCAGGCTGGTGCGGGCTTCTGCATCGGTACCGCCGGCTTCGGCTCGGTCTCGTCCTCGACTTTCTCCTCTGTCACGGGCCCGCCTTCACCGGGGTCTGACTGCGCCCACGAGGGATTTGACTTCTGCATCGGCAGCGCGGGCTTGGGCTCGTTGTCAACCGTTGCTTCCGGCACCTCAGATGCGCCATCGTCCTCAGCCTTGAGCGAAGGCTGGGTTTCGACAGTCGCTTCGATGGCGCCGGTCCCCAGCACAGGCTCGGACAGGGCAGCCGGGGCGTTTGACGATTCCGGCTGCAGCGGCAGCTCTGGTTCCGTCTGCGGATCGAAAGACGGCGTGACCAGGGGCAGCTCCAGCTCCGCGGTTTCGCCGCTCGTGGCAGCCGGAACCGGCTGGGTCGACGAGGATTTGGTTTCGCGCGCGGATTCTACGGGCGGGGTGGGCTCTGCCTTGCTGTCCGTTTTGTCCGGCTCGGGTGGGTTTTCGTCTTGCGGATCCACTCCGAGGTCAGTCTATCGCCGCCGCAACAAGATCGCTCGGAGCCTCAGGCGAATACGTTCGTCAGCGCGTCCTCTGCGATCGGATCGGGCTGCTGCTCGGCCCAGTCAGCGGCCTCGGACGCCTCCGAGTCACAGTCCGACTGCGTCCGCTCCAGGTCGTCTTTCGTGAGCCAGCCACGCTCGATGAGCCACGCGCCGAAGCGTGCGATCGGGTCGTGCGCCGCAGCCTCGTGGATCTCATCCTTGCCGCGGTACTTCACGTGGTTGTCCTCGGACGTGTGCGAGTTCATGCGCCAGATCTTGGCATCGATAAGGGTCGGTCCTTCACCTCGCCGCGCGCGGTCGACAGCCTCCTTGCACACGGCATAGCAAGCAGGTACGTCGGTGCCGTCGACAGTCGCGCCTGCGATCCCGTAGCCCGCTGCGCGCTCGGCGACGTTGGGGTTCGCCATCTGCAGCCGGATGGGCACTGAGATCGCATAGCTGTTGTTCTCGCAGATGAAGACCACCGGCAGCCGGTGAACCGCTGCGAAGTTGACGCCCTCGTGGAAGTCGCCCTGGCTCGTGGCGCCGTCACCGAAAGTGCAGAGCGTCACCGAACCCTCGCCTCTCAGCTTGGCGGCGTATGCGATGCCGGCGGCCTTGGGCACCCATGAGGCGACGACCTGTGAGACAGGGGCGATCTTGAGGCGCCGATAGCTGTAGCAGCCGCCTGGGATGTTGCGTCCAGCCGACAGGGGGTCGTCGGCCTTGGCGAAGACCGCGAGCATCCACTCCTTCATCGTCAGACCGCGAACTATCGAGTTCGCCAGCCCGCGGTAATGAGGGACAAGCCAGTCGTCGGCGACAAGGGCGGCGGTGGACGCGACCTGGATGCCCTCGTGACCACGGCTCGACCCGACGAACGGAGCGCGGCCCTGCTTGACCAGGATGTGCATCCGGTCGTCGAGCGCTTTGGCCATGCCCATCCAGCGGTGAAGCTGGAGGTACTCCTCTTTGGTCCCGGCAGGCTGGCGGACCTTGGTCGCCATCAGTGGCCCAGTGTAGGGTCGAGCGCGCGGGCGATGTCGACCACCTCCTCGGCGGTAAGCCCCAGCCGGTTCAGGTGCTCGTAGTAGCGGCGGTGGAACTCGGAGAAGTCGCTGCGCTCGGCGCGCTCCTCGCGAATGCGCTTGACCTCGGCCATCACCTTCGAGACGAGCTCAGGGTCCGGGCGGATGTCCGCGCGGCGGAGCGCATGCTCGATCGCGAGAGCCCCCGAGTGCTTGCCGTAGACGTACTCGATCTCCGCGCCCATGTCCGCCGGTGGCATGAACTGGTAGATGGCGGGGTGGATCAACATGCCCGCGGTGTGGATTCCCGACTCGTGAGTGAAGACGTTCAGCCCGATGCCGGGCTCGGTGGGCTGCACGGGGATGCCGCTCACCAGCTCGAGGTGGCGCGCCAGGTCGCGAAGCTTCTCGTACTTGAAGTTCGGGATCTCAATGCCGAACAGGTAGCGCAGCTGCATGAGCACCTGGTGCATGGGCGCGTTGCCAGTCCGCTCGCCGATGCCATTGACGCTGGTCGTGAAAACCTCGGCGCCCGAACCGAGGGCAATCACCGTGTTCCACGCCCCAAGCCCGAGGTCGTTGTGAAAGTGGACGACGAGCGGGGCGTCGGGCGCGGCGGCCTTGATCTGGGGGATGTACTCGCGCACCGCGAAAGGTGAGTAGCAACCGACGGTGTCTGGTGTCGAGGGCCGCGTGCCGCCTGCCTTCAGGCCTTCGCGGTGGATCTCACCTATATAGTCGACGTCGGCGCGGCTGCCGTCCTCCCCACCAAACTCGATGGAGGTCGCGCCCTGCTCGCGCGCATAGCGTATGGCCTCGCACATCATGCGCAGGTTCGCCTCTCGGTAATGCGATACAGGCAGCTCGAGCCATTCGGACTCGGGAATGCCGTCGCGATGCAGGAGGGTTTTGCCGAGCTTGTACTTGACGTGCAGGTCTGAGGCTGACGTGAAGATGAAATACGTCACCTCGTCGCGCTTGTATCCAAGTGAGTCGATCACACTCATCGTGGCGTCGATGTCGCCCTTGGTCGAGCGCATCATGCAGACCACCTCGAGGTCCTCTCTCAGCTCGCCGCGCTTTCGACCTTCGAGGACGAGCTTGAGAGTTTCGCGCTCGGTCTCCGACACCGACGGGAAGCCGACGTCCATGATGTGGACGCCGATGTCGGAGAGCATGCGCGCGAGCTGGTACTTGTCCTTGGGTGAGATCGCGACCCCCGGCATCTGCTCGCCGTCTCTAAGAGTGTCGTCGTAGACGCGGATCTTTTCTGCAGGAGGGAACTCGAGGTCGTGGCCGAAGCGCCTGGGGTCGCGGGCCAGCTCTTCGAGCGGCTCCTGCAGCTCGACCGGCTTAACCCCCTCGGTCAACTGCGCCCGGCCAGCTGCCGCCGCTCTTCCAGCCGCTTGCGCACCCAGGGCACGAGGCCGCCCATGCGGATGAGCTCGTTCATGAAGGAGGGGAACGCCTCGCATGGGTACTCGTCGCTTTTGCTGAAGTTTCTGATGATTCCCTGCTCGAGGTCGACCTCGAGCTCGTCGCCTTCGGCGATGCCCACCGCCGCCTGCGGCGACTGAAGGATCGGGTAGCCCATGTTGATCGCGTTGCGAAAGAAGATGCGAGCGTACGAATCGGCGATGACTAGCGATATGCCCGCGCCGCGGATGGCGATCGGCGCGATCTCGCGCGAGGAGCCGCAGCCGAAGTTGGAGTCGGCGACGAGGATGTCCCCGGGGGTTACCTGAGCCGCCCAGCCCTCGCGCCCAGGCACGCCTTCCATCGCATGCTTGCCGAGCTCCTTCTCATCGAGGGAGTAGATGGCGTACTTGGCAGGGATGATCTGGTCGGTGTCGATGTTGGACCCGAACTTCCAGGTCCGACCCCGGATGACAGACGGGACCGTCACGCGATCCCCGCCGGCATCTTCGCGAGCACGTCGCGCGGGTGGGTGATGACCCCTGTCACCGCGCTCGCCGCGGCCACCGCGGGATTCGAGAGATAGACCATCGCCTTTGGGTGGCCCATCCGACCAGGGAAGTTGCGGTTGGTGGTGCTGAGGCAGACCTCTCCCTCACCGAGCACGCCCATGTGGCCGCCAAGGCAGGCGCCGCAGGTGGCGGTCGTCCACGCCGCGCCCGATGCCAGGAAAATTCCGATCAAGCCTTCCTTCTCGGCCTGGATCGCGACCTGGTGCGAAGAAGGGGTGATGATCAGGCGCACGCCTGGCGCCACCTTGTGTCCGTCGAGGACCGCCGCCGCGCGGCGAAGGTCGGTGATGCGGGAGTTGGTGCAGGAGCCGATGAAGACCTGGTCGAGCTTGGTGCCGGCCACCTCCGACAGTGGCGCGTAGTTGTCAGGCGACATGGGTTTGGCGACGCCGAGCTCAACCTTCTCCGCATCGAACTCGAACACCTTCTCGTACGTCGCATCGGGGTCGGACGTGACAGGCGTGTACTCGCGCTTGGCGCGTCCGTCGAGGTATTGCTTCGTGACCTCGTCGAACTCCATGATCCCGTTCTTCGCGCCCGCCTCGATCGCCATGTTCGTCATCGTCAGGCGCGCTTCCATGTCGATGTGACGCAGCGCCTCGCCCGTGTGCTCCATCGCTTTCGAGCGCGCGCCATCGACGCCGATCTGCCCGATCACATAGAGGATCAGGTCCTTGGCTTCGACCCACTCCTTGAGGCGGTTGTGATAGACGAACTTCAGCGACTCCGGCACGCGGAACCACAGCTCGCCGAGCGCGAAAACGCAAGCGAGGTCGGTCGAGCCGATGCCTGTAGCGAAGTTGTTGAGCGCGCCGTACGTGCAGCTGTGCGAGTCGGCGCCGACTATAAGCTCGCCCGGCAACACCAGGCCGTGCTCCGGTAGGACCGTGTGGCAGATGCCGCCCTGGCCTACCTCGAAGTACCACTTGATCCCCATGTCGTGGGAGAACTCGCGCGTGAGGCGCCCCAGGGTCGCGCTCGCCGCGTCCTTGGCGGGCTGGAAGTGGTCCTGGGTCACCGCTACGCGGTCGGGGTCCCAGATCTTCTCAGCGCCCATCTGCTCGCGCATGATCCTGCCCGCGGGCGGGATGGTGAGGTCGTGGCCCATCGCGAAATCGACTTTCGCGAGGACGAGGTCGCCAGGAACGACGCTCTCGCGCCCGGCCCCGCGGGCCAGGATCTTCTCCGTCATCGTCATGCCCATCTCGGCTAATCCCTCAACCTTTTGGCGACGGCGTCGCCGCACTCACTTGTGGACAGGTTGCCACCGAGGTCGCGAGTGGTCTCCCCCGCGCGAATCGCCGATTCCACAGCACCCTCGATCGCGTTCGCCATTTCAGGAATGCCCAGGTGTCTCACCATCATAGATGCGCTCAGGATCGCCCCGATCGGGTTGACTATCCCCTTCCCGGCGATGTCGGGCGCGGTGCCATGAACAGGCTCGAAAAGGCCGCGGCCCGTCTTTGGATTGATGTTGGCCGACGGCGCGATGCCCATCCCGCCGATCAGCTCGGCAGTGAGGTCGGAAAGGATGTCTCCGAACAGGTTGCCAGTCACAATGACGTCGAACTGGCTGGGGTCCTTGACCAGCTGCATCGACGCTGCATCGACGTAAAGGTGGCGTGTCTTGACCTTCGGATGATTGGCGGCGACCGCCTTCCAGCGCTCCTGCCAAAGCCCGCCCGCGTAGGTCATGGCGTTGGACTTGTCGACCATCACCACCTCGCTCTTGGCGATTTGAAATGCGTGCTCGAGGACGCGCGTCACGCCCAGGTGGGTGTTGACGTCCTCCTGGATCGCGATCTCGTCCTCGGTCCCTTTCTTGAAACGCCCGCCCATGCCGACATAGAGGCCTTCTGTGTTCTCGCGAACCACCATGAGGTCGACGTTGCGCCGGTCCGCTCGACGCAGGGGCGAGAGGCGGTCGTCGTACAGCTTCGCGGGGCGAAGGTTGACATAAAGGTCGAGCTCGAAGCGAAGTCGCAGCAGCACGCCGGCCAGGTAGTTGGAGTCGTTGACCCGGGGATCACCCACCGCGCCGAAGAGGATCGAGTCGGCCTTGGCCACCTGCACCCAGATCTCATCGGTGATGGGGACGCCGTTGCGCAGGTAGGCGTCGGCGTTGACGTCGAACTCCTCGAACTCGAGGTCGGCGCCGGCGGCACGCAAGACCTTGATCGCTTCCGGGACCACCTCTTTCCCCGCCCCATCGCAAGGCAGGACAGCGATGTGCGTTGGCATCAGCTGGACACTACGCGGTCGCAGTCTCGCGCGAGGGTTCGCGGAGCATGTAGCGCTGGATCTTGCCGGTCACCGTCTTCGGCAGCTCGCTGACGAATTCGATCAGGTGCGGGTACTGGAACCGCTGGAGGCGGGTCTTGCAGTGCTCCTGGAGCTCAGCCACGAGTGCGTCGCCGGCCGCCACATCTCCCCTGGTGATGACGAATGCCTTGATCTTGGTGAAGCCCTCGACCTCGATGCCCACGACTGCGCTCTCCCCCACCGCCGGGTGCTCCAGCAAAACCGATTCGATCTCGATCGGGGAGACCCAAAGGCCGCTGACCTTGATCATGTCGTCGGAGCGGCCCTCGAACCAGTAGAAGCCGTCGTCGTCGATGCGGTAGCGGTCGCCCGTGAAGAACCAATCGCCGAGGACCGAGCGCTTGGTCTTCTCGTGCTGTGCCCAGTACAGCGCAAGGGCGCTGTCGCCCTTCACATACAAATCGCCGGCCTCTCCTTCCGTCACAGGGTCGCCCTCATCGTCAAGGATCTTCAGCTCGTAGCCGGGGACCGGTTTGCCGCTCGAGCCTGGCCTTACATCGTCGAGACGATTGGAACAGTAGATGTGGAGCATCTCGGTTGAGCCGACGCCGTCGAGGATGGTCAGGCCGAAGGCGTCCTTCCAGCGGCGCCACACCTCCGCGGGCAGCGCTTCCGCCGCCGCGACGCAGTGGCGGATCGAGGAGAGGTCGCGGGTCTTGGCGCCTTCGAAGTTGAGGATGGCGTTGTAGAGGGTCGGCGCGGAGAAGAAGAGAGTCGGGCGGCGCTTCTCGATCGTGTCGAGCACCGTCGCGGGCGTGTTGCGACCCGCATGCAGCACTGTGGAGGCGCCGACCCAGTAGGGGAAGGTGAGGTTGTTGCCAAAGCCGTACGCGTGGAAAAGGCCGGTGGTGGAGAAGGTGGTGTCTCGCTCTGTGATGCCGAGGACCTGCTCGGCATACGTGACGCACGTGTAAGGGATGTCATGCTGGAGGTGAACCACCGCCTTTGGCTTGCCAGTGGAGCCGGAGCTGTACAGCCAGAAGGCCATGTCGTCTCTGCGCGTCGGCGCAATGGCTAGGTCGGGCCCTGCAGCGATCTGGTCTGTGCGGAGGAGAGTGGGTTTGGTGGCAGCGCGCAGAGCTGCTGCGCCCACCTTTTCTTCGGTGGCCCCATCCACCATCACCACGCGGGCCAGCGAATCGTCCATGTAATGGTCGTAGTCCTCGCTGCGCTGGAGGAGGGGGTTGACGGGGACTGGGACGGCTCCCATCCAGATTGCGCCGAGGAAGGAGGCCACCCAGCCGGGGCTGTCGTAGGCGACGATGAGAATGCGCTCCTCGCGGCGGACGCCAAGGTCGATGAGGGCGCGAGCTGCGCCACAGGCCAGCTTGCAAAGATCTCCGTAAGTGACGTCGGCGGTCGCGGAGTGGATGGCGACCTTGCCGGCGCGAGCTTTCAGGTTGCGCTGGAGGAGGTCGGCGCCCACGTTGTAGCGCTCAGGCAGCTCAAGCCCTCCCATCTCAACGGTCAGTGTAGTTTCGTAGGGTGGCGGATGGCCGGGTGACCCTGTTGTATGACGGCGAGTGCGACTTCTGCACGCGGCTGGCACGGTGGGTTCGGAACAGGGACGCACGTGGGCGGGTGGACGTGCGACCGAACCAGGAGGCGGGGTTGATCGAGAGGCTTGGGCTCACGCGGGCAGAGGTCGATCGGGCTTCGTGGGCGGTGGAGGCGAGGGGCGCGAAGTTCGAGGGGGCGGCCGGCATTAATCGGGTGTGGCGAGAGCTCGGGGGTGGATGGTCGGCCCTTGGTGCGCTCTACCGGGTGCCACCAATCGGGTGGGTGGAGGATCGCTATTACGCGCGGGTGGCCAAGAAGCGCGCTTGGTGGTAGTGGCGCGGTGGGGGGACGGGACTGGGAAGAGGGTGTTGGTGGGGCGCCTGGAGGCTCTGGAGTTCGCGGGGAGTCGGGGCGATGCTGGGCGAAAACAGGTCGCGAGAAAGACAAATTAACCGCGTCGAAACCTTGACTTGGCGAACGTATGTTTGTACCATGTTTCTATGCTCGCGACGCAAGACGTTTGGCCGATCGATCG
>DAIUFK010000076.1:2781-10441 GCA_036844615.1 Candidatus Dormiibacterota bacterium | reverse complement strand
GCGATGCAGGGTGCCTTTGCAGAGCACGTTCGCGCTCTCGAGGCCAGCGGCGCCAGGACAAGGGTCGTGCGTTCTGCCGAGGACCTCGATGGTCTCGACGGGATAGTGCTCCCCGGCGGCGAGAGCACGACCATGACGATGTTGATGGAGCGCGTCGGGCTTTTGGGACCGCTGCGCGCCGCGATCGAGGGCGGCCTGCCGACGCTTGCCACGTGCGCCGGCATGATCGTGCTGGCGCGCGAAGTGACCGATGGCATGGCCGATCAGCGCGGCATGGGATTGCTCGACATCGCGGTACGGCGCAACGGCTATGGGCGCCAGATCGACAGCTTTGAAGCCGATCTCGAGATAGAGGGTCTCGGCGCCAAGCCCTTCCCTGGAGTGTTCATCCGCTCTCCGCTGGTGGAATCGACTGGCGACGTCGAGGTGCTTGCGACCCACGCCGGCCGCGCGGTGGCGGTGAGGCAGGGCAGCATCCTGGCGCTGTGCTTTCACCCCGAGCTCACGAAAGACCTCCGAGTGCACCGCGAGTTCGTCCGCATCGCGGCCGGCAGCCCTTCGTGAAGATTCGCGCCGCCGGCCTGCTCGATCTCGCACGGATCGAGGAGATGCACAGGTCATCCGACATCCGCCTGAGCGAAGCGGCTCCGCCGGCGGCAAGGCTGTGGACCGTCCTGAGCTCGACCCTTTCGGCGCTACTTCCCCTGTCGCAGGAGACGCTCATCTATGTGGCTGAGGAAGGGGGCAAGGTGGTCGGCTTCATCCAGGCGTCAGGGCAGCCACTCGGCCTCGACCTGCCGCGCGCGACTGTGCTGCAGGTGGTCAACCTACAGGTGGTGGACGGGGCCGACACCGAAGAGGTGGCGCCGGCGCTGGTCGAGCATCTCTGCAACCAGGCGCTGGAGCGGGGCGCGCACCGGCTCTTCGTCAGGTTGCCTGAGCGCGATCCGCTTCTACCTGTGTTCAGGCTGGGTGGCTTCCGCCAGTACGCGACCGAGGTTGTCGTTTACGCGGACAAGCCTGAGATTCGCTCGGAGCATTTTCCGGAGGGCGCACGAGCGATCCGCCGCGGGGACAACAGGCTCCTCTATCAGCTCTATCGGAAGGTCACGCCCCAGGAGGTGTCCCATGTGGAGGCGCCGAACTATCGCGAGTGGCGCGCTTTGCACGGCGGGTGGACCGGCCGCCTCGCGGCTCGAGGCTCGGAGAAGCAGGAGCAGGTCGTCGACAGGGTCGAGCTCGTCGGCTGGGTGAAAGCCGAGCGAAGCTCGGGAGCGCGACCCAACACCGTCAGCTTCATGGCGTTGCCCGAGGGCTCGCTCCCGGGCGACCTCGCCGATCTCGGGCTCTCATTGCTTGGGGAGTCGGAGCTGCCCGCCTGGTCGAGCTTGCGCCACTATGATTCGAACATGATCGACGCCCTGCGCGGGCGTGGGTTCAGCGTGCTGCTGACGCAACTTCTCTTGGTCAAGGAACTGGCGGTGAGGGTGCCTGTGCGGGAGAAAGGCCTGGTGCCTTCCTTCGGATGAACGGTGGAGCCTCGCGGCGCGCCGCTGACTGGGACGAGGAGGTCGAGCTTCTCGCGCGCGCTCTGCCCACCGACCTCGCGCGTGCGCTGCACGAGCGCACCGACCCGACGGAGCTTTTGGAGATTGTTCTCGACCTGGGTCGGGAGCCTGAAGCCCGCGTTCCTGGCCGTGAGGTCCTGCTCGCGGACCGCACAGTCGTGGCCGCGGACCTCGAGCACGTTGCGAACAATGTCGGACAGTTCGGTGACGACAACCGGGCAGGGATCGAGCGCACGCTGCACCGCGTCTCGGCGATCCGCAATCGATCGGGGCGCATCACAGGGCTGACCATGCGCGTCGGCCGAGCCGTCACCGGCACCGGCGAGATCATCCGCGACATCGTCGTCAGCGGCCAGAGCATCCTCCTGCTGGGCCGCCCTGGCATCGGCAAGACGACGATGCTCCGCGAATGCGCGCGGCTGCTCGCCGACGAGCTGCGCAAGCGCGTTGTGATTGTCGACACCTCCAACGAGATCGGCGGCGACGGCGACATCCCGCATCCGGGCATCGGGCGCGCGCGCCGCATGCAGGTCAAGACGCCTCTCCTCCAGCACGCGGTGATGATCGAAGCCGTCGAGAACCACATGCCCGAGGTGATCGTCATCGACGAGATCGGCACAGAGTTGGAAGCATCCGCGGCTCGCACGATTGCGGAGCGGGGCGTCCAGCTCATCGCGACGGCGCACGGCCAGACGCTGGAGAACCTGCTGATCAACCCCACGTTGAACGACCTGCTCGGTGGCATCCAGAGCGTGACCCTTTCCGACGAGGAAGCGCGGCGTCGCGGCACCCAGAAATCGGTGCTCGAGCGCAAGGCGCCGCCTACGTTCGACGTGCTGGTGGAGATCCAGGACCGCGATCGCGTTGCCATCCACATGCCCCTGGCCGAAGTGGTCGACACCGCGCTGCGCGGCCCGCTGCTCACACCGAAGATCAGGCTCCGCACACGCGATGGCAGGGTCATCTCCAACGTGGACGCGCCGACGGTGGTGGCCCCTGAGGCGCCGGCGCCGCCGTCGGCGAACAAGCCGCTCGGGATCTTTCCGTACGGAGTGAGCCGCCACCATGTCGAGCAATCGATCAAGGACCTCGAGCTGCCGGTGCGGGTGCTCGGCAACCTCGACGGCGCAGGGGCAGTGCTGACGTTGAAGAACCACTACCGCCGGCGGCCTGACAGCCTGCGCCAGGCCGAGAGCCGCGGCCTGCCGATCCACATACTCAAGAGCAACTCGGCAACGCAGGTGCGCGACGCGCTTTCCAGGATCTATGGCGTGGACAAGCGCGACGAGACCACCACGCGCGCCCTTGCCGAGGCCGCCGCGGCCATCAAAGCGGTGAAGACAACCCTCCGGCCGGTTGAGATCTCGCCCCAGAACGCATACCTGCGCCGTTTGCAGCACCAGCTCGTCTCCGAGAACGAGCTATCCGCGCGGAGCACAGGCAAGGAGCCGCAGCGGCGCCTTCGCATCACGCCGACCCCCGAAGAGCCAGCGCATCCACTGACATGAGTCGCGGCCTCTTCATAACGTTCGAGGGGACGGAGGGCTCGGGGAAGACGACGCAGGTCGAGCTCCTCGGCGCCAAGCTTGCCTACCGCCAGCCGGTCGTCGTGCGCGAACCGGGCGGCACTGAGCTTGGCGAGCGCATGCGGCAGCTGCTGCTGTTCAGCGGCATGGAGATCGACGGCGAAGCTGAGATGTACATCTTCATGGCCGCGCGCCGGCAGCTCCTGCATGAGCTGATCACGCCGTCGCTCGCCCTGGGCCGCATCGTCATCGCGGATCGGTACCACGACTCGACCCTCGCCTACCAGGGCGGCGGTCGAGGCGTGCCGGTGATTTGGCCCGCAACCTTTCCGCGGCCGGATATGACTTTTCTCCTCTCCCTTCCTGTCCAGAGCGGGCGCGAACGCCAGCTGAGCGCAGGCAAGAGCGCGGACCGAGTGGAGCGCGAGTCGATCGACTTCCACAACAGGGTGTCAGCTGAATACGAGAAACTGGCCGCTGCCGAACCCGAACGCTTCACCCGCCTCGACGCGAGCGAGTCTCGGGAAGCGCTGCACCACAAGGTGGTGAGTCGCGTGACACCGGCGGTAGAGGCGCTTTCGTGAAGCTGGTCATCGCCGTAGTGCAGGGCGAGGACGCGCAGCGCACAGTCGAGGCGTTGACGTCGGCAGGGATCAGCTCGACGCGGGTCAGCTCCACCGGTGGTTTCCTGCAGCAGGGAAACGTGACGATCCTGGTCGGGATTGACGAGGCGAAGGTGCCGGATGCTCTCGAGATCATCCGCGAGAACTGCCGCGAGCGCAGCCGCTACCTGACCCCGGTGATGCCCTCGGCCGAACCCGACGACTTCCTGGCCGCCTTCCCCGTCGAGGTGCAGGTGGGCGGTGCGACGGTCTTCGTCGTGCCAGTCGATTCGTTCGAAAAAATCTGAGGGTCCCGCTCGGGAGACCCTCTTCTGCAAACCGGCTGCATCGAACGTACCACTAGTATCCGAACGTGATCCGGGTCGAGGGCCTTCGCAAGAGCTTCGGCGACACACGCGCAGTCGATGGCGTCGACCTGCACGTGGAGCGTGGCGAGGTACTCGTCCTGCTCGGCCAGAACGGAGCAGGCAAGTCGACGACGCTGCGCTGCCTTGGCGGAATCCTTCGCCCCGACTCGGGCTTGATCGAGCTCGACGGCCTGCGCTTGCCCGAGAAGCTCGACGAGGTGCGGGCGCGACTCGGGGTGGTGCCCGACCAGGCGCGCCTGTACGGGCGGAACACCGCTCCCGAGTACCTCGATCGCTTCGGCTACCTCTACGGAGTGCCGGAGCAGGAGCGCCGCACCAGGATCGCGCAGCTGCTCGAACGCTTCGACCTGGCTGATCGCTCCGATACCGTCCTCGCCGCCTATTCGCGAGGAATGGCGCAGAAGGTGGCCCTGATCAGGGCCACCCTGCACCAGCCCGACTGGATCTTCTGCGATGAGCCGACTGCAGGCCTGGACCCGGTTGCCGCCGCTGACATGCGTCATTACCTCGGCGAGCAGCGGAGTCGCGGCGCGGCCCTGATCGTCACTACCCACGTGCTGAGCGAAGCGGAGCTGATGGCCGACCGCATAGCGATCATGCGCAAGGGCGTCATCGTCACCATCGGCAATCTCGAGGACCTGCGCCAGGAGGCCGCCAAGGGAAGGCGTCTGTTGGCGCACCTCAGCCGCACGCCGACAGACCCCGAACCTCTGAACAGCTGGCTGGCGGAGCACGCGGTCGAGCATCACCTCGATGGCGATCGCCTGACGTACACGCTGCCCTGGCAGGCGACGGTCGCCGACCGTGCTGCGTTCGCGGCCGAGCTGCAGCGGCGGCTCGCAAGCCAGGACGCGCCGTTCCACGAGCTCGAGGAGGTAGAGACAAGCCTCGAGTCCGTCTACCTCAAGGCGATGGCCGAGCCGGTGGCCCCATCGACGGCTGGGCCCGTTGCATCGCCGCCCTCGGTCTCCGGGATCGGCGCCCCGCACATGTTCGCCTCACTCCGCTCGCAGGGCGATCTGCTGCGCCACTCCCTCCCTTTTTACGTCAGCTCCTGGTGGCGAAGAGGCGACCTGAGCTGGGTGATGTACCTGAACGCGTTCGTCCTCCTGCTCGTCGCCGGCACCTCGCTGTTCGGACAGCTGCCGGGTGTCGCCGGCCAGGTCGCTGAGAAGTTCGCCGGTGGCGCTGCGCTCCAGGCCGGCCTCCTGCTGCCTCTCTTCTTCATGTCGTTCGCCCTGCTGGAATCGATCAAGAGCTCGATCGGCATCTGGTGGGAGAAGGCACAGCAGTCGCTGGAGGTCCTGCTCTACACGCCGATCGACGACCCATCCCTCATCTGGCTCGAGGTGCTGCCTGGCGCGGTGGTCAGCACCGTATGGGTGACGTTCTGGATGGCGGCCGGGATGACGTTGCTCACTCTCTTCGGCCAATCCGCGCCGTGGGACCTGCTGCCAGTCTTCGCGTTCGTCGCCGCGGTCACCGCCTACTGGGCCGCGATGGGCAGGATGCTCGGCTTCATGCTGTTCCCACGCGAGGGCGCGGCCGGCGGCGCGTGGTCATTCCTGCTGTCCCCTGTATCCGCGGCAGTGGCCGACCTTCCGCTTGCCCTGTTCGTTTTTCGCTCGCCGCTCGCCCCGGCCTCATTGCTGCTGCCCATCACCGCGTGCTTTGCGCTGACAGTGCTCTGTGGCGTGACCTTCGACCGCGAGCGCTTGATGGAAACAGGCCTGGGGCGAACCCGCCCGCGACGCGTCTGGCTGCCCGTCGCGCTGCTGCGCCGGAATGCGGCGGCCATCGCGGCGGGCCTCCTGCTGGCTCTCGCCCCGGCCGCGGCCGCGGCGACCGTCTCGTCCACGGCTCACTGGCACTCCTGGTCAGACGTGCAGGCCTCCGGCATCGCAGCGGCGTCCGACCCTGCGCCACTAAACGCGACTCTGGTCGCCACCAACACGCCGGCCCCAAGTGGGGTGACTGTCGCCGCCGCTGCGCTGGCCGGGATCGTCGCGATGCTCGCCTTGATGCTGGCGCTGGTGATCGTCAGCTTCGCCGCGTTCTTCCTGCTGGGCGTGCCCGCGCTGCTCGGGTTGATCGCTGCGTCGGCGGCGTGGGGGATCCAGCTTGGATTCGGCGGCTCCACGCCTTTACAGCCGTGGCTGGTCGGCGCCGGTGGCATCGCGCTCCTGGCGCTGGCCTTAAACACAGGCGCGGCGTTGCCAATCTACTGGTCGCTGGTCTTCGGCTCAGGCCGCAGGCTCGACCGCCTGCGCGAGGCGTGGTCGGGTTACTGGTCGCTGTTCCGCGGGCTCGTGCTGCCGGCCTGTGCTCTGTTTGGAGTCGTGGTCTTCAGGCTTCTCGCCGCCGGCTAGCTATAGGTCAAGGGCTTGCGCCACCAGCTCTCGGTGGTAGGTCGCATCTCCGAGCGTCACCTCTGAGGCTTTCGCCCGCTTGAAGTACAGGTGCATGTCGTGCTCCCAGGTGAAGCCGATGCCGCCGTGCACCTGGATGCCGTCGCCCGCGACCTTGCGATATGCGTCGGAGACGTACGCCTTCGCCATGCTCGAGGCGAGCGAGCGATCAGGCGCATCGGCCTCCACCGCCCACGCCGCATAGTAGGTCGCCGAGCGCCCGCTCTCTGACAACACGAGCATGTCCGCGAGCTTGTGCGACACGGCCTGATAGATGCCGATGGGCTTGCCGAACTGGTGGCGTGTCTTCGCATACTCGGTCGACTCTTCAAGCACCTTCTGCGCGCCACCGATCATCTCGGCGCACAGCGCGGCGGTCGCCCACTCCAGCGCTCGTTTCAGCGCGGGCCATGCCTTGTCCTGTGGGCCCATCAGCGCGTCGGCCCCGAGCTCGACGCCGTCAAACCGCACCTCATTCCAGCGCCTTGTCATGTCGAGCGTCTGCAGCTCCGTCACCGTCATGCCCTTCGGCTTGCCCTTGACCAGAAATAGCGAGATCCCCTCCTCGCCTTCGCCGCGCGTCCGCGCCGCCACCACCGTGTAATCGGCGCCTGCCGCGTCGGGCACGAAGAGCTTGACGCCGTCAAGCCGCCAGCCGCCGCCGACAGGCTTGGCCGACAGCGTCACCCCGCCGGCGTCCCATCGCCCTGACGGTTCGGTGAAGGCGAGCGTGGCGCGGGCTTTGCCCTCGGCGATGGCGGTGAGGACTTCCTTTTTCTGAGCTTCGGTGCCGGCCTCAATGAGAGCCGGGACCGCCAACCCCATCGTGGCGAAGAAGGGCCCAGGCAGCAGCGACCGGCCGCCCTCCTCGAGCACGACG
Source organism: Candidatus Dormiibacterota bacterium (assembly GCA_036844615.1). Taxonomy (GTDB): domain Bacteria; phylum Chloroflexota; class Dormibacteria; order Dormibacterales; family Dormibacteraceae; genus Palsa-872. The sequence goes on along the minus strand of DAIUFK010000076.1, from coordinate 3,068 downwards.
ATGAGGTCGAGGAAGGTGCCCACGCCGCCGTACTCCTCCGGGATGCCGAGGGCCGTCCAGCCGAGGCCCGCCATCTTCTTCCACAGGGCGGGGTCGTGGGCGTCCGCGCTCTCCATGAGCTGGCGCACGACCTTGGAGCTGCATTCCTTCGCGAGAAATTCGCGAGTCGAGCGGCGGAGCATCTCCTGCTCCTCGGAAAATGCAAAGTCCATCCTCCGTCGAAGTTTAAGCGGCGGCCGGACTCAGCTCGGGGAAGAAGGGTCGGGTGGCGGCTCGTCAGGCGATGA
>DAIUFK010000076.1:0-2681 GCA_036844615.1 Candidatus Dormiibacterota bacterium | reverse complement strand
GCGGGGAGCTCAGCCTGGGGCTTGGGCACGCGCTTGGCCCTCGGCTTGCGGGCGGGTTTGGGTGTCGAGGCGGGCGCTGGGTCTGCGGGGTCTGGCGAAGGGGCGGAAAAAGCAGGCTCTGGTTCAGGCGCGGACGGCGCAATGGCTTCGGGCTCCGCCGCTGCGGGCGGAATTGGCGCGGACGCGACCGGCGCAGGTGGCGGTGCCACGATCCGCGTTTCCATTTCTCGCCGCGTTGGAGGAGGTGTCGCGATCTGCGGCTTGATGCGAAACAGCATCAGCAGGCCGAAGAAGCCGACCAGGATCGCGATAGTGCCCATCGCAACGCCGATCGCAAACCCTGAGTTCTCCCCGCTTGTAAGCGGCAGCTCTGACCCCGACGGGCATACAAGGGCGGCCGAGGTTGAGCAGGTGCCGAGCACGGCGAGCCGCAGGGGCACCGCGAGCATCGAGAGCATTCCGTAAACGAGCGCCATGCTCGCAACGAAGTACAGGGCTGTCGCGAGGGGCCTGCCCTGGTGATACATCAGCGCGTTGACGCCCATTGCGACGGCCGCCACGCCGAAAGGGACCACGACGCCGGCGATGCGATTCGGCCCTCCTGCCGCAAGCAGAAGGGGCGCGATCCCGCCGGTTATCGATAGACCACATGCGATCCAGAACGACCAGAGCACGCGCGATTCACGAGTCGCAGTCGAATCCATTGACCCGAATGATGCACAGAACGCCGGTGTGCGGTTAGTCCGGAATCGATCCCGGAGACTCTCTGCCTTCCTCTGCGAAGCCCAATCGACCACCGCCACCCAAGCTCAGAGCAGTCAGCCGTTCCTCGTGATACGGGTCTCGCTGTCCAAACAGCTCCTGCATCGTCGTGAGCCGAATGCGAAAAAGCACGAAGATCGCCTTCACTCCGTCGCGCCATGTCAGCTTCTTGCCCTGGGCGCGCGTGCGGGCTGCATATTCGATGGGGATCTCGTAGATCCGATAACCGAGACGCAAGATGCGGCCGGTGATCTCAGGCTCGATGTCGAAACGGCTGCCGCGCAGGCCGAGCCTCCGCATCAGCGAGGTCCGCATCACCTTGAAGCCTGTCTCCATGTCCTGGATGTAGCAGTTGAACAGGATGTTGGTGGCCGTGGTCACGAGTCGATTGCCGACCACGAACCAGTACGAATACGCGCTCTGCCCGGCGAAGCCGCGGATCCCGTAGACGACGTCGGCGCGCCCGCGCAGGATCGGTGAGATCAGCTTGTCGTAGTCGGCCGGGTCGTACTCCATGTCGGCGTCCTGGATGAGCACGAGAGGGGCCGTGATCGCCTCCAGGCCCGTGCGGATGGCGGCGCCTTTGCCCTGGTTGGAAGTGTGGTGCTTCACCACCACCCGCGGATCGCTCGTTGAGCCGCGTGCGGCGGCTAGCGTCCCATCACTCGAGCAGTCGTCGACGACGACGACCTGCTGGACTGAAGGCTCACGAAGCACGCGGCGTATCACCTGGGCGACAGACCGCTCCTCGTTGTAGGCCGGAACGATGACCCCCAGCACTGGCTGCACAGCGGGAGCCTGGTTCAGCGGCTTCGCGGCAGGCCCAGGACGCGCTCGGCGAGGATGTTGCGCAACACCTCTGAAGTGCCCGCCTCGATGGTGTTCGCCCGCGAGCGCAGGAACTGGTACTTCCAACCAGTCGATTCGCCGACCTGTCCCGCTGCGCCGGCGACGTCAACCGCAGTCTCGGTCATGCGCTGATTCAGCTCCGACCACATGAGCTTGAGGATCGAGCCCTCGGGCCCGGGGATCCCATTCCGCTTCATCGCGGTGAGCGCGCGGTAGCCGTTGAGCTGAAGCGCACGCGCCTCGATCGTGTGCTGCGCGACTTTCTGGCGCACCAGCGGATCGGAGCCGCGCCCGAGCTTGCGAGTGTGATCGGCGAGCTCGGCGGCAGTGATCTGGGCCCGCGTGGCGAGCGCCATCCCGAGCGTGCCGCGTTCGTGGAGCAGCGTGGTCATCGCCACCGCCCAGCCCTCACCGGCCTCGCCGAGGATCTGGGATTTCGGCACCTTGACGTCCTTGAAGAAGATCTCGTTGAACTCGGCGTCGCCGGTGATCTGCACCAGGGGGCGCACCTCGACGCCGGGGCTCTCCATGTCCACGAGCAGGTACGTGAGGCCGTGGCGAGGGTTCTCCTCTTTGCGCTCTCGCGTCAGCAACATGCACCACTTGGCGACATGGGCGAGCGTTGTCCATACCTTCTGTCCGTTGACCAGGTAGTGGTCGCCCTTGTCCTCGGCGCGTGTCTGCAGGCCAGACAGGTCGCTGCCGGCGTCGGGCTCGCTGAAGCCCTGGCACCAGATCTCCTCGGCTGACAGGAGCGGAGGCAGGTATCGCTTCTTCTGCTCCTCGGTGCCGTGCGCGATGACGACAGGGCCGCCCATGCCAAGGCCGATGACGTTGATCGGCTCGGGCGTCTGGGCCACGATCATCTCGTCGTTGAAGATGAGCTGCTCCATGAAGCCGGCGCCGCGGCCGCCGTACTCCTTCGGCCATGTGATGCCGACGTAGCCTGCCTCGTTGAGCTTCTTCTGCCATGCCCTGCGGTTCGCTATGAGCGTTCCCTGGCTCGTCTCGCTGGAGTCGTCCTTTGGCGCGTTGGCTTTCAGCCAGGCCCGAACCTCGTCGCGGAACGC
>DAIUFK010000075.1:4094-10554 GCA_036844615.1 Candidatus Dormiibacterota bacterium | reverse complement strand
ATCCAATCCCGGGAGAGAGAGCAGAGCCTGCGGCGAAGCCGCACGCTCGATGCATTCAATAAGGCCCATCCTCAACGCCGCTTGCGCGCAGAGAGGACCGACTGGTCCTTTCTCATATCTTCTAGGCCGACTCCCCCACGAGCCGCGCCGGGCTCTCGCCCTCTTCCCCAAGCTCGAACTCGGGTTCCAGGGCCTCGCGGATCGAGCGCTCCGAGATGATGCAGCGCTTGATCTCAGGTCGTGAAGGGATCTCGAACATCGAGTTGAGCAGGGCCTCCTCGATGATCGACTTCAGAGCGCGCGCACCTGTCCCTCGAAGGAGCGCGAGCTCCGCGATCGCATCGAGCGAACCTTTCTGGAACACGAGCTCGACGTTGTCGAGAGTGAAGAACTTCTGGTACTGCTTCACCAGCGCGTTCTTCGGCTCGGTGAGGATGCGCACGATGTCCTGCTGGTCGAGGTGATGCAGAGTGACGATGATCGGCAGCCGGCCGATGAATTCGGGGATGAACCCGTACTTCAGCAGGTCCTGAGGCTGCATGAACTTGAGCGTCTCGGACGCCGCCTTGCGCTCGATCTTGTTATGAGGGGCGCCAAAGCCGATGGCCCGCCTGCCGATGCGCTGCTCGACCACCTTCTCCAGCCCATCGAATGCCCCGCCGCAGATGAACAGGATGTTCGTCGTGTTGATCTGGATGAAGTCCTGGTGCGGGTGCTTGCGCCCGCCCTGCGGCGGCACGTTGGCGACGGTGCCCTCGAGGATCTTCAGCAGCGCCTGCTGGACGCCCTCACCGCTCACGTCGCGAGTGATCGAGGGGTTGTCCGACTTGCGCGCGATCTTGTCGATCTCGTCGATGTAGATGATCCCGCGCTCGGCGCGGCTGATGTCGAAGTCGGCGGCCTGGATGAGCCGCAGAAGGATGTTCTCTACGTCCTCGCCCACGTAGCCCGCCTCGGTGAGGCTTGTCGCGTCCGCGATGGCGAAGGGCACGTCGAGGATCTTCGCGAGGGTCTGGGCCAGGTATGTCTTGCCACAGCCGGTCGGACCGACCAGCAGCACGTTCGACTTGGTGAGCTCGACATCCCCCACCGACTTGGAAGCCGAGATGCGCTTGTAGTGGTTGTAGACCTGCACCGAAAGGACCTTCTTCGCGCGGTCCTGGCCGATCACGTACTGGTCGAGAGCGGCGCAGATGGTCTTCGGGTTCGGGATGAAGCCGGTCTTCTGCTTCTTGGTCCCCGCCGAGCGGTTGTCGTCCTCGAGGACCTCCTGGCACAGGTCGATGCACTGGTCGCAGATGAACACGCCCGGTCCGGCCACGAGCTTGCGCACCTGGTCCTGCCCTTTGCCGCAGAACGAGCAGCGCGTGTAGCGCCGGCGATCCTCTCTTTCGTTCATCGATCCCTCATCGCTGTGCTGCGGCCTGCGTCCGTCACGAGGAGGCCGGTGCCGGGGGATTATGGCCCCACAGCATCTCGTTGGCAACGCTTATGCACTCGCTGCAGATGAACACTCCCGACCCTGCGACGAGCCTCACGCCAAGCTCACCCTGCATCTTTCCGCAGAACGAGCACTTTGGCTTGTGCCTTTTGACCTCGCCGCCCTTCGCCTTGCGTCGGAAGATCATGTGGTGCCCTCGGCGGCCGAACGGGCCGCAGCTCGGGGCAAGCGACCGCTAGGTCGCTGGTCAGGGCGCCGAGACGAAGGAAGGGGTGGCACTAGGAGGAGCGCATCCTGTGATGCGTGACGACGACGGGCCGGGCCCCCTGACGCGCGTATCGGCGTCCTGAGCCCCGAGATGCGGTCTGGGCGGTCGCCGTGGGCGCCATTAACCATTAGCCGGCTGCTACGACCTTTTCCTTTTCTTTTTCTTTCTCTTTCTCTTTTTCTTTGTCGGAAGGCTTGATGGGGGTGAGGATGATGTCGTCGATCAGCCCGTACTCCTTGGCGGCCTCCGAGGTCAGGAAGTAATCCCGCTCGGTGTCCTGCGTCACCTTCTCGATCTTCTGCCCCGTGTGCCGGGCCAGGATCTGGTTCAGCTGCTCGCGGGTGCGAAGGATCTCCTTCGCGTGGATCTGTATGTCAGTGGCCTGCCCCTGCATGCCGCCCCACGGCTGGTGGATGAGGATGTTCGCGTGGGGCAGCGCGTAGCGCATGCCGTGCGCGCCTCCCGCCAGCAGCACCGCGGCCATCGAGTAGGCCATGCCGATGCAGATGGTGGACACGGGCGGCCGGATGTACTGCATCGTATCGTAGATCGCAAGCCCCGCAGTGACCTGGCCACCCGGGCTGTTGATGTAGAGCGCGATCTCCTTGTCGGGGTCTTCCGACTGCAGGAACAGGAGCTGCGCCACCACCAGGTTCGCGACCTGGTCGTCGATCGGCGTACCGATGAAGACGATGCGGTCCTTCAGCAGCCGGGAGTAGATGTCGAAGGCGCGCTCGCCGCGCCCAGTGTTCTCGACCACCATGGGTACCAGATAGTTGGCGGGGCGTTCGATCCGGTTCATTTCGTGCACAAGCTCATTCTAGACACGCCTCCCCCCAACTCCGTCAACTTGGAATTGAGGGAGAGCGCCCGGCCCCTTCCACGAGGCGATTCAGCACCCGCCGCCGGCGTAGCCTCGAGGCGAAATAGCGGCGCGCGCTCTCGCTCTTTTTCAGCTCGTCGACCTGGCCTTTCAGCTCCTCGTCCTCGCCCGCCTGCTCCTCGAGGTACTGCATCACCTCTTCGTCCGAAGGCTCTAGGCCCTGGCGCTTCGCGTACTCGCCCAGCACGAGGTCGACCTTCAGCCTCGCCTCGGCCTCCGGCCTCTCCTGCGCGACCCACTGGTCGATCGTCTTGCCCAGGTACTCGAGGTAGCGCTCGAGCTTCAATCCCTGGCGGTTCAGGCTGCGCTCCATCGACTCGAGCTGGTAGGTGAGCTCGCGGTCGACGAGGGCCACAGGCACGTCCACGCTCGACGCGTCCACAAGCGCAGCGACCACCGCCGACTCGCGCTCGAGCTTCGCCATCTCGCGCGCCGACTGTTGGAGGGCGGCGCGAGTCGCGGCCGTGAAGGACTCCACGGTCTCGTGTTCCCCATTGCTCAGCTGCTTGGCGAGCGCATCGTCAAGCGGCGGCAGGACCTTCTCCTTGACGCCCTGGAGGGTGACATTGATAGTCGCCTCCTTGCCCGCCAGCATCGGTTCGGAATAGTCGTCAGGAAACTTGACCTTGGCCGTGCGCGTCTCGCCGACGAAAGTACCCGGTAGAACCTCGAGCAGCTCGGGCAGCAGCACTCCCTCTTTCAGGTCCGCCTCCATCGCCTTTCGCGTCTCGGACACGACGACATTGCCGTCCACGTCGACCTCCACATCGATCAGAGCCAGGTCGCCGAGGCGCGCTTCTCTTTCGACAGGGGTTATCTCGGCCAGCGGCTGGCGCATGTCCTCGAGGCGGCGTTCCACCATTTCGTCGGTGATCTCGACAGGCGCCGTCGGCACCTCCACCGCCGGCGCATCGCCGAGCTGCACCTCGGGCATGACGCTGACCGTTGCCTTCAGTCGGGCGGGGCGTCCGCGCTCGAGCTCGAGGACCTCCACGTTGGGGCTTTCGATGGGGTCGATCGAGCGCTCTTCCAGGGCGCGGCGAACGACCTCGGGAACCATCAGCTCGACCACCTCTTCTCGTATCGCTGCGGAGCCGACCCTCGCCTCCACCAGGGAGCGCGGCGCGCGCCCCGGCCGGAAGCCTTCGATCCTGGCGCGTGAGGTCAGCCGGTTGAGGACCTTGTCGTAGGTGGCGTCAACTGTCTCGGCGGGCACCTCGATGGTCATGCCGACCTGGCTCTTGGGCAGATGCTCGGTCTCGACCAACAGTGGTTCTGGCATCCCGGCCGATTCTACGGATGCGGGACATGGTTCTGACGGTTCAGGCCACGCGGACGGCGAGAAGCCTCAGGGGCACTGCCCAGGTGGCAGCAGACAAGGCGTCTGCACGGTGGGGGGCCCAGGACTCGGACTCGGGCTCGGCAGCGGTGTCGGTGGAGGGCTTGCCAGCACCGGACCGGTGCCAGGGTCTGCAGGCACTACGTAAACCGGCGGCTTCGGGGTCGGCTTCGGCGGGTTGTCGCCAGGCAGCTTCGCGATGCTGCGCGTATCGCTCAGGAACCAGCTGTTGCCGGGACCGCCGACAACATCGGCCGGCTTGGTGTACCAGCGGTTGCCCGGCACTCCGGCCAGCACCCGCGCGATAAAGGTGTGCATGCCGGGGGAAGCCACGAACACACCGTCCGAGCCGTAGACCATCGTGTAGTTGTTGTTCTTGATGTCGCCCACCCAGATCGCAGCAGCGATGTCGGGGGTGAACGCGATGGTGACCGCATCCTTGAAGTTGTCGGTGGTTCCAGTCTTGGCAGCGACCTGGCGGTCCGACCAGTGCAGCGCGCTGTTGCAGCCGAAGATCATGCAGCGGTTCTGGTCGTCCGACATGATCTGGGCCATGATGTAGGCGACCCCTGGGTCGAGCGCCTGGCGGGCGCGCTGGTTGGCGTGGGTCTGGTAGAGGATCTGCGCGTGTGAGTCGGTGACCGCGAGGATCGACTCGGGAGTGTGGTAGACGCCCATATCGGCGTAGGTCGCCATGCCGCCGACGTGCTGCAGCAGCGTGATCGGGTAGCCGCCAAGGGTCAGGCTCGGGCCGTAGGTGGTGGGCGGAGCGTTTATGTCGTATGTGCCGTTGGGTGCGGCATATCGCGGCGTTACTCCGAGGTTTCGCATGTAGTTGAGCACGGAAGGAACCCCGATCGACAGCTCGACCTTGACCGCCGCGATGTTCAGCGAGTTGCCCATCGCCTTCTTGAGCGGCAGCACGCCGTGCGTCCTGCCGTCGTAGTTGTAGAACTTGGTGGTGCTGTAAGCGTCTTTGTAGATGAGCGGGCTTGGGCCGTCGTACACCGGCGTGTCCACCGTCGCCGCCCTCGCGTTGATCACAGCCCCGTACGTGTAGGGCTTCATCGAGGAGCCCATGTTGCGGTAGATGGTCGTGTAGTTGATCTGGCCGGCAGACGCGTTGTAGTTCGGCGAACCGACCATTACCAGGATCTCACCCGTCTTCGGGTCCTCGGCGATGAGACCTGACGACAGCTGGCCCGCTCGGTCGCGCCACACATTCGAGGCGAGGTTCGAGCGCACGACCTGCTCGCCGATCACCTGCTTCTTGTAGTCGAGAGTGGTCCTGACGTAGAGCTGCTGGACGCCGGGCTTGAAGCCGAGCTGCCGGAGCTCCGCGAGCACATAGTCAACGAAGTGGGGCGCCTTGAAGCTGTTGACAGGGGAGTTGTAGACGAGCTTTTCAGCCACCGCCTTGTCCATGTCCGCTTGCGAGATGAAGTTGGACCTGACCATCGCCTGCAGGACCTGGGCCTGGCGAAGCTTGGCCGCGTCGGGGTGCAGGACGGGGTTCCACTCGGTTGGGGCCTGGGGCAGGCCGGCGATGACCGCCGACTGCGCGAGGTCCAGCTTGGAGGCGGGGACGTGGAAGTAGCCCTGGGCAGCCGCCTCGATGCCGTACGACTGCGAACCGTAGAAGCTCTTGTTGAGGTAGAGCTCCATGATCTGGTCTTTGGTGTAGGCCTGGCTCAACTCGTACGCGAGCGCGAGCTCTTTGAGCTTCCGCTCGACTGACTGGTCGGGTGTCAGGAACTGCTGCTTCGCCAGCTGTTGGGTGATGGTGCTGGCGCCGCTCACGATGTGGCCCGCGCGAAGGTTGTCGTAGGCAGCTCGGATGATTGCGGCGGAGTCGAATCCCGGGTTGGAGTAGAAGCCTCTGTCCTCGATGGCAACAGTGGCCTGGATGGCGACTGGCGCAATGTCCTTCAGCTTCACCGCGAGCCGGTGGTCTCCGTGGTTGCCGACGTCGGCGAGGATGACTCCATTGCGGTCGGTGATCACCGTGTCGCCGGCGAACACTGCGCTGTCGAGGCCCTGGATCGAAGGCAGCCCGTCGAAGAACGACTGGGCGTACGCATCCGCGGCCAGGCCGACCACCAGGAGCAGCCCAAGGAGGACGCCGACAATCCGCAACGTGGCGTTGCGGCGGAGGCGCTGGCCGATCGGGGACCAGTCGGCGTGGATCCTTGCACGAGGCCGGTGGCCACCTTTGGTTTTGATTGTTTCGGGAATGTCTCTAGACATGGTTGGGGGGCACGTAGATTCTACGTTTTCCTGCCTGTCCCAACGCCGGGGGGCGGCCGGTGGTTACGCTCGCCTCGTCCCCAGCCGTGCCATGACGCCGCGGCGGGCAAGCTGCCATTCCTCGGGGTCCACAGCGCGAAGGAAGAAGACCGCGACGAGGTACACGATCGCGCCGGCCGGAACCGTGAGATAGATCGGGAACCGGGCCAGCGGGTACAGGACGATCCCCATGATCGCGCCGGCCAGGAGGACTCGCCAGGTCAGGCTGCCAACCGGCAGTCG
>DAIUFK010000075.1:0-3994 GCA_036844615.1 Candidatus Dormiibacterota bacterium | reverse complement strand
AGCGCGATGTCGTAGACGATCTTGAGCCCGCCCCCCGCGAAGAACGGGAGGCCGAAGCTTGCGGCGCCGATCGCCAACCCCGAGATGACAGGACCAAGTGATTGGGCGACGCCGCGCACAGCTCCTGTCATCGCGACAGCGCCGGCGCGCTCTGCGGGAGGGACTATCGAAACGATATATGCCTGCCGCGCGGGAACGTCCATCTGCGACAGCGCGAACCTTGCCATCAGCAGGCCTACGGCCCACCCGAAGTTTGGGCTGAAGGGGACGAGCAGCAGCAGGATGTTTGAGGGCAGGTGCGTGAAGACCATCGTGTTGACCAACCCGAACCGATCCCCAAGGCGGCCTGACGCCTCGTAAGAAACAGCCTGCAACAGCGCGATCACCGAGAACAGCGGTCCCAAGGTCTGGATGCCCACTCCGAAGCGAACGTGCAGCCAGTAGGCGATCACTGCGTTGGCGACGAAGCCGCCTCCAAGTGAATCGAGTGCGAACAGCGCAGCGAGGCCGGCGAGCGGACGGAACTTTCCAAACGCAACAGCCTTAGCCGGCGCCTCGACGCGAGGGCTCATCAAGAGCGGAAGAACTGCAGTGGCACCACCTATCACCGCGTACAGGAGGAACAGGTTGCGGCCGCCGGCGGGACCGGTGGCGAGGGTGGCCGCCAGGCCGCCCGCAGCATTGAAAAGTCCGCCGGTGAGCGAGTAGCGGCCGAACGCAACGTTGCGCGCCGCCGGCAAGACAGCTTCGGCGAGCACTGCCTGCTCGACCGAGGCAAACGGGCCGAGGTCGACGCTGGCTGCGCCCAGCATGCCGGTGAGCCCGGCCGCGACGAGCAGGGCTGGCTGGCCGGCGAGCGCGAGGTCGAGGCCTGTGAGCAGCATGAGCAGCCCTGCGATGGCGAGCGCGCGGCGCCTCCCGAACCGCGCGGCAAGGCTCGCCGAGGCGAGGCCCGAGAGTGACGCGGCGGCAAGCCCCAGGCCAAGGGTCAACCCGATAAGGCCTGGAGAGAGTCCCCGCCGCTCCAGGTAAACCCCGATCAGGACCGCCGAGAACCCGAAGCCGAAAGCGCGCAGGCCGCGGGCGGCAAGCAGTAGCGCTCGATCCATCGTCAACGGACTGTAAATCCCGCCCTCTGATAATTCAACGTCGTTGTTGAAAAACTCGTACGATGAGCTCGTGGATTCCAGGCGCGAGAGCATCCTCGCCTTCCTGAAGACTCGCGGCCACGCCACCCTCGGCGAAGTCGCCTCGCACCTCGAGGTCTCCAAGCAGGGGGCGCTGCGCCACCTCGAGGCCCTCGAGGCCAATGGGCTGGCCACCGTCGCCCACTCGGAGCCGCACGGCCGGGGCAGGCCCGAGAACGTCTACAAGCTCACGCCAGCGGCGGGCGAGCACTTCCCCGACGGCCACCGCGAGCTCTCAGGCGAGCTTGTCGAGTTCCTGTCGGAGGAGCAGCTGCGGCGTTTCTTCGAGCGACGCGCGGAGCGCCTGGAGGCCGAGTACGCCCCGAGATTGGCCGGGCTAGACTTTGATGCGCGCGTCCGCGAGCTGGCGAAGCTCGCCACTGAGCACGGCCACATGGCCGAGGTGGTGGAGCTTCTGGAGGGTGGGCTCGCGATCCGCCACTGCAATTGCCCCATCCAGGACGTCGCCGCCCGCACCGGCCTGCCCTGTCACAACGAGCAGGAGATGTACCAGCGCCTGTTGGGCGCGTCGGTGACCCGGTCGACGTGGATGGCAGACGCCGCACCCGATTGCACTTATGAAGTTAAGGAGAGCAGAGGAAAAGTTGGCTGATTTCGAGATTCGAGACCTGCGGGCCAGCGTCGAGGGCAAGGAGATCTTGAAGGGCGTGACGCTCGCCATCAACAAGGGCGAGGTACACGCGGTAATGGGCCCCAACGGCTCAGGCAAGTCCACGCTCTCCCACACGCTGATGGGCCACCCCGGCTACACGGTCGACGGCGGCGAGGTCATCTTCAAAGGCCAGAACGTGCTTGCCCTACAAGTCGACGAGCGCGCCCGCCTTGGCATGTTCCTCGCACTGCAGTACCCGGTGGTGGTGCCAGGCATCTCGATGACCAACTTCCTTCGCACCGCACTCAACGCCAAGCGCGGTTATGACGGCAAGGACAAGTCGAAAATGATCTCCCCGAAGGAGTTCCGCTCGATGCTCAAGGATGAGCTCGAGGTGCTGCACATGGACGATTCCTTCCTGCCGCGCTACATCAACGACGGGTTCTCCGGCGGCGAGAAGAAGCGCGCGGAGATCCTGCAGATGGCGATGCTCAAGCCCGAGATCGCGATCCTCGACGAGACGGACTCGGGCCTCGACATCGATTCGATCAAGTTCGTCGCCGAGGCCGTGAACCGCATGCGCGGACCGGGGCTCGGCGTCCTGATCATCACTCACTACACGCGCATCCTGGAGTTCATCAAGCCCGACTTCGTTCACGTGCTTGTCGACGGGAAGTTTGTGCTGTCGGGCGGTCCCGAGATTGCCAACCGACTGGAGAAGACCGGTTATTCAGAGTGGGCGGATGCCGACGAGCCGGCAACGCTCAAGCCCGAGGAGGTTGCCTGATGGCGACAGTACCCAAAGTCGACGTCGGCACCGATTACAAGGAGAAGTACGGCTTCTTCGTCCCCGAGGAGTACGTCTTCAAAGCGAAGCGCGGCCTCAACCCCGAGATCGTCAAGGAGATCTCGTGGATGAAGAAGGAGCCGGAGTGGATGCTGAAGATGAGGCTCCGCTCCCTGGAGATCTTCCGCAAGAAGCCGATGCCCACGTGGGGCGCGGACCTGAGCGTGATCGACTTCGAGAACATCTTCTATTACCTCAGGGCGTCGGACAAGCAGTCGAAGACGTGGGAGGACTTGCCTCCCGACATCAAGAAGACTTACGACAGGCTTGGCGTGCCCGAGGCCGAGCGCAAGTTCCTCGCAGGCGTGTCGGCTCAGTACGAGTCCGAGGTCGTTTATCACTCGCTGCACGAGGAGCTGTCGAAGAAGGGCGTCATCTTCACCGACACCGATTCGGCGCTGCGCGACCACCCAGAACTCTTCAAGGAGTACTTCGGCACCATCATCCCGCCGGCTGACAACAAGTTCGCAGCGCTGAACACAGCCGTCTGGTCGGGTGGCTCGTTCATCTACGTGCCGAAGGGCGTGAGGGTGGACATCCCGCTGCAGGCTTACTTCCGCATCAACGCGGAGAACATGGGCCAGTTCGAGCGCACGCTGATCATCTGCGACGAGGGCTCGTTCGTGCACTACATCGAGGGCTGCACTGCCCCCATCTACACCACCGATTCGCTCCACTCGGCGGTGGTCGAGATCATCGTCAAGAAGAACGCTCGCTGCCGCTACACGACAATCCAGAACTGGTCGACCAACGTCTTCAACCTGGTCACCAAGCGCGCGCTCGCGTACGCCGATGCGACGATGGAGTGGGTCGACGGAAACCTCGGGTCGCAGATCACCATGAAGTACCCGAGCGTCTACCTGATGGAGCCGGGCGCCAAGGGCGACGTGCTCTCGGTCGCATTCGCGGGCAAGGGCCAGCACCAGGACGCCGGCGGCAAGATGATCCACGTCGCCCCCAACACCACGTCGACCATCACTTCGAAGTCGATCTCCAAGGGTGGCGGCCGGACCTCGTACCGGGGTCACATCAAGATGTACCCCGACGCCAAGAACTCCAAGTCGTTCGTCAAGTGCGACGCGCTCCTGCTCGACGACGAGTCTCGCTCGGACACGTACCCCTACAACGACGTCGACGCCGAGAACGTGACCCTCGGCCACGAGGCGACCGTTAGCAAGGTCTCCGACGAGCAGCTCTTCTACCTGATGAGCCGCGGCATCACCCGCAACGAGGCCGAGACGATGATCGTCAACGGTTTCATCGAACCCTTCACCAAGGAGCTTCCTCTCGAGTACGCGGTGGAGCTGAACCGCCTCATCCAGCTCGAGATGGAGGGGTCGGTAGGCT
>DAIUFK010000074.1:0-10578 GCA_036844615.1 Candidatus Dormiibacterota bacterium | reverse complement strand
GAACCCTGGACCATCGGTTTAAAAGACCGCTGCTCTAACCAAGCTGAGCTACGCCGGCTGACCCCAGATTGTGGCTTGTCCGCCGCCCTCGCCGCCGCGGGGTAACCTTGGCCGCATCGATCAAAAGGGCGTCGTCCACTTTTATCAGGGCTGGCAGCTCACCAATGAGCGCCTCGTAAACACGATAGGCGCGCTCTCCCTCGAGCAGCTCGAGCTGAGACCTGCTCCCCACCTCTGGCCGATCTGGGCCACCACAGCGCACCTCGCGGGGGCCCGTGTCTACTGGCTGTGCGCCGTCTTCAAGGAGCCGGGTGCCCACACCACTCCCTTCACTGATCCCAATGGGGATGTTTGGGAAGATGACATCGACCATCCGCGTCATGCGGACGAGCTCGTCTTCGCGCTCGAATCATCGTGGGCGATTGTTCAACAGTGTCTCGAGCGATGGACGCCGGAGTCGTTGAACCATGAAGCGCGGCGAGTGCGTGACGACAAGATCCAGGTCCACACGCGCCAGTCAGTGCTGATGCGATTGCTGACGCACGACGCCTCTCATGCGGGCGAGATTTCGCAGACGCTGGGAATGTACGGACTGCCGGAGCTCGACCTCTGGACTGGTCGAGCCCCGACAGTATCCGAATAACGTGAGGCTGATCGGCTAGGCCGAGCTTCCTTCCACTTCAGGGTTGTGCGCGTTGAAGACGTTCCCGAGGTCGTTGACCGCCGCGTCGCGAGTACCCAGCGGTAGCAACCCGTAACGGTGCTCGATCGTGGCGAGGATTGAGGTGGTGTCGTACTGCGTGTGGTCGACGACGAAGTTGCCGCGCACCTGCGGCGTGACGATGAGCGCGGGGATGCGAGTCCCCGGGCCCCACTGGTCGTGCGGGCCGGCCGCGCCGCCCTGCCCTGGAGGGCTCACGTGGTCCCACTGGCCGCCGAACTCGTCGTAGGTGACAACGACCATCGTGTCCTTGCGGCAGCTGCTGCCATCGATTGCCTGCAAAAGCTGTACCAGGTGGTTGCTGCCCGTGCTCTCGCTTGTGTAGCCGGGGTGCTCGTTCTCCAACCCGATCGGCTTGACAAAGCTCACCGAGTTCAGCTGGCAGGTCTTCGCGGAATTGCCGAGCAGGTTGTCAAATGCGACCTCGTCCTGCAGGTGCGCGCGGCCTGGCGTGCCAGGCGCAAAGCTCGCGTAATAGTTGAGGGGCTGGTGGTGAAACTGGAAGACCTTGTTCGGGCAGTACGGGTAAGCCGGATTGGCGAACGAATAAGTGTCTGCACAGGTGCCGGCGGAGCCGTTGGTCCAACCGGGGGCGCCGACGTCACCATCGGCGTTCGACCAGCCGCCTGAGTACCACGCCCAGCTCACTCCTGCCGCGCTCAGCTCATCGCCGATTGTCGTGCCGGTCTGGAGCGGCAGCTTGGTAGTGCTCGAGCTGGTCGGCTGCACCGCGGGCTGGATGGTGTTGACCGCATACGCACCGCAGGCCCGGCCGGGAACCGCCGACGGGCACAGTTGCGTCAGCGGCCCGTCCGCGACAGGACCCGTCGCGTGATAGAGCGCGTAGTTGTTAGGCATTCCGTTCGAATCGATCTTCGAGTGGAGGCTCGACGGTGCCGTTGCATAAGTCGGCGTGGCCGCCGCGACCAGCCACTGGTGGTTGAGGAACGACCCGCCGAACGCGGACTGGAAGAAGTTGTCGGAGATTGCGTAGTGCGGGTGGGCAGGGCTGTGAAGGTAGGCATAAATCGGCAGGGCCTGGGTGTTGTAGTTCCCCATCGACAGCCCGACCGCATCACTACCTGTCACATACAGGTTCTGAGCGCCGTTGTTGAGCTGGTATTGCTCCTGGTAGAAGCGGTGGACGATGTCCCTGGTGCAGCCGCCAGGCAGGTTGGCAGCGCTCGGGAGCAGGCCGTTGGGGGCGAAGACTCCAGGCTGCGGGCAGGTCAGTGCGCTGGCTGGGATGAAGGTCTCGATGCTGAACGGGCTGTTCGCGAAATGGCTCACGAACGAGGTTCCAGTCGAGGTGTCTGTGCAATCTCCAAGCAGCGGAGGCGACTTCAGGTTGACGTCGTTCTGGAGCAGGCAGGTATAGGCAGCGCCGCCCTGCCCGATCTGCGTCGTGTGGGCGGCATCCGCGGCCGCGAGGCCATTGACCCCTTCCCACCCGCCATAGAGATTGTCGAAGCTGTGGTTCTCTTCGTAGACGACGACTATGTGGTTGATCGATCCGAGCCGGCCCGATCCGCCGTTATTGGCAGACGCGGCGGTCGGCCAGACCGTAAGGCTGAACATGGCGAGTAGTGCGACCAGGCGCCAAGACATCTAGAACCTCCCCCTGCGCGGGCTACCGAGCCAACTTCTCCCCGCATGTTGCCAGAGGTGGGTTAAGAGTGGGTAGCGGCTCGGCTAAGCGATAAGCAGGCTACGGTTGGTAAGCGGGTCTTGGCGACTCGACCCCTACGATGGTGCCCGTGAAAGCCTGGGTCGTAAGGGAGCTTGGCGGGCCTGAGGCGCTACGCCTGGAGGAGGTCGAGCCGGGCGTCGCCGCTGACGGCATGGTGCGCATCGCCGTGCGCGCCGCGGCTATCAACTTCCCCGACGCGCTGATGGTCGCAGGCACCTACCAGTTCAAGCCGGCGCTTCCCTTCGTGCCTGGCGTGGAGGTAAGCGGCGAGGTCATCGCGGCGCCTGCCTTGTCGGGATTCCAGCCTGGCGACAGGGTGATGGCGCTCCTCGACAGCGGCGGGCTCACTCGCGGCGGGTACGCGGAGATCGCCGACGCGGCGCCGGCATCCATCTCCCGCATGCCCGCCGACATGCCGTTCGAAGACGCTGCCGGCTTCACTCTCACCTACCAGACCGCGTGGTTCGGCCTTCACCGCCGTGCGAACCTGCAGCCGACCGAGACCCTGCTCGTCCACGCCGGCGCGGGTGGTGTTGGGAGCGCCGCCATCCAGCTGGGCAAGGCCGCCGGGGCGACAGTCATCGCCACGGCCGGAAGCGACGAGAAGCTGGAAGTCTGCCGCCGCCTCGGCGCCGACCACGCGATCAATTACAAGACCCAGGACTTTGCCGAAGAAGTGAAGAGTCTAACCGGGGGACGTGGCGCCAACGTCGTCTTCGATCCTGTCGGCGGCGACGTGTACGACCGCACAACGAAGTGCATCGCATTCGAGGGCCGCATCGTCATCGTCGGCTTCACATCAGGACGCATTGCGCAGGCCGCCACCAATCACGTGCTGGTCAAGAACTATTCGGTCGTCGGCCTCCATTGGGGCCTCTACAACACTCGCGTACCGGAGCTCATCCCGCCCGCGGCCCGCGCACTCCAGGACCTGTACGAAGCCCACAAGATCAAGCCGCTCATCTCCTCTCGGTTTCCTCTCTCGGAGGCGCCCAGGGCGCTGGCCTCGGTCGCCGGCGGCAAGAGCACGGGCAAAGTCATCCTCACCACGTGAGAGGGCTCCGCATCGCGCTGGCGGTGGCGCTGGTCGTGCTGGTGATCGTCACCATCATGGTCGGAGTCGCGGTGCTTGGCCCGGGTGGAGGTGGGACGAAGGAGGTCCTCGCCGCCGACCAGACCCTGAGCTTTCCAATCGCGCAGGACGTGGCCGACCTCGACCCTGCACAGATCTCGTCGCCGGCGGACGTCGACGTGCTTCGCAACGTGTTCTCGGGGCTGTACAAGTTCGACCAGAAGCTGCAGGAGGTTCCGGACCTGGCGACAGTGCCCCCCACCGTCTCAGCCAACGGCCTCACCTACACCTTTCAGCTGCGCAAGGACGCGAAGTTCTCCAACGGCGACCCGATCACGGCTGACGACTTTCTCTACAGCTGGAATCGCGCGGCGGCCAAGCAGGGCGACTACGCAGGCCTGTTTCAGCCCATCGCCGGCTACCAGGCGGTCGCCGACGGCAGGACGGCCAAGCTGAGCGGCCTGGTCAAGGTGGACGCCTACACCTTCACCACCACGCTGAGCAAGCCGGCGGGCTACTGGTACACGGTGGTCGGGCTGTGGCCCTTCTGGGTCGTGGACAGCAAGGTGGTCTCGGCGGCGGGCGACAACGTGTGGTTCGCGAAGCCGGAGACATTGATCGGCAGCGGGCCGTTTCGGATGACGGCTCGGTCGTCAGGGCAATCCCTTGATTTCGAACCGGTGCCCGCGTGGTTCGGAGGGTCGACCGGCGCCATCACCCACGTCCACATCGACGTGCTCGCCGACCAGGAAGCGCAGGTCGCGAAGTATGAGTCGGGCGTTTACAGCCTCATCGGCTACGCCCGCCAGGGCCTGTCGCCGGCGGCTGCCGTGCGGTACACGACTGATCCGAAGTTGTCGGCGCAGCTACAGCTCGTGCCCGCCGGGGTCACTTTCTGGGCTGGGTTCAACCTGAAGACAGGGCTTTTTGCGGGCTCGGCGGGGAAGGCGGGGCGCCACGCGTTCAGCGCCGGGATCGACAGGGCGGCGCTCGCGGCGGCTGTGTGCAACCAGGGCACCGCATGCGTGCCGGCCGCTGGTGGGCTGATCAGCATGGGGCTGGTCGGCTACGTCGGAGACGCGGCTGACACCAACACGAAGTTCGACGCCACAGCCGCCAAGGCTGAGTACCTCGCCTGGGACCCGACTAAGGCCAAGGTCAAGGGCCTCACCTACACGTATGACACTGATCCCTTCAACAAGTCGGTGTGCGCAAACCTTGTGTCGCAATGGCTGAAGAACCTTGGAGTGGTCGTGAAGTGCGTCGAGGTCGATCGCAAGACATACTTCGACCGGCGCAACGGAAAGTGCGCCTACTCGCTGTTCAGGCAGAGTTGGCGCGCCGATTACGACCACCCGCAGGATTGGTTCGATTACCTGTTCCTGACTGGGGCGAGCTCAGGCGGTTCGTGCTACTCAAATGCGGCGTTCGACAAGTCGGTGAAGGCCGCTGACGCGAAGCCGCTCGCGGCGGCGCTGGCTGATTACAAAGCGGTAGGCCAGTCGCTTATCGCCGACAACGATTTCGGCGGACTCGTCTACGGGGTGCAGCAGTACCTGGCTCATCCTTATGTGAAGGGAGTCGGCGGCAACGCGCTGTACGACTTCTATTGGAGTAGCGCCCGGATCGTTAAACACTAGGCGGGCGGCATGTCCAACTGGGCGCCCCCTCCGGCGGGCCCGGCCCGCCACCTCCCCGGCGAGCGGGGAGGACACTCTTTCCTAAAGCTTTCCCGCGAAGTGGCAGGCGGCTACGTGGCCGTCGGCTTTCATTTCCAGTTGGGGCTCGACCTCGGCGCAGATCGGCAGTTGCGCGATCGGGCAGCGGGTGTGGAAGCGGCAGCCGCTCGGCGGGTTGATGGGTGAAGGGATCTCGCCCTTCAGCAGGATCGGCTTGCGTCTCCCTTCGATCTCGGCGTTGGCGCTTGGAATCGAGCTCAAAAGCACCTTTGTGTAGGGGTGGAGCGGCTTGTCGTAAACCTCTTTGCTGGTAGCGACCTCGACGATCTTGCCGAGGTACATGACCGCCACCCTGTCGCTGACGTGGCGTACCACCGAGAGGTCGTGGGCGATGAACAGATAGGTGAGCTTGAACTTGTCCTGCAGGTCCTCGAGCAGGTTCACGATCTGCGCCTGAATCGAAACATCGAGGGCTGATATCGGCTCGTCGGCGACGATGAGGCTCGGGGTCAGAACGAGCGCGCGGGCGATCCCGATGCGCTGCCGCTGGCCGCCGGAGAACTCGTGCGGGTATCGGTTGGCGAAGTCTGGGTTGAGACCGCAGACCCGCATCACCTCCTGGACGCGCTTTTCGCGCGCGCGCCGATTACCGAGGCCGAAGTTCTTCAGCGGCTCGGCGATGATGTCCCCAATCGCCATCCTCGGATTGAGCGACGCGTAAGGGTCCTGGAAGATGATCTGCATCCGCTGGCGCACCTGGCGCAGCTGGTTGCCCCGCATCTTGGTCAGCTCGCGACCCTCGAACTTGATCGAGCCTGAGGTGGCAGGGTGCAGCTGCATGATCACCCGCCCGAGGGTGGACTTTCCGCACCCCGACTCGCCGACGAGACCGAGAGTCTCGCCCTTCGCGATGTCGAAGGTGACGCCGTCTACGGCCCTGACTACCTCCTGGCGAAACCCGCCACCGGTTGGAAAATGCTTGATCACGTCGGTGACCGAGACCAGCGGGCCGTCCCTTTCGGTGGGCAGCACCGCCAGCGGCTGGCTCACGCCTTAACGCCCTGCGACTCTTTGGTGGTGTTGCTCATCAGCACCCAGCAGCGCGCGTCTTGCCCCGGTGAGACTTCCTCCAAAGGAGGCTCCTCGCGCATGCAGCGCTCGACCTTGAAGGGGCAGCGAGGGTGGAACTTGCAACCGGAAGGAAGGCGCGAAAGGTCTGGCGGCATGCCCTCGATGCTGATCAGCCTTTCGTGGCGGCGCTCGTCAACCCGCGGAACCGAACGCAGCAGCGACCAGGTGTAGGGGTGCTCCGGGTGATCGAACACCTTTCGAGTCGGACCCGACTCGACGACACGGCCTGCGTACATCACCATGACGCGCGAGCAGAGGCTGCTGATCACAGCGACGTTGTGGCTGATCAGAATGATCGCGGTCTTCAACTCGCGGTTGAGGTCCTTCAGGAGCTCCAGGATCTGCGCTTGCACGGTCACGTCGAGCGCAGTGGTCGGCTCGTCGGCGATGAGCAGGGAGGGTTCGTTCGAGAGGCCCATCGCGATCATCGCGCGCTGGCGCATGCCGCCGCTGAACTGGTGCGGAAAGTCTTTGGCCCGCTGCTGCGGCGACGGTATGCGCACGCGCTGGAGGAGCGGGACCACGCGCTCCTTGGCCTGTTGCTTGTTGAAACGCTCGTGGGCTCGCATCGCTTCTTCGATCTGGAAACCGACGCGGAGCACGGGATTCATTGATGTCATCGGGTCTTGGAAGATCATTGCCACGTCGGAACCGCGGTACTCCAGAAGCTCACCTGACGTCATGCTGACCACGTCCCGGTTCTTGAACAGGATCTGACCGCCAGAGATCCGGCCCGGTTCGGGGACCAGGTTGAGAATCGACAGCGCTGTCATCGATTTGCCGCTGCCCGACTCTCCGACGATCCCCAGTGTCTCGCCTGCCTCCATCTCGAAGCTGACTCCGTCGACTGCGTGGACGCTCCCGGCCGACGTGGCGAACTCCGTGACGAGCTTCTCGACTTTCAGGAGGGGGGCGGCTATCGACGCATCCTCGGGTCGATCGCGTCCCGCAGCCCGTCCCCTACCCAGTTGAAGGCGAGGACTGTGAGGGACAGGGCAAGGCACGGAGCGAGCACGATGTGTGGCGCGATCTGGATCGCCTTGTAGCCCTCGACTGCCATGCGGCCCCAACTCGGCGCTGGTGGAGGGACGCCCATGCCCAACAGGCTGAGGAAGGCCTCGAATATGATCGCCGCGGGCACCAGGTATGTGGCCTGGACGACGATCGGCCCGAGCGCGTTGGGCAAGATGTGCCGGGTCAGAATCTTGAAGTTGGTGGTCCCGATGGAGCGGGCCGCCTCTACAAACTCACGCTCGCGGAGAGCCAACGTCTGTCCGCGGACCAGCCGAGCCATCCCCAGCCAGGCCGTGATAGAGATCGCGAGGATGATGTTCTGAATGCCGCGCCCGATCAGCACCACCAGGATCAGGGCGATGAGCAGGTCGGGCACGCCGTAGGAGATGTTGATCAGCGTCGATATGACCATGTCGACCTTGCCTCTGTAGAAGCCCGCCAGCAGGCCGAGAACAATCCCGACGACTGACGCGATCATGCTCGCGCCGACGCCGACCGTCAGGGCGATCGCAGCGCCCCCCATCACCCGGCTCAGGATGTCGCGGCCGAAGTCGTCGAGCCCGAACGGGTGGGCCAGCGAAGGACCTTGATAAGTCGGTCCCAGCGCCTGGCGCCAGGTGTCGTAAGGGGTCCAAACCAGGGCGA
This sequence comes from Candidatus Dormiibacterota bacterium, assembly GCA_036844615.1. Taxonomy (GTDB): domain Bacteria; phylum Chloroflexota; class Dormibacteria; order Dormibacterales; family Dormibacteraceae; genus Palsa-872. The sequence goes on along the minus strand of DAIUFK010000074.1, from coordinate 2,626 downwards.
CCAGCGCCGTGACCAGGAAGATCCCGATTATCACAAGCCCGATGACCGCCATGCGGTTCCGCCTCAGCCGGCGCCACGCGTCCTGCCACAGACTGACCTGCTCCGGAAGCTCGTCCGCCCCGGTGACAGCGACCTCCTCCGGCATCTCAATCTGGGGAAGTAATGTCGCCATTTCTTACTCCATTTCCATTAGTAGCGTATCCGCGGATCGAGAACCGGGTAGAGCAGGTCGACTGCGAGGTTCGCCAGGCCGATCAGCGCGGCGTAGAACGTGAAAACGCCGATCACGATGTTGTAATCACGGCTCAGGATGCTGGTGACAAACTCCTGGCCCAGCCCGGGTATGCCAAATAGGAACTCGATCACTACCGACCCGGTGATGATGCCTGTGACCAGCGGGCCGAGGATGGTGGCCACAGGGATCAGCGCATTCCGCAGCGCGTGGCGCAGGATCACGACCCTTGCACTCAGGCCCTTCGCCCAGGCAGTTCGAACGTAGTCCTGCCGGATCACCTCGAGCATGCTGGCTCTGGTCAGCCTGGCGACGATGGCGGCGTAAGGCAGCCCGAGCGCGATCGCCGGGACGGGAATCTGCTCTGGCTTCCCCCAACCGATGTCCTCGTAGATCTGACCGCCCGTCCAGGCATAGAAGCCCGAGACGGTGAGCAGGATGAGGAGGAATGCCCATACGAAGCTGGGGACGCTGTAGCCGACCACGGAGGCGGTCGAAGCCACGTAGTCGACCCATGTGTTCTGCTTGATTGCAGCCAGGACACCCAGCGACATGCCAACCACGATGGTCACCACAACCGCGGCCAGGCCGAGGGTCAAGCTCACCGTCGACTCACGAAGCAGAAGCGGGGTGATCTGCGTGCCCATGTTGACGAGCGATTCGCCGAGGTCGCCGTGCGACAGGCCCTGGATCCAGATCAGGTACTGCTGCGGCCAGGGCACGTCAAGGTGGTAGTGGTGAAGCAGCGCGGCTTCCGTCGCGGGGTTGATCCGGCGTTCGCTGGCGAGGGCGTTGCCCGGGAGCTGGTGGACGCCGATGAAGACGATGGAAGACACGACGAAGGCAGTAAGACTGATCAGCACCAAGCGCTGGGCCGCGTAGACGAGCGTTCCTCGGGTCACATGGCTCCTATCAAAAGATAACAGCAGGGGGGTCCACCCGAACGGCGGACCCCCCTTTTTGTAAACGAGAAACGGGTGTTTAGTGCGAGAGCAGTGAGATGCCCTCCCAGTTGAAGTCGTAAAGCGCGTTGTAACCGACGCCCTTGACGTACTTCTGCGTCAAAAACGACGCGGTCCCGTAGATGAAAGTGCCCCAAACCAGGTCGTTGGCGAGCATCTGGTTCGCCTTGACATAGTCAGGAAGGGCGACATCGATCGGCTTGGCGTTGGCAGCGTTCGTGATGGCGTCCATAGCCGGGTTGCAGTACGCCTCATCATTGCCGCGGCCGACTGGGGCCTGCGCACAGCTGTACAGGTTGTCGAACCAGTCTTGCGGGTGGTCGTAGTCGATGCTCCAGCTCTCACGGCCGAGGACGACGGTTTTCGTCTTGCGGTCGCGCTGCAGAGTTGGGAAGTCAGATGGGGCTAGCTTGACGTCGATGCCAAGGTTCGCCTTCCACTGAGCCTGGAGGTTGCCGAAGATCTTGTCGTTTCCGGCCGACGAGTTGTAGCGGAGCGTGAGGGTCTTGGCTTTGCTGCCTGTCGGGTCCCACTTCTGGTAGAGGGCCTTGGCCGCAGCAGCATCGAACTTCGCGTAAGGGTCGCCGTTGTCGCCGAGGTAGCCCTTGAAGCCCTTGGAAATGACACCGCCGGTCGCAGCCTGGCAAGTCGCCCCGTGCGCGCACGCGATGTCGACAAGCTGGGCGCGGTCGATCGACTCGGTAAAGGCGATGCGCCCGTCCTTACCGGGGTCAGCCGAGTTGACTGTCGATTGCCCCGGGGCTGCCCCAGGCTTCATTGCGAATGGGCCTAAGACCATGTTGAACCCGATACCCGTGGTGCGGGCGCCGGGGTAAATGGTGAGCAGGCTGCTCTTGGTCGGGTCAGCCTTGTAGCGAAGGATGTCGTCCGGCCCGGGCCCGTTGTTGGCCATACCGACAACTTCGTAGCCGCCAGACTCGAACTTCTTGACGCGTGAGACATCGTCTATGCCGATGTCAACGTGAACCTTGGTCAGCTTTCCGGTGTCGCCGCCCCACCAGTGCGGTGTGGGAGCGAAGTCCATTGACTGCTTGGCAGTGCGTGCGGTCATCGTGAAGGGGCCGCTGCCGATGTAGGTCGAGGCCTGCTGGGTCCACTTGTCGTCCCCAGCCGCAGTGATGACCTTCTGGTCCAGTACCTCGCTGGCGGTCGGCATGGCGAGCTGGCTCAGCCAGTAGCCTGCCGGCGCGTCGAGCTTCGCCACGAGGGTGTAGTCGTCAGGCGCTGTCAGGCCCGACAGGGTGGTCGCGGTGCCGGCCGCGACGTCGGCCGAGCCGTGGATGACGGCCAGGTTGCTGGCGTATGCGTCGTTAAGACGCACCGTCCGCGTCCAGCTGTAGATCCAGTCCTTGGCAGTGATCTTGTCGCCGTTCGAGAAGACCATGTCATGCCGTAGGTGGAAGGTCCAGGT
>DAIUFK010000073.1:0-11217 GCA_036844615.1 Candidatus Dormiibacterota bacterium | reverse complement strand
GCGCGCAGTTGGCCTTTCTCCATCTCCGCCTCCGACGCGCCGATCGTGCGCAGCAGCGTGCGCAGCGCCACCGCGTAGTCGCGCGCCTCGTCGGCCGAGCGCAGGTCGGGCTCGCTGACGATCTCCATCAGGGGCACGCCCGCGCGGTTCAGGTCGACGAATGATTCCTTTGCCAGGTGCAGCTTGTCGCCTGCGTGGACCAACTTGCCCGTGTCCTCCTCGAGGTGGACGCGCCGGATGCGCACCTGCCGGCCGCCAAGCTCGAGGTGCCCGTCGCGGCTCATCGGCAGGTCGTACTGGCTGATCTGGTAGCCCTTGGGCAGGTCGGGATACATGTAGTTCTTGCGGTCGAACTTGGTGTGTTGCGGTATGTCGCAGCCGAGGGCGAGCGCCGTCTTGAGGCACGCCTCGACTGCTGCCTTGTTGATCACCGGCAGCACGCCTGGCATCCCGGTGCAGATCTCGCACACGTTGGAGTTCGGCGGATCGCCGAGCTGGCCGACAGCGCAACCGCAGAACATCTTCGTCCGCGTGCGCGGCTGCACGTGCACCTCCATCCCGATGACGACTTCCCACTTACTCCCTGCCCCCTCGGGGGGGAGGGTCGGGGAGAGGGGTTTGTCTTGGCTACCACCGCTCAAAGAGGCGCCACCTCCGCCTTGACTCCGCTCGCCACCTCGTACGCATGCGCAACCCGCAGGGCGACGTCCTCTCGCCACTGCGGGGCCAGGACCTGAAGGCCGACTGGCAGGCCTTCCGACAACCCGCACGGCACGCTGATGCCAGGCAGCCCCGCGAGGTTGCCGCCCAGCGTCAGTACGTCGCAGAGGTACATCGCGAGCGGGTTTTGGGTTTTCGACCCGATCGGGAAGGCGACTGTCGGTGAGGTCGCGCTGACAATCGCATCGCACTGCTCGAAAGCGGCGTCGAAGTCGCGCTTTATGAGGGTCCTGATCTTCTGTGCCTTGAGGTAATACGCGTCGTAGTAGCCGCTGGACAGCGCGTAGGTGCCGAGCATCACGCGGCGCCGCACCTCGGTGCCAAAGCCCTCGCGCCGCGCCTGCATGTAGGCGTCGGTGATGTTCGCAGCGTCCTGGTCGGACAGGCCGAACCTCACGCCATCGAACCGGGCAAGGTTGGACGAGCACTCGGCCGGCGCGATGATGTAGTAGGCGGCAAGCCCGTAGTCGGTGTGCGGCAGCTTGACGTCGACGATCTCCGCACCATCGCGACGGAGCGCGTCAATCGCCTTATCGATTGCGGCCTTCACGCCAGGCTCGATCCCTTCGACGTCGTAGTACTCGCGCGGCACCCCGAGTCTCATCCCCTTCACGCCGGCGTCGAAATCGCGCCGCACATCGTTCGCGCGGTCGGATGAGGTGGCGTCGAGGGGATCGCGCCCGGCCATCGCCTCCAGCAAGATGGCGCAGTCCTCGACGGAGCGTGCGAAAGGCCCGATCTGGTCGAGGCTCGAGGCGAACGCGATGAGGCCGTAGCGGCTCACGCGCCCGTAGGTGGGCTTCATCCCCACCACGCCGCACAGCGCGGCGGGTTGCCTGATCGAGCCGCCCGTGTCAGAGCCCAGCGCCGCCACCGCCTCGCCCGCCGCCACTGCCGCGGCGCTGCCGCCCGAGCTGCCTCCGGGCACGCGATCGAGCGACCAGGGGTTGTGAGTGGGGAAATAGCCAGAGTTCTCGGTCGAGCTGCCCATGGCGAACTCATCGCAATTGGTGACCCCCACCATCACGGCCCCGGCCGCGAACAACCGCGAGACCGCAGTGCCCGTGTAAGGAGGCTTGAACCCGCGAAGGATCTGCGAGCCGGCAGTGGTTTCGATGCCCCGAACGCACAGCACGTCCTTCACGGCCAGGGGTATGCCGGCCAGCGGCCCTGCGTCGCCCGACTCCAGCGCGCGGTCCGCGGCTACTGCCTGTTGGGTGGCGAGCTCGGGCGTAAGACGGAGGAAGGCTTTCACGTGATCGTCAACGTTGTCGATCCGCTCGAGATGCTCGGACAGGAGATCGGCAGCCGACAGCTCACGACGCTGCAGCAGTCGCTGCAGCTCGGTGATGGTGAGCTTGGTCGTGTCCATCAGCTCTCTTCCTGGATGGAGGGCACGCGGAAAAATCCGTCCTGAGCGGCAGGGGCGTTGGACAAAGCGTCGGCCTGCGTGAGGCCGGGGCGCGGCTCGTCCTCGCGCAGCTGGTTGACGATCTCGACGACCTGGGCTGTCGGCGGGATGTCATCGGTGTCGACCTGCTGCAGGCGGTCGATGTGCTCGAGGATCCCGCTCAGCTGCTCGGCGTAGAAATCCTCATCGCCTGGCTCGAGACCGATGCGCGCGAGCATGGCCACGTGACGCACCTGTTCGCGAGAGAGAGGCACCGAAGTAGCTTAGGGTCTCGCCGGTCTTCGACTCCAGCCGAGGCCGATGAGGGCGGGGATGCCGGCGATCGCGCCCACCCAGGTGGCAGTCATAAGGATCGAGACGATCCAGGCGACGGGGCGGGCGGGGCGGGCGCGGCGGAGAAGCATGATCGCCGCGGGCACCGCGAGGATGAAGGTGGCGAGGGACATTCCTGACCAGATGAGGAGCACCGCCTTCACCGGGCCGACTGCAGAAGGCTCGCCGAAGAACTGGCCCAGGAACAGCGCCCACCCGAGGCCGATGACCCCGCCAAGCAGCAGCGCCACGCTCACCCAGGTCTGGGTTACCGGCTTGGCCGGGAGTGAGGTGCTTGGCACCATCGGGAGTCTAGAAGATCGTCGAATCACGGCAGTCGTTTATTGAACGCCCCCTCCGGCGGGCCCGGCCCGCCACCTCCCCGGCGAGCGGGGAGGACTGACTTATCTCATGCCTTGATGATCGATAGAAACTGTTCCTCGTCTAAGACCTTTACTTTCAGCTTTTGTGCCTTCTCCAGCTTCGAGCCCGCGCCAGGGCCTGCGACTACGTAGTCGGTTTTGGCGCTCACGCTTGACGCGGCTTTGCCGCCCAGGCGCCTCACCAGCGCCTCAGCGTCGGGGCGGCTCATCGTTTCCAGCGTGCCAGTGAAGACGAAAGTCTTTCCGGTCTGCGGGCCCTCGCTCGGCGCTTCGACCGCCTGCGGCTCCACGCCTGCCTTCAGCAGCCTGCCGACCAGCTCTCCCCCCTTTCCCTCGAAGTACAGATGCACCTCGCGGGCCATGTTCGGGCCCACCCCTTCGACCTTGAGCAGCTGCTCCTCGTCCGCCACTCGCAGCTTTTCGATGGAGCCGAACTCAGCCGCGAGCAGGTCCGCTGTCGCGCTGCCAACTTGCGGGATGCCCAACGCATATAGAAAGGAGCCGAGCTGGGGGCGACGGCTCTCGGCAATCCTGTCGATGAGGTTCTGCGCCGACTTGTCGGCGAACCCGTCGAGCTCCATCGCCTGCTCCTTGGTGAGTCGGTACAGGTCGCTGGGGTCCTCTGCCCACTTGCGCTCGATGATCTGGTTCAGCGTCGCGTAGCCGAGGCCCTCGATGTTCAGCGCGCCGCGGCTCGCGAAATGGCGCAGCCGCTCCAATCGCTGCGCGCCACAAAACGGATTGATGCAGCGGTGGGCGATGTAAGGCTCCTCGCGCACCACCTCCCCCCCACACACCGGGCACTTCGCGGGCATGCGCCACCCCTGCTTCGGATCCATGACGCTGACGATCTCCGGGATGACGTCGCCCGCGCGGTGGATGACGATGCGCGCCCCGACGTACACGCCCTTCTCGTTGACCTGCGCCTCGTTGTGCATCGTGATGTTCCGCACCGTGACGCCGCCGACGATCACCGGCTTCACGTGAGCGACAGGCGTGAGCACCCCGGTTCGGCCGACGTAGCAGTCGATCGACTCGACCTCCGTCTCCGCCTGCTCCGGCGCGTACTTGAAGGCGATCGCCCAGCGAGGGGACCGCGCGACGAAGCCGAGCTCGAGCTGCTGGTCGAACCGATCGACCTTCACCACCACGCCGTCGATCTCGTGCTCGAGCTTGTGGCGCTTTTTCTGCCACTCGGCGTGGTACTCGATCACCTCGTCGATCGAGCCCAGCCTGCGCCTGTGCTTGTTGACACGAAAGCCCATCTTCTCGAGCGTGCGCAGCACCTCCCACTGCGAGCGGCAGGGCCCGCCTGGGTCGAGGGTGTACATGAAGGTCTGCAGGTCGCGGCTCGCGGTGACGTTCGGATCGATCTGCCTCACGCTGCCGGCCGCGGTGTTGCGCGGATTCACATAGCGCTGCTTGCCCTCAGCCTCCACCTCGCGGTTCAGCTTCTCGAACGCGGCGATCGGGAAATACACCTCGCCGCGGACCTCGAAGACATCGGGAAGGCCGGCGACCGGAGTGATGGTGAGAGGCACGCTCTTGATTGTTCGAATGTTGGCGGTGACGTCCTCGCCCACTGTCCCGTCGCCACGCGTGGCGGCTCGTTTCAGGCGTCCCTTTTCGTACGAGAGGCTGATCGCGAGGCCGTCGATCTTGAGCTCGGCGCAGTACTTGACGTCGTCGCCGACGGCCGCGCGCGCCCGCTTGTCGAAGGCGCGGATCTCCGCCTCGTCGAAGGCATTCTGGAGGCTCAGCATCGGTGAACGGTGCCGCACCTTCGCGAACTGCTCCGACGCTTCGCCGCCGACACGTTGCGTGGGCGAATCGGGGGTGACGAGCTGGGGGTGCTCGTCCTCCAGGCGCCTCAGCTCTAGGAACAGCGCGTCGTACTCGGCGTCCGAGATCTCGGGCCGGTCGAGCACGTGGTACGCGTGCTCGTGCTTGCGGATCTGCTCGCGCAGCTCCGCGGACCTCGCCTCCGGGTCGATGGGCTTTTTGCGCTTGCTCATTTGGTCAGGGGCGCGATCATGCCCGACAGGATTTTGAGACCAACCTTGTCGAACTTGATGACCAGCTCCTCGTCGGTGCGCGTCAGCGTGCTCTTGACCACAATGCCGCTGCCGAAGGCGGGGTGGGACACCCGATCCCCGCTGGAGAACCGCTGCACGGGCGGGGCTGCGGGGGCCGCCTTGACCTGGAGCTCCTGGTAGCGCTCCTTGTAGCCCTGGCGCGGTGGCGCCACCGGCGCGCTCCCGCGCGGAGCCGACAGCATCGACTGGGGGATCTCGGTCAGAAAACGGCTCGGGAACGCAGGCTGCGACCGCCCATACAGGTGGCGGCGGAACGCGCAGCTCAGGTATAGGCGGTCCTTGGCACGGGTCATGCCCACGTAGCAGAGGCGGCGCTCCTCGGCCATCTCGGTCGCGGCGCCCACCGCGGAGGGGTTCTCCTCGCGCTCGTCGAGCGCGCGCTGGTGCGGCAGCAGGCCCTCCTCCATCCCGACCATGAAGACGACTGGGAACTCAAGGCCCTTGACCATGTGCAGCGTGATGAGGGTCGCGCCCTCGCCGTTCTCGTCGTACGCGTCGACGTCCGACACCAGCGCCACCTCGGCCAAGAAGTCCTCAAGGCCCTGTGCAGGCTCGCGGTCGTCGAAGCTCTCGGCCAGGCCGCGCAGCTCGTTGAGGTTCTCCATGCGCGCCTCGCCCTGCGGCGTGCCGTCGAGGTAGTGCTGGCGCAAATCCAGGACCTCGATGACGTGGTCGAGCAGCTCGCTCGGGCGCAGCACGCCCATCACCGAGCGCAACGATTCGAGCTGGGTGCGGAACTTCTGCAGGGGCACTATCGCCGCGCGAGGCAGGCCGGGGACGCGGGCTGGGTCCGCGAGGAGGGCCAGGAAGTCCTCTTCCGTTTCGCGCGAGCGCGCGCTGAGTGCGTCTACCGTCACGTTGCCGATTTTCCGCGGCGGCACCGACACGATCCTCGCGAAGCTCAGCGCGTCCTTCGGGTTGAAACAGAAGCGCAGGTAGGCGACGACGTCCTTGACCTCGCGGCGCTCCCAAAAGCGAATGCCCCCGACCAGCCGATAGGGGATGCGGCGGCGCGCCAGCACGTCCTCGAAGGAGCGGGACTGCGCGTTGGTGCGGTAGAGGATGGCGAAGTCGGAGTAGCCGCGGTTCTCGGTCTTGCGCAGGCGCTCGATCTCGTCGGCGACGAATTCCGCCTCCTCCACCTCGTTGTACGCCTGCGTGGCGCACACCTTTTCGCCGCCCGCGCGGTCGGTCCACAGCTTCTTTTCGGCTCGCTCCGGATTGCTGCGGATGACGCTGTAGGCAGCGTCGAGGATGGCCTGGCTCGAGCGATAGTTCTGCTCCAGGCGCACGACGTGCGCGTCGGGATAGTCCTTGCGGAAGTCGAGGATGTTGCGGACGTCGGCGCCGCGGAACCGATAGATGGACTGATCGTCGTCACCGACGACCACGACGTTGCGGTGCTCAGCCGCCAGGAGGTTGACCAGCACGTACTGCGCGCGGTTGGTGTCCTGGTACTCGTCGACGAGCACGTGGCGGAAGCGGTCGCGCCACTTCTCGAGGGCCTCCTCGTCGGTGTTGAGGAGCTCCACCAATTTCATGATCAGGTCGTCGAAGTCGAGACCGCCAGAGCGGCGGAGCAGGTCCTGGTAGCCCTCATAAACGCGGCGCACCACCTCGTCGTGGTAGCTGCGGTTGGGATAGTCGGCCGGGCCCTTCAGCTCGTTTTTCGCCGCGGAGATCGCGTTGCTCAGGGCGGGCACCGGGTAGCGCTTCGGGTCGAGCTTCAGGTCGTCGAGCACCCGCCTCAGGGCGGCGCGCGTGTCGTCCTCGTCGAAGATGGCGAAGCTCGGCACGACGCCGATCCGTGGCGCGTCGCGGCGCAGGATCTTGACCGCGGTGGAGTGGAAGGTGCCCACCCACATCTTGCCGGCGCCCTCCCCGACCAGCGTCTCGACGCGGCTCCGCATTTCCTTGGCGGCCTTGTTGGTGAAGGTGACGGCGAGCAGGCGGTCGGGCCAGACCTGGTGGGTGGCGATGAGGTAGGCGATCCGGGCGGTCAGGACGCGGGTCTTGCCGCTGCCTGCCCCGGCGAAGATCAAGAGGGGGCCTTCCTCGTGCATGACGGCTTCCCGCTGGGGCGGGTTGAGGCCGTCCAGCAGGGCGTCGGCGTTGGGCGTGGGGGAATCGCCGGAGGACATGGGGAATCGAGTTTACCGGTCGACCAGATTGGGGCCCCGAAACCCGCAGGAACGCACTGAACGCTTCGTTACACTGCCCGATGGCCATGCTTCAAGAGGCAGATCTAGGCACGCGCGATCAAATCTTTTACGAGATCGCGCGAGACCTCAGCTCCTCTCTCGAGCCCCCCGTGGTGCTGCGTCGGGTCATGGATAGCGTGATCAAATACATGAAGGCCGACCGGGGCTTCATCGTGCTGGTCGACGCCACGGGCGTCATGGAGGTCGTGATGTCCGGCGGCAACGCGGACCCCGAGAAGTCCAAGGAGTTCCTGGGCTCCCGGACCGTCATCGATCACGTCGTGCGGACCGGAAATGCCGTGCTCTCCACCGACGCTTCGCTGGACGACCGCTTCAAGGGCCAACAGTCGGTGATCCTTCAGAATCTGCGCTCGATCATCGCAGTGCCGCTGGTCACCAAGGACAGCGTCATCGGGGCGGTCTACGTCGACAACAAATTCCACGCCGCCGTCTTCGCGGAGAAGGACAAGGAGTTCCTGCAGGCGATCGCCGGCCTTGCCGCCATCGCCATCGACAACGCTAGGCAGTACGAGCGGTCGGAGTTCCTACGCACGCTGTTTGAGCTCTACGTCAACAAGCAGGTCACCGATTACGTCCTCGCCCGCTCGGACCGCGAGACGAAGTTCCTCCCCGGAGAGCGTAGGGAGGTGACGATGCTGAACTCCGACATCGCCGGCTTCTCGGCGCTGTCGCAATCGATGGAGGCCGAGGAGCTCGTTCGCTTTCTGAACGACTACTTCGCCCGGATGATCGAGGCGGTCCTCGCGCACGGAGGGAACATCGACAAGTTCCAGGGCGACGGCATGCTCGTGGTGTTCGGCGCACCCAACGCGATGGCCGACCACGCGCAGCGCGCGCTGGCCGCGGCGCGGGCGATGCTCGAAGAGATCGACGGGCTCAACGGGGAGCTCGAGGCGGCGGGCAAGCCGCAGATCTCAGTGGGGATCGGGTTGGACACCGGCGAGGTGGTCGCGGGCCACGTCGGGTCCGAGAAGCGCCTGGAGTTCACGCTGATTGGCGTGCCTGTCAACAACAGCTCGTATCTGTCGAAGGTGCGGCCGGCCAAGGTGCTGATGTCAGAGACGACACGCGATGCCCTGGCCGCCGACGTCGAGGTGATCGACTTCGAGCCGCTGCTGCTGAAGGGCATGACCGAGAAGCAGCCGATCTACCAGCTACGGATCACCGTCAGCGACTGACGGGCGACCGGGGCTTTCTAGCCCTGGCAGGACCAGCGGCCGGGGCCGTAAGTCTTGTACAGCCAGGCGGCGGCCTGGGCGTTGGCCACCGGATCGAAGCGTGACTTGCTCGCCCACGGGGTGCCTCCCCACGTGCCCGCCATGAACTGGAACAGGCCGGTGGCGCCGCTGTCGGTGTTGACCGAATTGGGGTGGTATCGAGACTCGCAGTAGGCGATGTTGATAGCCCACTGGACGGCCCGCGCGCCGAGCGGGGAGAAGGCGTCGTTGATGATCTTGGCGATGTAAGGCGGCGGGGGCGGGTGGTTCGAGAGGGCTGCGTACCGGTCAGCCTCGGCTTTGGCGGCCGCGAGCACCTGGAGCTTGGCCTGGTACTCGGCCATGCCGTGCTGGAGCTCCTTGACCCACGCCTGCACCTGGGCGTCCTGGGCCGCCTTCAAGCGTTGGTCGCGAGTCTGGCCGAGCAATGATTGCCCCTCGTACGCGCTCTGCTGGGTGACGGCGACCTTGTAGGAGGGCACGGGCGGGTCCAGGCGTGGAAGCATCACGGCGGCCAGCATGACCGTCCAAACGACGACTGCCCGAAGCAGTGGCAGCAACCCTTATGCGCTCCCTTCCTTGAAGTCGCCCTACCCCTGGGGCGCTGTTCAGGCCTGAGCTCGAAGCGGGAACGCAGTGTTGGGACCGCTCAGGAAAACAGTGAAGAATGGACACCTTAACAGACGCCAGGCCACTTTGTGTAGCCGCTAAGGACCCCTTCTAAGGGCTTAACGGGGACCGAAGCAAGGACTTGCAGGGGCAAAATATCCTCCCCACTTGTGGGGAGGTGGCCCGAAGGGCCGGAGGGTTGCCCAAGGATTTGTCCTCCCCGCTCGCCGGGGAGGTGGCGCGAAGCGCCGGAGGGGGCGTCCAGTTGAGTACTTGCCGGTGTTTAACAGCCTGGATTGCCCCCGGAACTCAAAAGCAAGATGGTGCGCACGTGCCGTCACCCGAGACCGATCGCGCTAGGCAGTTGCGCAAGAACATGACCACCTCGGAATGGCGCGTGTGGTCGTACCTGAAGGGCCGGCAGCTGGATGGGTGGAAGTTCCGCAAGCAGGCACCAATCGGTCCCTACATCGTCGATTTCGCTTGCTTTGCCGCGCGGCTCGTTGTTGAGCTGGACGGCAACAGCCACGACGACGTTGTCGCCGACCACGACGAGCGCCGCCAAGCGTGGCTCGAGTCGCAGGGGTTCAAGGTCCTGAGGTTGTCGGCCGACTATCCGGAGATGGACCCCATTGAGGGCGTCTGGGAAGCGATCGACCTTGCCCTCTCGGAAGTTCCAGCTCCGCTCGCCCCTTCTACTCGGATGCGCCGCGGGCGGCCTAGCTAACTTGGACGCCCCCTCCGGCGCGCACGGCGCGCCACCTCCCCGGCAAGCGGGGAGGACAAAACACATCCGCCTAGCTCAGCCCGCCACCTCCCCGGCAAGCGGGGAGGACACACCTATGGGCCGCCCAATCCCACCCACGACAATTAACCGGTGAAGGTTGTCATGCCCGAGCGTCTGAAGAGCATCGTTTCAGACCTGCCCGGAGCTGACATTGCCTGGTACTCCGATCAGGGGTCCTGCCTGGCTGCCATGCCTGCGGCTGAGGTTTTTTGGGTGGACTCCGGGGTCGGGGATATTGCTCAGGCAATCGACGCCGGGGTCGATCTCAAGTGGGTTACAACCCAGGGGACCGGGGTCGACTATTGGCCCCTTCCCCTCCTCCAGCAGCGCCGACTGGTGCTGACCAACGGCGCGGGGATCGGCGCCATCCCCATCTCCGAGTACGTCGTCATGGGCTTGCTGGCTGGTCTGAAAGGCCTGCCTGAGCTCGTACGCGCCCAGGACCGGCGCGAGTGGCTCGAGCCTCCCCCATCGCTGGCCGAGCTGTATGGAAAACGGGCCCTCATCTACGGCTACGGCGGCATCGGGCGCGCCATCGCCGAGCGCTTGAAGCCGTTCGGCGTCTCGGTGACCGGTGTGCGCAGGAATCCCGGCGAGGAGCCCGGCGTCATCGCCGTCGCCGATTGGGAGGCCCGCCTCCCCGAGACCGACCTCCTGATCCTTTCGGTCCCCCTGACCGGTGCGACGAGGGCGCTCGTGGGGGCGTCGCAGCTCGCGAAGCTGCCCAAAGGAGCGTGGGTGGCGAACATCGCACGCGGCGGCCTGATCGACGAGGCCGCGCTTGTCGCGTCGCTAAAGTCTGGGCACCTCGGCGGCGCCTACCTCGACGTCACCGACCCAGAGCCACTCCCCAAGGAGTCGGAGCTGTGGGGCCTCCCCAACCTCATCCTTACCCCACACAGCTCCTGGGCCACCGAGCACCAGATGGAGCGCGCCGCAGAGATCTTCCTCGACAACTTCGAGCGCTACCGCCGTGGCGAACCCCTGAAAAACGTGGTCGACCTCGCAGCGGGCTACTAACCTACCGAGCCGGCTCGCACGCGGTAAGCGACCACCGGTCCACTGAAACCCTTCAGCTCCAGCTCCAGCCGCTCCGGAGTGATCTGCCTCTCGGCCAGCCACTCCCTCACCCTCCTGTGCGCCTCTTCGCTCAAGGTGACCTCGCCCGCCGGCGATTGAGCCTGCAGCCTCGCCGCCAGGTTCGTGACCTCGCCCAGCACGCTCACGTTGGCGGACTCCGCCAGCCTGCCCACAACTGCCGGCCCGACCGCAATTCCCGCACCGACAGGAAGCCCCGCGAGGGCCGCCTTGTCGATGATGGCAATCGCTGCCTTCAGCGCCTGCAGCGTGTGATCGACGCTCTGCCCCGAGATGTTGAAAGTTGCCATCACCGCATCTCCCGCGAACTTGTCGATCAGGCCGCGGTGCCTGCTCACCTCCTGCGAAGCCCAGCGCTGCAG
>DAIUFK010000072.1:0-11480 GCA_036844615.1 Candidatus Dormiibacterota bacterium | reverse complement strand
AAGCGTGCCGGGGAGCACGCCCATGCCCGACCGGTGGTAGACGATGTGTTGCCGCAGCACTTTCTCGAAGTCGTCGTGAGCTGCCTTGGCCGCGCTGGCGATCGACCCTGTGGCGATGAGGTCCGCGAACAGGGCGGCGTGGCCGAACGGGGCGGAGAGGTCGATGAGCAGGACCTGCCGTGGATATGTCTTCGCCAGCACCGCAGCGGTGTTGACGGCCAGGGTGGTTGCGCCTGAGCCGCCCTTGGCGGAGAAGAAGGCGACGATTGGCGCAGAAGTCCTCGATGCGATCTGTGCCTGCGCGGCGTCGATTGCCGCGAGCTCCTGTCCCCACAGCTGATCGAGGGCGACCGCCACCTTCTCGACCTCGGCGCCAAGTCCCTGGACCAGGCTGTCGCGATCGAGGGTCAGGAGCACCGAGTTGGTCAACGCGTCGATGCTCGTCACAAAGCGGTCACCTGCCCGGTGGACTGGCAGGATGAGGAGGTCTCCTGGCAGCCGGCGGCGGGTCAGCAGGACCTTGCCCGAGGCGTCGGTGAGTGTCTGCTCAATCAGCCCGGAAGCGAGGAAGACGACTGCATCGCCCCGCTCGGTGCCGACGTTGAGCTTGTCCAGGGCGGGAAGTCCAACCACCCGCATCCGCCTCGCCAGCGCCCGGAGCGGGCCGTCAGCCAGCTCTCCGAAGACCGGCGACATCTCCAGCATGCGCACTCGCAGCTGTAGCGCGGATGGTGCCTGGTCAGCCTCCGACCCCACATTCGCGGCCATCTGATGCAATCCCTCCTCCCGTTGACCCGGGCCCCCTCGAGCCTCGCGGGAACTCAAATACGTCGATAATGTAACAACGTCCCCCCAGATCGACTTTCAACATCGCAGCAACGACCCAGGTAACAGGCAAGTGTCCGACCCCGAATCAGAGCGTCCTGTCAAGCGTCAGGGAGGCTCGCGAGCCGGCGCTCCCCGCTCCCGTCTTGCCGCGCGCGTGGAGCGCGTTCTTGCCTCCGCGCTAGAGGGCGACTCCCACGTGACGCTCAATGTCAAGACGTCCGAGCTGCTTGCCGACTCCAGCGCCGTCGCCTCGGCGGTGACGGGTGTTCTCGAGAGGGCAGGGCCAGGTGTCCTGATCCAGTGGCGCCTTGCGCAGGCCCTGAAGCCGGCGGGGTTGCATGACGAGCTCTTGAACGCGTTGGCCGACCGCGACCCGAACATCCGGATAGCCGCCGCCACGCTGTGCGGCGCCTTCAGGTTGGGCGAGTCACTTCCATGGCTCGCGGACATGCTGGCGGACTCCCGGCCACGGGTGTGGGAGGCGGCGGTACGCGCTCTCGGGCGCCTCGGGGGGCGCCGGGCTGTCGACGCTCTGATGTCGGTGGCAGACCGGCTGCCCCAGCACCGGCTCGCCATCGAACTGGCCCACGCTGCTTCGGATATGGACATCGAGGCGCTCATGCGTGAGCCTGAAAGCGTGCAAGCGGCAGTTATCACGGTCCTGGCCTGTGGCTTGAGGCATGACAGCCTCCGAGTGAGGCCCCTTGCCGCCATCGCACACGACAGGAGATGGCCGACCCGCGTGCGTGTGGCTGCCTGCCGTGCGCTGGCCATGGTCGGGACCCCCGCAGCTGAGGATGGGCTCAGCGGCCTGACCGCGGAGCCTGACGCGGCGCTGAGGTCGGCCCTGGTCAAAGCGCAGCGGCGGTTCAGGCCTTCTGCGGGGACGGCTGGCCGATGAAGCTCTCGGAGCGATTCGACAGGCGCTACCAGCAAACGCCTCTCGCCACGCCTGTGGTTCAAGTCGCCGCCCCGTCGGCTAATGGACCGCCGGCCGCTGCCGCGCCCGCCGCGCCACCGCCTGAAGTCGTGAAGGCGCCCTCCATTGCGGTGCCTGCGGCGCTCGTCACCGAGTCGTCGGTGAAGCTGACTCCATCGCTCGCCGCCGCCAAGACCGAGATCCACGCCCAGCTGCTCGCTCACCACACCGCGCAGATCGACATCAACAACCCGGCCGGCATCAGGCGTCTCTTGTTGCAGCTGACCGAGGAGCATTTCCGCACCAAGCCGCCCGCGACGCTGGTCACTGCGACCGACAAGGAGCGACTCGTCGAGGTGCTCTTCGACGAGGTGGTCGGTCTTGGGCCGCTCGAGGCTTTGTTGCGGGACCCCGACGTGAGCGAGGTAATGGTCAACCGTCCGGAGCAGATCTTCGTCGAGCGGCGGGGCAAGATCGAGCTCACGAGCCTGGCTTTCGAGGATGAGGCAAGCCTGCGTCGCGTGATCGACCGCATTGTTTCCTCGATCGGCCGTCGCGTGGACGAGTCGGAACCCATGTGCGATGCGCGATTGAAAGACGGATCGCGCGTGAACGTGGTAATCCCACCGGTGGCTATTTACGGCCCGTGCCTCACGATCCGAAAGTTCGGCCGTGAGGTGCTCAGCCCTGAACAGATCGTGGCTCTGGGCGGCGCGACGCCCGCGATGATGACCTACCTCGACACCGCGGTGAAAACACGCCTCAACGTCATCGTGTCCGGAGGCACAGGGTCTGGCAAGACGACATTCCTGAATGTGCTGTCGGGGTTCATCCCCGCCACTGAGCGGATCGTCACCTGCGAGGACGCCGCTGAGCTTCGGCTTCGCCAGGTCCACGTCATCAGCCTCGAGTCCAAGCCGCAGAACGTCGAAGGCCGAGGCGCCATCTCCATCCGAGACCTCGTGCGCAACTGCTTGCGAATGCGTCCCGACCGAATCGTGGTGGGGGAGTGCCGCGGACCCGAGGCCCTTGACATGCTCCAGGCGATGAACACCGGTCATGACGGGTCGATGAGCACCCTTCACTCCAACAACCCGCGAGATGCCCTCAACCGGCTGGAGACGCTGGTGCTGCTCGCCGGCACCGAGCTGCCATCGCGAGCCATCCGAAGCCAGATCGCCTCCGCGATCAACGTGGTAGTTCAAACCGAGCGGCTGCGCGGCGGCGCACGCAAGGTGGTCAGCGTGGCCGAGGTTACCGGTATCGCGGACGGCGAGATCGCTATGCAGGAGCTGTTCGTCTTCATGCAAACCGGGGTCACCGCCGACGGGCGCGCTGTCGGCTATCACACGGCCACGGGTGCCAAGTCGGCTTTCCTCAAGCATTTCCGTTCGAACGGCATCAACCTCCCCGATTCACTCTTCCAACCCGCGACGCTGCCTCCAGCGAGTCGTGAGTCGTGAGGGTGAGCTGATGGGCAAGGAGGCTTCGACTTGAGCGTGGCCCGCGAGCAGGGCGCAGACGGAGGAGGCGCGCTGAAAACAGATGTGCTCGATTCCGAGCTTCTTGGCGATTTCGGACATCAGCTCCGCAACCAGCTGAACGCGGTCCTCGGCGCAGCCGGCCTGCTGGCCATGACCGCCACGACGACTGAGGAGCGAGAGCTTGCCTCGATCGTCGAGCTTGGGACTGAGCAGGTGGCAAGGCTCGTCGAGGAGGTCCTCGATGCAGCGATGATCCAGGGTGGGGAGTTCGAGCTTGCGCTGCATCCGTTCGACGTCCGGTCGAGCGTCGAGAGCTGCCTCGGCCTCGTCGCGGAGATTGCGGGCGCGAGGGGCCTCGATCTCTCCTTCCGCGTGGAGCTTGACGTTCCAAGCGTCATCGTCGGCGATTCGCGAAGGCTGGAGCAGATTCTTCTTACGCTGCTCAACGGAGGGCTCGAGAGAACTCAGCGCGGGGGAGTCGGCGTCGAGCTGAGCTGCCAGCCGCAGGGCGGTCTGATGGGCCTCAAGTTCAGCGTGAGAGACACAGGCAAGGGCCTTCCCGCGAGGATCCTGCGGACCGCGTTTGGCGAGGCAGCGCCTTCAACCGCCGTCCTCGAGCCTGGCGACCGGCTTGCTGTCCTCAACCTCGGCACCTGCAAAAAACTGGTCGAGATGATGGACGGCGAGCTGCGAGTCGAGCAGGGAGGCGTTGAGGCAGGTCCCGACGCCGGCACCGTCTTCGAGTTCACGATCCTCGCCGAGGCGATGCCTGCCCCTGTCACCACCGCGCCTGTGACCCTCGAGGCGATGAGGGTCCTCGTGGTGGCTGCCGATGCGACCGAGCGACGCGTGATGGCGTTGCAGACAGAGACGTGGGGCGCGACAGCGACAGCGGCGACGCCGGAGGAGGCTGTCGGCCTGGTCCAGGCCGGTCACCCATTCGACATCGCCCTCGTCGAGCATCGCTTCCCCGCCATCGACGGGCTTACGGTGTCGACAGCGCTGCGTGCCCTACGAGGGCCTGACCAGCTTCCCATCGTGCTCATCGCAGCCGCCTCGCCGGGGGCGGAGGAGGCTGGAGCTGCGGACAGCGGGGTGGTGCAGGCGACTCTGACCAAGCCTGTCGCTCCGCGAACGCTTCACGACGTGATGGCCCAGGTGGGCGCTCACCCTGTGGCTCCTCCAATGGCCCCAGTCGCCGAGAGGGTTGCGCCGGGGGCCCTGAGGGTGCTCGTGGCGGACGACAACGCCCTGAACCAGAACCTTCTGCGTAGGCTGGTGGTCAAGCTCGGCCACAACGTCGACGTCGTTTCGAACGGCCGCGAAGCGGTAGCCGCTGTCGCCCAGCAGCCTTACGACGCGGTTCTCATGGACGTGCTGATGCCCGAGATGGACGGCCTGGAGGCGGCGGAGGCGATCTGCAGGCGCTGGCCTCGCGGCACGCGACCGCGGCTGATCGCGCTGACCGCCCTGGCAGGGCCTGGCGACCAGGAGCGTTGCCTGAAGGCGGGCTTTGACGACTACATGATCAAACCCGTGCACCTCGAGCAGCTCGCGGAGGCTTTCAAGGTGGCGGCGGGTTGGCGGACGACTCCCTGAGGGTGCAGCCCTATGGGTCGAGGCGGCCCCGGTAGATAGCGCGGCGTGAGGCCCTTGCCTCCAGGAATACGACGATGATCACGATGACGCCGCCAAGCACCATCAGGCCGCCGAGGATCACCGCGGTCTCGCCTCGTGGCTGGGTGATGATCTGGACCATCGCCGAACCGAACACAAGGATGTAGCTGAGTCCCAGCAAACGGACTCGCGGCGCGACGTTTTCGTTCTCGCCGCTTGCGCGCCAAGGGCGCTTGCCGATGATCAAAAGATAAGCGCCCATCAACAGGGCAAGCCCAGCGAGGATGAGCGAGATCAGCTGGATGAGGGCGACTGTCACAGGCTAGGTTTCACCGCAATGGTCGATCGGCCGCACCTATGCATTCCGCCAGATAGTAACCGGCTGGGAAGTGACCGCATCCCTTCCCTTCTTACAATCGTCACCCTATGCCTCGCGCCGAACCGATCAAGGGTGTCCGCGGCATGCGCGACCTCATGCCGCAGGAACGCGCCCTTTGGCGCACCGTCGAAACCGCAGCAACGCGAGTCGCTCAGTCGTTCGGGTACCAGGAGATAGTCACTCCAATCGTCGAGCACGCGGAGCTGATCGAGCGCGTCGGCGAGGACACCGACGCAGTGGCGAAAGAGCTCTATCGATTCGAAGACCGGGGCGGCCGTCACCTGGCGCTGCGGCCCGAAGCGACTGCCGGTCTTGTTCGTGCCTACTTTGAAGGCCACCTGAACCAGGGGCCGCAGCCGGCGCGACTGTTTCTGATCGGTCCGATGTTCCGGTACAACCGTCCGCAGAAAGGTCGTTACCGCCAGTTCTTCCAGTTTGACGTGGAGGCGATCGGCGCCGAAAGCCCCGCTCTCGACGCCGAGGTGATCGAGCTCGGAGCGACCTGGCTGCAAGAGCTCGGCCTGCGCGACCTTCGGCTGGAGCTGAACTCCATCGGCGACGAGAAGTGTCGCCCCGCCTACCTTGAGCTGCTGCGCGCCTACTACCGCCCGCTGAAGGCTGAGCTCCACGGCGAGTGCCAGCGCCGGCTCGAGAAGAATCCCCTTCTGCTGCTTGACTGCAAGGTGCCGCAGTGCCAGCCTTTCAAAGCCAAAGCGCCACGTGTCACCGACCACCTCTGCGACGCATGCGCCGCGGCCTGGGATGGCGTCCGCCGCCTGCTCGACGCCGCGGGCATCGAGTACAACCACGACCCATACCTCGTCAGAGGCCTCGACTACTACACGCGCACCGTGTTTGAGTTCTTTCCAGCGCAGGCCGCCGGGTCCCAGGACGCGCTGGGTGGAGGCGGGAGGTACGACGGGCTGGCGCGCGCCGAAGGTTGGCCGGCGACCCCTGGGGTCGGGTTCGCCAGCGGTCTCGATCGTGTCACAGAGCTGGTGGAGGCCAGTGGAGCTGAAGTGATAGCGGCGCCGGCGGCTGATGTCGTCGTGCTCGCGGATGGAGGTCTCGACGTGGCCGCGGCGGAAGTGGCGAGACTCTGCCGCACTGCACGCTCGGTCGCGGTGGACTACGAGCCCAAGAGCCTGAGAGCCAAGATGAGATCGGCGAACAAGCTGGGAGCCCGGTGGGTGGTGTTGCTCAGCGAGGCTGAGGCTGAGCGCAAGGTTGCCCAGTTGAAGGACATGGCGAGTGGAGAGCAGGTCGAGGTCGCCTGGATGGACCTGCCTGAGCGATTGTCGTGAGCGGGTTCAGCGCCCCGCATTGCGGTGCGATCCGCGCGGCAGACGAGGGTCGAGAGGTCGAGCTCTATGGCTGGGTGGCGCGGCGGCGCGACCACGGCGGTCTCATCTTCATCGACCTTCGCGATCGATGGGGTGCTGTGCAGGTCGTGTTCAACCCGACCAAGGCGCCGCACGCGCATGGGGCGGCGTCAGGTCTTCGAGCGGAGTACGTGGTGCGCATCAAGGGAGTTGTCGGCCGGCGGCCCGCCGGCTCCGAGAACCCGCGAATGGCGACAGGCGAGGTCGAGGTGTCGGCTTCTGAGCTCGAGGTGGTGAACACGTCGGAGACGACTCCGTTTCCGATCGAAGATCCTGAGGAGCCTGACGAGAAACTCCGGTTGGAGTACCGCTACCTGGACCTGAGACGGCCGCGCATGACTCAGATGCTGGAGCTCCGCAGCCGGGTCAACAAAATCATTCGCGACTTCATGGACCGCCACGAGTTCATCGAGGTCGAGACGCCGATCCTGACGCGGAGCTCGCCGTCAGGCGCCCGCGATTTCCTGGTGCCATCGCGCCTGCACCCAGGCGCGTTCTATGCCCTGCCTCAGGCGCCGCAGATGCTGAAGCAGCTCCTGATGGTGTCCGGAGTGCAGCGCTACTACCAGATCGCTCGCTGCTTTCGCGATGAGAACCTGAGGGCCGACCGGCAGCCAGAGTTCACCCAGCTCGACGTCGAGATGTCTTTCTGCGACGAAGAGGACGTCTTCGGGTTGATCGAGGCTCTGTTCAGCGAGCTGTGGCGCGAGGTACTCGGCGTGGAGCTGCCGGTGCCGTTTCCGCGCATGGACATCAAAGAGTCGTTGCTGAGATTCGGCTCCGACAAGCCAGACCTTCGTCACGACCTCGAGATCGCAGACCTTGGGTCCGTCCTTGCGGGTACGAAGGCGCAGATCTTTCGCGGCGCCCTTGAGGCTGGAGGTGTGGTCAGAGGCATGAGGGTTCCGGGCGGCCGCGACATGGCTCGCCGCGACCTCGACGAGCTTGTCACCCTGGCCAAGGGCGCGGGCGGAAAGGGGATGGCATGGCTGCCTGGCAGCTCAATTGACAAGTTCCTGACTGAGGGCGAGATCGCCGGCATCAAACATGCGACAGGGGCCGGCGAGGACGACCTGGTGCTGCTCGTCGCGGATCGCAGGCGCAAGGCGGAGACGGTGATGGGACTGATCCGCCAAGAGGTGGCCCGTCGCAGGAAGCTCATAAGAGAGGACGAGTGGAAGTTTCTCTGGATCAACCCGACCTATCTATTTGATGAGGATGACCAGGGCAAGCTGACTTATGCGCACCACCCGTTTACAAGGCCATTCGCGGAGGACATGCCGTTCGTCGACGAACGGCCCTACGACGTGCGCGCGCATGCGTACGACATCGTCTGCAACGGTTATGAGCTCGGAGGCGGAAGCCTTCGAATCTATGACCCGGCGATGCAGGAGCGGGTGTTCCAGCTACTTGGCATGCCCCTTGACACGGTGCGCGCGCGATTCGGCACTCTTCTCCAGGCCTTCACGTATGGCGTGCCTCCCCATGGTGGCATCGCGCCTGGCATCGACCGCGTCGTGATGATGCTCGGCGGCACCGACAACATTCGCGATGTCGTCGCGTTTCCAAAGACGCAATCGATGTCGGACCTCATGCTTGGAGCGCCGTCCGAGGTCGACGGTTCGCAGCTTGAAGAGCTACGTATTCGAGTGGTACCACCACCCAAGCCGTCCTCGTAGTATTGGGTCGCTCCCGATGGGCTGCGGGCGATGTGCGCGTTGCCCAACAGAACAGCATTAGGGACCCCGGAGTCCGGACGGCCGACCAAAAGCCCGCAAGAGAGCCCCACGAAATCTTCGATTTCGCGGGGGCCCCGAGACGGGACTTGGAGAGTCGAGGCAGGGGACCCAACCTGAGCTTGCTCAGGACAACCCACCCCCGTGACCCGGAGGGAGCACCTTGGGCCTTGTAAACCTCATCCCGCCCGGCCTGATCGTTGCAGTGCTGGCAATACTCATCCTGTCGCAGATCTTCTACGCGTTTCTGCCTTATCGGAACCGGTCCTACTTTCCAATCCTTGTCACCACCGCCACGGGCTTCGCCCTGGGCCAGCTTTGGGACTTTCTCGGCCTGCCTTCGCTGCGGATGGGACAGGCGAACGTGGCACCGGCCATCGCTTTCGCGCTCCTCCTACAGCCCCTGGCGAAATTCGTGCCCCGCCCAAAGCGAGCACCCAAAGAGCTAAAGGAGCCGAAGGAACCCAAGGAACCGAAGGAAACGGAGCGGGACACTTAACATTGCAGTTGTTTGCCGGCTCCGGTAAGGGGGTATCCACCAATTGTCAGAGAACTTCATGTGGCTCGCGTTTGGGGTCGCCGCCCTGGTGGTGGCGCTTGCCCTTGCTGCCGTGCTGTTTCGGTTGCGGGGGACCCTTGGAGCCGTTGAAGAGCTGCTGGACACCACCAACGAGGAGTTGAAAGAGACCTTGCCCGAGGTGAGACAGACGATCGGCAACGTGAACGACATCACGGCTGGACTCAACGTCGGTCTGCGCGCGGCGGGAAGCGGGGCCTCATCCGTCGGACACGGAATCAAAGCGGCGGCACACGGCGTGAGGGTGGCGGGTAAGAGCCTTGTTCGCTCGGTATTAGGAGGAAATAGCGATGTCTGACGAGCAGAGTAGCGGCGGCAGCGGAAGCGGCGGAGGTTTCGGTTGGTTCATCCTCGGCGGGATCGTCGGCCTTGCCGCGGGCGCATACATCGCCTCCGGCCCAGGTCGCGGCCAGGTTGACAGCATCCGGAGCAAGACGATCGAGCTGAGCAGCAGCGAGCCGGTACAGAAGGCCAAGCAGGCGGCGCAGAGGGCGCGCGTCGCGGTGACCGACCCTGACAACCCTGTTGGGAAGGCCATCCAGGATGGCGTTGCCGCGGCCAAGCGCAGGCGCGAGGAGCTCGAAGCTGCCGCGACGCGCAAGATCAAGTCGGCGACCAACGGCGAAGACAGCAAGAAAGGAACGGCCGAGTAGGTTGGCAAAACGCGACCTCGCGGAGCTCAAGATCCCGGCATCGTCGGACTTCATTCCCGTGGCCAAGCGGGTGGCGACAACGCTGGGAAGCCAGCTGGGCCTCAGCCTGGTCGACCTCGACGAGCTGACCATCGCACTGACCCAGGCATGCGACAGCGCCATCGAGGCGGCGAACGACCTCGATGGCCATGCCGACCTGAAGTTGACGTACTTCGCCACCAACCGGGCCCTTGTCGTCGACGTCGATCTTGTGCCGGCGGCAGGTCATGCCCTGGCGGCTCCCAGGCCGCACCCAGAGGCGGACGCGGAACTTCAGAGGCTCGCTTACGAGATGATCCGTTGCTTCGTTGACGACTTCCGCCCTGTCGTCGAACCGGTGACAGGGCACGTCAGTTTCAGGATGGTCAAGTACCTCGCCGGCTGAGGCGCGGGTGAGGACTGAAGTTCCTGCCGGCCACGCTCTGACTGATTAAGAAATGGGTTCGACGCCTCGACCTTCCCGCGAGGAGCTCCGGGCGCTCCATCGCCGCTACAAGGAGACTACGGATCCCGCGGAGCGCGACCGCATACGCGCCCAGCTGGTGGACGCGTATCACGACTTCGTCTATTTCCTCGCGCGAAAGTTTCAGAACCGCGGCGAGCCCCTCGACGACATAGTCCAGGTCGGCTACCTCGGCCTGATCAAGGCGATCGAGCGCTTCGATCCGGACCTTGGGTTCGAGTTCACCACCTTCGCCACGCTCACGGTCGCAGGCGAGATCAAGCGTCATTTCAGGGACAAGGGCACAGCGATTCGGTTCCCACGCAGACTCCAGGAGCTGCATCAGTCGGTGGTGCGCGTCAACGAGGAGATGAAGAACCAGCTGGGTCGGGAGCCAAGCGTCGCGGAGCTTGCCGAGCGCCTCGGCGTTCCGCCCGAAGACGTGACGGAAGCAATGGAAATGGGACCTGCGTACGTTCCTCTCTCGCTCGACCAACCCATCGGCTCCTCGGACGGCCAGGAGAGTCGCGTCGTGGCGGAGCAGATCGGCTCAGTCGACCCTGAGCTCGACAGGGTCGAGATGCGCGACCTACTCGATCGCGCGATGGTCCACCTGACTCCGCGCGAGCGGGCCATCATGGCGATGAGGTTCTACGAGCAGATGTCACAGTCGGAGATCGCGCGACGGCTCGGCATCAGCCAGATGCACGTCTCACGGCTCCAGCGCGCCGCGCTGGAGCAGCTGCGGAAGTACATGCCGCAGGAAGCGATCTGAGCAACAGCTGATGCCTCTCTTCGAATCACGAGCCCCAGCAGACCCAATCGTGCTGTTTCGGCGCTGGTATCGCGAGGCCGAGCGGGCGGGTGCTCCTCAACCCGATGCAATGACGCTGGCGACAGCGGGCGACGGCTGCGCTCCCTCGGCTCGAATGGTGCTGTTCAAGGGCATCGAAGACGGCGCGTTTCTCTTCTACTCCAACTATGAGAGCCGGAAGGGGCGCGACCTTGCCGCCAACAAGCGTGCTGCTCTTGTCTTCTACTGGTCGGTGACGCGCCACCAGGTGAGGATCTCGGGCACCGTCCGCCGGGTCGGTCGAGGTGCATCGCTCGCCTACTTTGCCAGCCGTCCGCGAGGCGCGCAGCTTTCAGCGCTGGCCTCGAGACAGAGCCGCGTCATCGCCTCCCGCGCGGTCCTCGAGAAGGCGGTCGCGGCCCTGGATCGCCAACACCCGGCGGACGTTCCGCTGCCCAACGATTGGGGTGGCTACTCCCTGCGCCCAGCGTGGATCGAGTTCTGGGAAAACCGCGCCGACCGCCTCCACGACAGGCTCCGCTTCGTCCGCGCTCGGCAAGGCGGTTGGCGGCTCGAGCGGCTCGCACCGTAAGCTAGATCGGCCCCGACATGACCGGGAACGAGATCCGCA
>DAIUFK010000071.1:8943-11687 GCA_036844615.1 Candidatus Dormiibacterota bacterium | reverse complement strand
CGACCGTCCTGTGAATGGTGGCTCTGGAGGTTTCACCAGGCGCGAGCTGGAAGTGAGCCAGTCCTCCAGCAGACAGGATCAGCAGGACTCGAACATCGGACCCGTCGGGGGCGACCTCCGTTCGGTTAACCGGCAGCCTCATCGAATCGAAGGAGTGCACTGCGTTCCTCCCAGCCGCACCGGGCTAACGAACCACCAGGTGCAGGTCAATTGCGGGCGCGCCATCCTGCTTGCCGACAATGACCAGGGCGGTGCCCTCTGCAGGACCGATCGTCATAGCCGTCGAGTTGTTGAAGAAGTTCTGGTTTCCGCCGAGCCTCCCTTCGGTGTACGGAGGCAGCGCTTCAATGGCCTTGGCCTTGGACCCAACCGAACCGGCGACTGTCAGGTTGCTGGAGGTGAAGGGAATCCGAACCGATACCCCGATCCCGACACCAGTGTTGAAGAGGCTCAGGAGGATTCCAACCGTGAGGACGAGGAAGAACCCGGCGCAGCCGCACCCGCAGCCCCGGTTTCGATAGCGAGTTCGAAAGCGCGTGCGCCGGCTAGTCGTCTGGTTGTCCATTTAGCCTCCCTGCAGCCGTCCGGTTAACCCACCAGGTACGCCCGTAGTGGAAAAGTAGCGCCACCGACCCACGCGATGGGCACGGCGTGCAGGCGTCCGGCGCCCGTGGACGCAGCAGCCAGGTTGGTCATGTGCTCGCAGATTGGGATGCCGGCTCCCAGCAATTGCGTACGGACGGTAGGTTTCCACGCCCTCGGCTATGGGGTGGCTGAGGTCTGTGAAGCGACTCACGGCTGCAGTCTAGACACTGACTTCCGCCCGGGTCGGGCTGAAAGCTGGTTAGGCTCGCTTTTAGGACGGAGGGCTCCCACCGAGCCAAGCCGAAGGGGCGGTCTTACGACGGCACCCCTCCCGCCTGACACGACCACGATCGCTCAGCGGCCGTAACAAAAGCAGCAAACTTGCGCGCCGAATGCGAGCTTCGCCCCTGTCAAACACGACTAACGCATCAGCCCGCGATTTGTCAGCTACGAAACTTCGGCCATGCCCCGAGTCCGGCTGAGTCCCTAGGGACCCAGGAGCTCATGGCTCGGCGCAGCATAACCCCAAGGCGGTCAGTCATATTGAGGGTCGGTGATGAAAGGAGCGAGCGATTCGGGCGCGGCATTGGTGATCGACTCCGAGGCCCGGGACTACCTGACGTATATGCAGTCGCTCGGTCTGCCGACGCTGGCGGAGCAGGGCATAGAGGAGGCGCGCCGCCTGCAGCGAATGCGCGCTCCGATGCTGGCCGGCGAGCTGGAGCCCGTCGCACGGATCGAAGACACTCTCGTGCCAGGCCCACGGGGCTCGATTGGCTGCCGGGTTTACGCGCCGGAGCAAGGCCAAGCGCTGCCGGCTCTCCTTTATATGCATGGAGGCGGCTGGGTGGTTGGCGATATCGACAGCCACGATTCGGTTTGCCGCGCTCTCGCCCGCCGCGCGGGCTGCATCGTGCTGTCCGT
Organism: Candidatus Dormiibacterota bacterium; assembly: GCA_036844615.1. Lineage (GTDB taxonomy): Bacteria > Chloroflexota > Dormibacteria > Dormibacterales > Dormibacteraceae > Palsa-872. Next base: position 10,178 of record DAIUFK010000071.1, on the reverse strand, counting down.
CGACTACCGGCTGGCTCCCGAGCACCGCTTCCCGGCCGCTCCGGAAGACGGATGGGCGGCGCTGACCTGGCTGCACGAGAACGCGGCCGCGGTCGGCGGCGACCCTGATCGGCTCGCTGTCGGTGGGGATAGCTCCGGAGGCAACCTGGCTGCTGTGCTGGCGCGCTGGTCGCGCGACCGCGGTGGACCGCGGATCGCGGCGCAGGTGCTGATCTACCCGGTAGCCGACTTCGACCTCGAAACGCCGTCGTATCGCGCGGTCGGTACAGGCTACGGTCTCACCCGCGAGTCGATGCGCTGGTACTGGGAGCAGTACCTCGCCGATCCCAGCGACGGCCTCTCGCCCGACGCTTCGCCTCTTCGAGCGACCGACTTAAGCGGCCTCGCGCCTGCACTGGTCATAACGTGCGAGCTGGATCCGTTGGAGTCGGAAGGCACCGCCTACGCTGCTGCGCTGGCTGCCGCCGGCGTGCCGGTCGAGCACATCCACGAAGCGGACATGATCCACGGCTACATCCGGATGGCCGGAGTGATCGGCCGGGCACGCAAGTCATGGGACGACATCGCGCGGTTCCTACGTCGAGAGCTGGTGGGAGCGCGCTAGCCCGGGAGAGTTAGGAACGCTACCAGCGCCCGAAGTGGAACATCCCCTCGAACGGACGGCGCCGTTTTGCGAACAGCGAGCTGCGAGGCTGGTCTTCCGAGGACGGATATCCGAGGGCGATGACGCCAAGCATGGTGCAGGACGGGGGCACCCCGAGCTCACGCACCACATCGTCCTCGCCCCGTGTGATTCCGAAGTACCACGCCCCAAGGCCCTCATCCACTGCGGCCAAGAGGATCAGCATGATCGCCATCGAGGTGTCCACCGTCCAGAAGGGGACCGGCCAGTTTTCCTCCTTGTCCATTCCGAACTGGAGCTTGTCGGCCTGGGCGTAGCGATCCAGGTACAGGGCCTTGTTGGCAAAGGGCAAAACAAGGCAGGCCGGGGCCAGGTTGGGCGCCCGTCCAGGAAACGATTCAGGGTCGGTCGGGTCATCCGTGGTGCTGTAGAACCACTCGAGCTCCTTTGGCTTCGCAAGGACGATGAAGTCAAAACCCTGGCTGAAACCTCCGGACGGCGCGTGCCGCGCTACCTCCAACACTCGCCTGAGCACGTCGTCGGGTATCGGCTTCTGCTCAAACTTCCGGACCATCCGCCGGCGTCGTATCGCATCGCGAAATTCCATGCCAGC
>DAIUFK010000071.1:0-8843 GCA_036844615.1 Candidatus Dormiibacterota bacterium | reverse complement strand
AGCCGCCGGCTATATGAAAACGGCGCCGCCGTTTGGGCTTATGAACTGGCCCATGAAGAAGTTGCCATCATCTGATGCAAGCATGACCGCGGGTTCGGCGATCTCCTCCACCGTCCCGAGCCGCCCGGCCAAGATTTCCGCCTCCTTCTTGATCCACTCCGGGCTCATGTCGGCCAGGATCAGGTCCGTTGCGATTGGGCCCGGCGCGAGGCTGTTCACGCAGATGCCCGGACCGACCTCCAGCTGCAGCGCCCTGGTGAAGCCCTCGACGCCGGCCTTGGCCGCGACGTAGTGCGCCTGGGTCGGCCTTCCCTTACGCGCAAGCTCCGAGCTGATGTTGATGATCTTGCCCACGGGATCGGTCGGCATGTGCGGCAGCGTGAACTTGGTGGCCAGAAACACACCGCGTAGGTCGGTGCCGATGAGGCGGTCCCATTCGTCTACCGGCATGTCCCGCACGCTGAACTCCAGCCCAATCGCCCCGGCGTTGTTGACCAGGATGTTGATGCGTCCGTAGCGAGCGACCGTCTCCTCGACAGCGCGGCGGGCGTCGGCCTCGTCAGCCGCGTCCGCCTGAATCGCGATGGCCTCCCCTCCCCCCGCCTCGATCGCCGACACCACCTCCTTGGCGGCATCCGCTCGCGCGTGATACGTGAAGGCGACCCTGGCGCCCTCGCGCGCGAACGCCTTGGCGATCGCGGCGCCAATGCCGCGACTGCCGCCCGTGATCAGGGCCGTGCGACCCGCCAATCTTCCGTTGGCCATCAAGATCTCCGGCGGCTGCCGAATCCGCTTTTCGTGTCGATTACTTTCCCGTGCCGCCTGCCATCGCGCCCTCGGTCTTGGCAGATGGACCGCTCACCTCGTGGCGCGGCGCAAGCATGTAGGTGATGACGCCGAGCACCGCGAGGATCACCGTGACCAGCAGCACTCCGTAGTTCAGGTACCAGGGCTGGTCCGGGGTCCGCGGCCACCAGACGTTGATCAGCTCGAATGCGGTCCAGATTGAGGCGACCACGGTCACCGCCATGCTGACTTTTCCTAGCGTGAAGGGCCCTGCGACGTGGCGTCCCTGGAACTGGAGGATCAGCTGCGAAAAGATGACGAAGCCGTACGAAACGAAGAAACCGACCACGGCGACGCTCAGCAGTGTCGTGAAGACCTGCGACGCACCGATGTTGATGAACAGGATGACGACCGAAACCGCGGCAGTGAAACCGAGCGCCACGGCCGGCAGCTTGCGGCCCGCGGTCAGCCTCGTGAAGAAGGCGCCCCCGGGGATCTCACGATCCCGCCCCATCGCGTAGAGGGTGCGTGAGCCGGCCGTGTGGAGCGCCACCATGCTGCCGATGAAACCCATCGCAATCAGGATCAGCACCGGCTTCTCGAATGCGCTACCGAAGTGGTAGGTCACGGTCTGAATGACAGGGTCGGCGATATTGCCGGTCATGGCCGCCTTGATGTCGGGTATCGCGAGGATCGAGGCCAGGGTGACGAAGACCGTGATCACGCCGATGATCACCATCGTCCCGACAATGGCGCGGGGCACATTGCGGGCGGGGTCATGCACCTCTTCGGCAATCGAACCCGCGGCGTCAAACCCAAGGAACACCCAGCCCATGAACGCCACGGCGCCGAACCAGCTGAGCCACAGCCAGTTGAAGCCGCTGTCAGAGCTGTATGACTGGGTCAAGGTGTCAAATCCGTGCACGCGGAAGAAAAAGAAGAATGCAATCGCCAGACCAAGGGTCGTGGTCAGCTCCGCGAACAAGAAGATGCTGATGAAGAGCTTCAGGATCCACTGGGCGATGCTGTTGATGGCCATCCCGATTAGCACGATGACGATCGCCAGGAAGATGATGGTTGTCTTGGCGGCGTCGGTGATTCCGATGCCGGGCAGAAGGAAGCTCGCCGCAGCGTAGGCGCATGTCGTCATGGCGAACACCATCGTCCACCAGTAAGCCCAGGCGGCAAACCAGCCAGACGTAGCGCCGGTCTGCTTGCGCGTCCATTGGTAAACACCGCCTTCGAGCGGCCAGGCGCTCGCGACCTCGGCGAGTATCAAAGACACGAGAAATTGGCCGACCAGCACGACCAGCAGGCCCCAGAAGAACGTTGGCCCTGCCGCCCCCAGAGCGATGGCGAAAACACCGTAAAACGCGACGATCAGCGACGTGTCGGCGAAGCTGAGGGCGAAAGCGTGGAAGAACCCGAACTCCCGCTTGAGCTCGGACTGATTGGCGGTTTGGGACGTGTGCACGTCGCCCGAGTCGATCATGTTGCCTCCCCCAAGACGAACTGATTGCCGGTCGAAGGGCATTCTGGTCGCGGCCCCTTCGACTGTCAATAGAGCCCTACATTGAGCCCCTTATCTCGCCCCCGTTCGGATGCAGCGTCTGGCCGACGTATGCGCGGGCGGTTTCGGTTGACAGGAAGACGACGGCCCGAGCCACATCGTCGGGAGTGCCTATACGGCCCGCGGGGATGTTCTTCGCATAGATCCGGTGCATCTCCTCAAGCGAGACTCCGGCGTCGTCGGCGTCCACCTGGAGCTGAGGTGTATCGATGATCCCAGGCGCAACCACGGTCACGTAGATGTTGTCGGGGGCGAGCTCGCGGCCGAGCGAACGCCCGAGCGAGATGAGCGCCGATTTGGACGCCGAGTAGCCGCTCGCGTTCTCCCACCCGATCGGCCCCCAAAGCGAGCTGAAGAGAACGATCCTTCCACGGCCGAGCCTTCGCATGCCGGGCAGGACGGCGGTGATCACGTCCATGTGCCCAGTCAGGTTGATGTTGACCTGCTCCCACCACTCCTCGGGGTCCTGCTCCAGGAACGGTTTCATGGTCATGCGCGCCGCGTTGCACACGAGCACCTCGATCGGGCCCAGCGCCGCCTCGACCTCGCTCACCATTCGCCGGACCTCAACCCGGTTCGCGATGTCCGCGGGAGCCGCGAAGCCGCCCATCTGACCCACGACGCCTTTGAGCCTGGCGTCGTCGAGTCGTGCGTTGACCGCGACCCGAGCGCCCTCCTCGGCCATCCGGATCACGATGCCCTTGCCGATCCCCTGTGCTGCTCCTGTCACCAGGCAGACAACGCCGTCGAGCTTGCCCATGTCAGACCACCGCCCCGGCGGCGGGGCTCAACACCTGGCCGACGAAGAAATCGCCGTCAGTGACCAGGAACATGACGGTGTCCGCCACGTCCTCCGGCGTGATGCTCACCGGTGTCCTGCTGGTCTCGTGCAGCGGACCGACCGCGATGCAGTTCACACGGATCCCCTTTGGAGCGACTTCGAGGGCGAAGCTCTTGGTGAAGGCCAGGATGCTTCCAGTCGCCGCGGCGTAATAGGACTCGCCCGCGAGCCCGGCCAGCGCCAACCATGATGAGATCGTGACCACCGTTCCGTGACCGGCTCTCACCATCCCCGGCACCGTCGCCGCGCAGGCATTGGTGGTCACGCCGAGGTGCGCCAGCAGGAGCCGCTGCCAGCGATCAGAGCTCATCTCGCCGAAACGAGCGGCGTCGTAATGCTCCGGCGCGGTGACCAGGACCGAAACCGGGCCCAGCTCAGTGGCTACGCGCTCAGCGGCCGCGATCGTCGCGGCGCGGTTGGTGAGATCAACTGGGATCGACAGGTCGGACGGCCCGCCTTCTTCATCCAGGCCGCCAACGGCGAAGCCCTCGGCCTGCAACCGCGAAACGATGGTGCGGCCGACCCGGCCCGCCGAGCCCGCGACCAGGGCAACGCGCTTGCCCGCATGAACTGTGCCCATCGAGCGACCCCTCCTTTTATTCGCCGGCGCAGCCAGCGCACCGGGCGCAGGCCCGAGATTGTCCTCGGCCTGCGATCATAGTCACTTCGAATGAGCGGATCCTCCCTGCCCGACGCAACCCAGAACCCGCGGTTCACGGGGTTGCGGAGCTTCATGCGGCTTCCGGGCGCCGACGACAACAAGCATCCGGATGTAGCGATCGTCGGCATCCCGTTCGACACCGCGGCCAGCTTCCGCCCAGGTCAGCGATTCGGGCCTTCAGCCGTCCGGGATATCTCGGTGCTTCTACGCCCGTCCAATCAGTTTCATGGCATTAACGCGTTCGACCGCGTGAACGTGGTCGACACGGGAGACGTGCCAGCAATCCCCGGCGATATCAAGACCACCTACGACCTGATTGCGGCGCGGTACGCCGGTCTCGCATCCAACGGCACGATTCCGATTGGGATTGGCGGGGATCATTCGATCACGCTCGGCGAGCTGCGCGGCATTGCCAAGGCCCTGGGACCGGTAGCGCTCGTGCAGCTCGACGCGCACTGCGACACATGGGACAACTACTGGGGCGTTCGATACACCCACGGCACGCCGTTTCGCAGGGCGGTCGAGGAAGGACTCCTCAACGTCGAGCACTCGATCCAGGTTGGGATGCGCGGCAGTGAGTACGCTCCGGGCGATCTCGACGAATCGCGACGCCTCGGGTTCGAGGTGATGACGACACCTGAGATGCTGAAGCGAACGCCGGCCGACGTGGCGAAGACGATTCGCGAGCGCGTCGGAAGCGTCCCCGCCTTTTTGACCTTCGACGTTGACTTCTTCGACCCTGCGTATGCTCCCGGCACGGGCACTCCGGAGGTAGGCGGCCCGACCAGCGCATTCGGTCTGGAGATAGTGCAGCACCTGGCCGGCACGCCTTTCGTCGGGTTCGATACGGTCGAGGTTCTGCCCGCTCTCGATCCCACGCAGACGACGGCACTGCTTGCGGCCACGCTGGTTTTCGAGTTCATTGCGCTCATTGCGCTGAGCCCGAAGAAGGCCAAAGAGGACGGGCACGCGCGCCGGAGCGCGCGCAGCTAGAGCTCGAACTCGGTCCGAAGCGCTTTCACAAGGTGATCGGCGCACATTCCGAGAACCTTGCGACCGATTGATTCGGATGCCTCTGTCGGGTGCCACAGCACGCCGCTTTTCGGAATGAATTGCTTCGGCGGCGGCACCACATCCCAGGCGGGATGTCTCTCCGCCTGGTCGTCGGCGATCTTGTCTCGCCGCACGAGATCAGGCCTGATCACGAACATGAGCGAGGTTTCGATGATCGACGCGTGCTCGACGTCCCAGCCGGGGAAGCCCTTGGGAAAGACCTCCGCCAGCTCGGCATCGGAGAACTCCGGAAATGGGTTCTCGAGGATGAGCATCCGCAGCTCGGGATGGCGAGCCGACGTCAGGTCGCAAGCCTCCCAGATATAGGCAGCGTTTTCGTAGTGCCAGTTCTGCAGGCACACGCGGTGGAATCCGGCCCGAGCAAGGCCTGAGAGGACTTCGTGAAGGGTCGTGATCAGCGTTTGCGCCCGAAGCGACAGCGTGCCGGGAAACGTTTCTCCGCCGCCGCTGAGCGGCCTGGACATGGCGCCGAAATGGATAGGAGGCGCGATGATCAGGTCCACAGACCGCGCTGCCTCTTTCGCAATGGCAACCGGAATCAGGACGTCAGTGTTCAGGGGAAGATGAGGGCCGTGCTGCTCGGTTGAGCCGAGAGCCAGGACGACCGGCGTGTTCGCCTTCGCCGCGGCGGCGACCTCCGGCCAGGTCATCTCTTCCATCGAGCGCGCGGTTGCCATGTGGTGCTCAGCACTCTAGGCTGCAGCGGGAGGCATTGGCAACAACGACATGACGAAAGAGAGTCCCGTCCATCCGGCACTTGCCCGTCGTGGCGAGGGGGTCAGCGCCGACGGACTCTTCGAGATGCCGACGCGCGCGATATTCGGCCGTGGAGTCGCAGGCCGGGTCGGCGAGGTGGCACGGCAGCTTGGCGGCAGCCGCGCGATGCTGGTTTCCGACCCGGGCGTGGTGGCTCTCGGTATCGCCGGACGGTTGATCGCAGACCTGGAAGCCGCGGGAATCTCGGTCACGGTATTCGAGCACGTGCAGCCCAACCCGCGGGACGTTCACTGCATTGAAGCTGCCGAGCTGGCCCGCGAGAAGTCGGTAGACGTGTTCATCGGCGTCGGCGGAGGATCGGCGATCGATACAGCCAAATGCGCCGCGGTCCTGCTGACGAATGGCGGACATCCGCGTGACTGGGAGGACTTCGGCGCACTGACCGCCACGCCCACACCGGTGATCGCGATTCCTACCACCGCAGGCACCGGAAGCGAGGTCTCGCCGTCCGCGATCATCACCGACACCGTCCGCCACAAGAAGATGAACCTCTTCGATCCGCGGATCTGCCCCCGGGTCGCCCTGGTCGATCCCGATCTAACGATGTCCATGCCGCCTGCGCTCACCGCCTCGACCGGCATGGACGCGTTGAGCCACGCCGTCGATTCGCTGCACTGCCGCCTCGCCACGCCGGCATCAGATGCGATGGCGCTTGAAGGCGCCCGGTTGGTCGCGCTCTATCTGCGCAAGGCAGTTGCGGAGCCGACAAACGTTGAGGCGCGATGCGGGATGGCTCAAGCGAGCCTCGTTGCGGGGCTTGCGGTCGGGATTACAGACGTGTCCGGTTGCCATTGCCTGGCGGAGTCGATCGGTGCTCTGTACGACCATCCTCACGGTGTGTGCTGCGCCGTGACGATGCCGATCATCATGGAGTACAACCTGGCAGTCAGCGAGGACAAGTACGCACGGCTCGCGAGCGCATTTGGGATCGAGCGGGAGGAGCGGTCTGATGCGCAACTGGCGCAGGCAGCAGTCGATTACGTGCGCGAGCTGAACCGCGACCTCGGAATCGCGTCGCTCGGCGAGTTGATCCACCGCAAAGACCTGGACCTTCTGGCCGAGAAGGCGGCGGCCAACACCAGCCGGCCGTCCAACCCGCGGGAAGCCGACAAACCGGATTTCCGCATGATGCTCGAGAAAGCACTTTCCCAAGAGTGACGCCGTAAGTCCACCCTCGCCCGTGAGAATGTTCTAAATCGGAGCTCACGGCATAATCGAGCATCGATGGAACTGCGCCAGCTTCGTGCATTCGTAGAGGTCGCCACATCGGGCCATTTCGGACGGGCCGCCGAGCGCCTCCATGTGACCCAACCAGCCCTGACGCAACGGATCCAGGCTTTGGAAGGCGAGCTCGGATTGCAGTTGCTCGAACGAAACGCACGAGAAGTCCGGCTGACGCCGGCCGGCGCGGTATTGCTGCCGCACGCGATGCGGTTGGTTCAGGTCGAGGATCAGGGGCTGCGCGCCCTGAAGGCCTACTCGTCCGGAATGGTGGGACGCCTGCGTCTCGCATACCAATCGGCCGGCGACGTGGCAACGGCAGGGGTCATCATCGCGGAGTATCGACGACGCTTTCCTGCCGTTGACGTCGAGACCACATCAGGATCATCTGGCCCAAATCTGAAGCTGGTTCAGGAAAACGCCGTCGACGCCGCGTTCGTCGTGCTGCCAAGCGCTCGCCCCGAGGGTATCGAGGCGCGAACGGTGCGTCGTGAAGAGATAATCCTGGCGCTCCGATCGGATCATCCCCTGGCGCAAATGGAGCCGGTGCCAGTCAAAGCATTGCGCGGCGTGCCAATCAGCTTGCCCCCTGCAACCGCCAACCCAGACGTGATCGCCGCAGTGCGGCGCTGGCTGGTGCGCCACACCGGCGAAGAATTGAATGTTGTTTCTGAGGAACCAATCGAGCTCGCTATCGAGACCGTAGCTGGTTCAGGTTTGGCGGCAATCCTGGTCGTTCGCCGATACGCGCCGATACCGAAGGCCGGCATCGCATATCGATCGATGTCGCCGGCACCACTGGTTGAGCTCGTGGTCGCCTATCGTCGTGACGATCCATCGCCAACCTTGGCAAATCTGCTTCAGGTTGTCGACGAGCTCGCCATTGCTGATCCCGGCGCGCCTGAGGATGGAGAGCTGGTCTGACTCCGGAAATCTTATCGACCGGTTAGAGAATCCAATTGGACGCGAACTGAACATACTCGTAGCGTCGCGGCAGGTGCAATCGGGATCGGGTCAATGTTCTAAGGGGGCCGGCCGAGGGGATGGGCTCCAGGTCCTGGTCGTGCAGAGCCATCCGCTGCTCGCCTCAGCGATCGCCAGGATTCTCGAAAGCGAAGCGGATATCAGCGTATGCGGCATCGCCAGAACCGGCGCGGAGGCCGCCGCCGCGGCGTTCCGTAACAAGGCCGCAGTGGTCGTGATTGACTTCTACCTTCCGGACATGAGCGGGCCGGCCGCAGCAGCCATGATCCGGGCGGACAGTCCGGGCGTGGCAATCGTCTTCCACAGCGCTGAAGACTCCGAAGTGGCGCTACTTGATGCCATCGACGCCGGGGCCACCGCATACCTGACCAAATCTGCGACCTCCGAAGAGATCGTCGAAGCTGTACGGCGCGGCGGCCGAGGCGAAGTGCTCATTCCTGTCTCACTGTTCGCCAAAGCAATTGCGCGCCAACGGAGTGTGCTTGCAAAGGAAGAAGACCGCATCCAGCTCGCCGCTAAGTTCACGGCCCGGGAGCTGGAGGTTTTGAGCCTGGTGGCCGAGGGGCTTGACACCATGGCCATGTCGCGTCGTCTTGGCATCGCTCCGCACACGGTTGAGTGGCATGTCAGGCACCTGATTGAGAAGCTGGAGGTCCACTCCAAGCTCCAAGCGGTGATCGCTGCCGCGCGCCTGGGCCTGATCGATTTGACGAAGGAGTAGCACGCGCCAGAGGAGCCTAGTCCCGGGGACGTCCGATGGTCGACTCCAATCTCCGCCACAAAGGCTGCCATGCAAACCACCAGACCACGACGAAGGCGCCGCCGGCGACGATCCAGGGTAAGAACCCGACTCCTCGTGTAGTGCCCAGAAAGACGACGGCCCCGACGACGGCCATGACCGGCAACGTCCTGAACCCGGCTCGTGCGAG
>DAIUFK010000070.1:0-11946 GCA_036844615.1 Candidatus Dormiibacterota bacterium | reverse complement strand
TCGAGCCGCCGCAGCCGGACCTGGGTCGCGAGAGTACGCATGTTCGTGATCCCAGTATAGCGAACATCCGTTCTCAAGGTCAACTGGCAACCTCGCCGGTGCCGTGGTGCAACTTACCCATAGAACTCCCGAGCGGCGCCGCTTACTCAGGGAGACCCTCCCCCACCTCGATGCTACTCGGAGCCAGGGGCGAAGATCCCGCACAGGCTCTGGGCGAGCGATTCAGCGTCGGCGCCCGGATGCGTCAGGAAGTAAGCGACTGCGTCGTTGACGGCGCCCACGACCGCGCGTCCGAACACCACCGGATCCTTATCGGCGTAGAAAGGATCGTGCAGCATCGCGTGCCGCACCTCCTCGGCGACGGCATCCGCGAACCGGCTCTGAAGCTCATGTCGTACCTCGTCGACGCCTGTGCTCAGCCCCACGGATTCGACGATCAGCAGGCGCGCGACAGATGAGCGTTCAAAACACGAATGCACCAACCGGCTGATACCGAGCTGTAACCGCTCGCGATGGTTGTGACCGGTGGCGGCGGCCGTCAGCACCTCGTGGATCAGCGCGCCACCTTCCTGGGTCAACAGGTTTCGGAAGCAATCTTCCTTGGACCCGAAGAACTCATAGAAGGCTGACTTCGACGCTTTGGCGCGGGCGACGATCTCCTCGACCGATGTGATGTTGTATCCACGCGTCGCGAACAGGAACAACGCAGCATCAGCGACGCGCTGGCGGCGTCGATCAACTCTCGCCTCACGGCGCTGCTGGGCGCCGGGCGGCGCCGCGATCGCCACGTCTAGTCCTTGGCCAAGGCTCGCGAGATGACGATGCGCTGGATCTCGCTCGTTCCCTCAAAGAGGGTGTAGATCTTGGCATCGCGGTGCCACTTCTCGACGGGGAAGTCGCGGATGTAGCCGTAACCGCCGCAGATCTGTATCGCCTGCTCGGTGACCTTGACCGCCACCTCGCCTGCCTTCAGCTTCGCCATCGAGCCCTCTGCCTTCTTGAACTCGCCGGCGTTCTTGCCTTCCCACAGCGCCCGCCAGATCAGCGCTCGCGTCGCCTCGATCTCGGTCGCCATGTCGGCGAGCATGAACGCGATCGCCTGGTTCTCGATCAGCGTATGCCCGAACTGCTTGCGCTCTTTCGCGTACTGCAACGCGAACTCAAAGGCGGCGCGCGCGATGCCGAGAGCCTGCGCGCCGACGATCGGCCGCGACAGCTCGAACGTCTTGAGGGCCCCAGACGAGCGTGAGTGCGTGCCCTCCCGCGCTCGGGCCAGCCTCGCCTCCAGCTTCTCCATGCCGCCGAGCACGTTCTCCAGCGGGATCGTGCAATCCTCGAGGAGCACCTCGGCAGTGTGCGAAGCCCGGATGCCCATCTTCCTTTCCTTCTTGCCCTGGCGGATGCCCTTGGTGCCGGGAGGGACGACAAAGCTCGCCTGGCCCCGCGTGCCAAGCTCGGGCTCGACCGCCGCCACCACGACGTGGACTCCGGCGATGCCGCCGTTGGTGATGAACACCTTCTGGCCGTTGAGCACCCAATCCCCGTTCTTCCTGATCGCCCGGGTCTTCATCGACGAGACATCCGACCCTGCGTCAGCCTCCGTGACCGCGAATGCGCCAACGGCTGGGTTCTCGACGGTGCCGAAGCACGCCGGGATCCAGGTGACTATCTGCTCGGGGGTCCCCTGCGAGAAGATCGCCGCGATCGGCAGGCCAGTCCCTTGGATGGCAAGCGCGATGCCCGCGCAGCCCCAGGTCAGCTCCTCGGCGACGAGGGCGGGCATGATCCCCGTCGGGTCGGCGTAGGTCTGCTGGAGGAAGTCGACTCCGTAAAGGCCGACCTCAGCCGCCTTCTTGACGATAGGCCAGGGGAACTCCTCGGCCTCGTCGTACTGGACGGCAAAGGGGCGGATCTCCTTCTCGGCGAAGGCATGCACCCACTCCTTGATCTCACGCTGCTCGTCGCTCAGCTCAAACGAAATCATGTGTGCTCCCTAGAACGTTTTAGTACTTGTACGTACCGTTCTTGTTGCTGAGCCTACGCCGCAACGCGTCATCGTGTCAATGAGTTAAGCCTGGGTCGTGGGCTGCTCCTCGCGAGCAAGGCCGCGCCGAACCAGAAAGGCCGCGTTGAGGATCAGCCACACGGCAAAGATCCGCGCGAGCAGCAGGGCCGGGACATGGACTGCGACCAGGGCTCCGATCACCGCCCCGACCACTCCCCCCACCCCCATCCAGATCGCAGCGTCGCGCACCACGTTGCCCTCGCGCACGTGTGTGACGCCGCCCACGATAGCCGTCGGGATGATAGCCGCAAGAGAGGTGCCCTGGGCCAGGTGCTGCGTGAACCGGAAGCCAGTGGTCAGGATCGGCACGAAGAGGGTCCCGCCGCCGACGCCGACGATGCCGCTGACCAAGCCTGCCGCAAGACCGCCCAGGACCGCAAACGCATCTCCCCAGCTCAAGGCGCGACGAGCTCCTTGACGCCCGCGAGCAAGAGCAGGGCCGCGACCGCGAAGGTCAGCGGCCGCTCAGGGATCCGTTTCAGCAGCCGCGCGCCGACGTAGGCGCCGACAACGCTGCCGATGACCAGGAAGAGCGCCACGTGGAGGTCGACCTGGGGCGTTCCCTTCTGGAAGTAGTAGATGGGCAGCGCGGCGATGGCGATCGGGATGATCGCGACCAGCGACGTGGCGTTGGCCTGGCGCTGAGTCAGGCCGCCCCAGATCACCTGCAGCGGCACCATGACAAGGCCGCCGCCAACACCAAGCAGACCACCCATCAGGCCACCGAGGAAACCGATGGAGGCGAAGAGCGGGCGGCGCCCTACTCGGGTGACTTGGTCGGCGCCTCGGGCTGGCTCGTGGTTACTGCGTGGTGCCGGAACTGAACGTCCGCGGCCGGCGATCCTGCCGGGAGCTTGACCTTCTTTTTCTTCTTGGCCTCGCGGCCCTGCTTGTCGCGTCCTTTACCCATGGGCCCCAGTTTCTATCACCAGAGCCAGTTCGCGCAAGAAGGATTCAACATCGGTCACCAGGCCGATCGACTGCCAGCTGCCGCGATCGGCGAGCTTGGTGACCACCGCCGGGTTGATGTCGACGCACACCGTGCGTACGCCGGCGGGGAGCATGTTGCCTGTAGCGATCGAGTGCAGCATGGTCGAGAGCATCAGCGCCATGCGGACCTCGGCGAGTGCGGCGCGCATTCGCTGCTGGGCCTCGATCATGTCGCTGATGACGTCGGGCAGCGGGCCGTCGTCGCGTACCGATCCCGCAAGGACGATCTCCACTCCGTGGTCGATGGCGGACTTCATCACACCCGAGGTGAGCTGGCCGCTGCGGACCATCTCGCGGAGGCCGCCGGCTGCGCGGACTCGATTGATTGCACGCATATGGTGCTCGTGACCGTGCTCCATGGCCACGCCGCTCTCGATGTTGATCCCGAGCGCCGTACCGAACAGCGCCGATTCGACGTCGTGAACCGCAAGGGCGTTGCCTGCAAACAGCACCTGAACGAAACCGAGCTCGATCAGCCTCGACAGGTAGCGGCCGGCACCTGTGTGCACGACGGCGGGACCCGCGACCACCGCGATGCGCCCCCCGGATTTGCGGATCGCGTGCATCTCGGTGGCGATGCCGCCGATGAGCACCTTCTTCGGTTTTTCCGCGGAGACCTCGCTCCCCATGAAGCTGAAGATCTCGGTTTGCCGCGAGCGCTCGAGAGGGGTCACGCGCACGCCCTTGTAGCCGACGACGATTTCCATGCCGCGCCTGGCGCCCTGGAATACGATCGTCCAGGCTCGTCCGGCCTTCGCGTCGATGGCGATCGCGCAGTCCATCTCGATGTTCTCGACGGTGACCCAGCGACTCCCGATCAGCACTTCGGTTGGCAGGTTGCTGGTCGAGTAAAAGCCCTCGGGAAAGACGCCCTCGGTCGCTACTTTCTCGACCTGGGCCGGCTCTTCCGATTCCGCCGTCGCACCGAGCGCTCGCGCGCGGCGCACTATCGAATCAAGCTGTTCCGCCGAGCTCGCCACTATCTCCATGCGGCAGATCGACGTGTCGGTCTTGTGCTGCCCGACCTTGAGCTCTTCGATGTTGAAGTTGCCTCCAAGGTCCATGACGAGGTCCATGACCTGGGGCAGCATCATCGAGTCGATGATGTGCCCGGTCAGCACCAGCCGCGCGGTATGGCGTCCCTCGGTCACGCGAGCGCCCCCACCACCGCGTTGATCTCAGCTCTTATGGCCTGCGCTGCCCGCGCGGGACTTTCCGCGTAGAGGACGCTGCGGCTCGAAGCGACAAGGCACGAGGCCGGGTCGCCGTTCCACGCGGCTCGCACAGAACCCTCGAGGTCGCCACCCTGCGCGCCCACCCCTGGGATGAGGAAGGGCAGGTCCGTGACACGTCGCAGCTCGGCAACCTGATCGGGCGCCGTCGCACCCACCACCAGGCCCACGTTGCCGTGCTGGTTGAGGCTCTCCGCCAGCGACGCGACGTGGAGGTAAAGGGGCTTTCCCTTCGCGTCGAGGTGTTGGAGGCTCGTCGCGCCGGGGTTGGACGTGCGGCACACGACGTAGACGCCGCGATCGCTGTAGCGGGTGAACTCCTCGATCGAGTCCGCGCCCAGGTAAGGGTTGATGGTCGCAGCGTCCATGGCGAGCGCCTTGAATGCCGCCAGCGCATACGTGCGCATCGTGTTGCCCATGTCCCCGCGTTTTGCGTCGTAGAGGAAAGGCGTGTTGGGCACTGCATGGCGCAGCTCCAACAAGGCCTTCAAACCGTCGGGGCCGTATTGCTCCCAGAAAGCACTGTTGGGCTTGAAGCAGCACGCGTGCTCCTCGGCCTGGCGCACTACCTCGAGGCAGTGGCGCAGCGCTCCCGCCGCGCCTCCTTCGATGCGCTCGGGGTCAGGATCAAGGCCGACACAGAGGAGCGTGTGGCGTTCCTTGGACAGCGCGCGGAGGCGTTCGAAATAGGTCAAGCAGCACACATCGTAACGAGGGCACAGTTCGAGACGACGGTAGATGCCAAATACCGCGTCCCCTCCGGAGGCACCCCGCGCACCACGAGCGCGGGGACCCCATAAGGAAAGCCACCTCCCCGGCGAGCGGGGAGGACAATTGAGCTGTGAACCGGACTCTTCGAATCGGGCTGGCGCAGGTCAACCCGACTGTCGGCGATCTCTGGGGCAACTCGCGCCTCATCGTCGACTGGATCGGCCGCGCTCGCGACCAGGGCGTCGACATCGTGTGCTTCCCCGAGCTTGCGATCACCGGTTACCCACCCGAAGACCTCGTCCTCAAGCCCGCCTTCGTCCGCGACAACTTGAAGCAGCTCGACGCGGTGGCCCTGGCGACGAAGGGAATCTCAGCAGTCGTCGGATTCGTCGACGAGGACGGCGACATCTTCAACGCCGCAGCGTTCCTCCACGACGGCGAGCTCAAGGCGGTTTACCGCAAGGTCTTCCTGCCCAACTACGGCGTCTTCGACGAGCAGCGCTACTTCACGCCTGGCCACCGCTGCCCGATTTTCGAGGTGGCAGGCGTTCGCATCGGCGTGTCGGTATGCGAGGACTGCTGGTACCCGTCCGGTCCGA
The DNA here is from genome assembly GCA_036844615.1 of Candidatus Dormiibacterota bacterium. Classification (GTDB taxonomy): domain Bacteria; phylum Chloroflexota; class Dormibacteria; order Dormibacterales; family Dormibacteraceae; genus Palsa-872. Next base: position 6,349 of record DAIUFK010000070.1, on the reverse strand, counting down.
TGGCGTGGCAGGCGCTGCACGGCGCCGAGCTGATGCTCAACATCAACGGCTCGCCTTACCACGAGGGCAAGCGCGTGCCGCGCGAGGCGATGATCGCCGACCGCGCAAGGGACTATGGCGCCTTCATTGCATGGGTGAACACTGTGGGCGGCCAGGACGAGCTGGTCTTCGATGGCAACAGCGCGATCTTCGGACCGGACTCAAAGGTGCTGGCGCGTGCATCTTCGTTCCGCGAGGAGCTCCTGGTCTGCGACGTGAATCTCGGCTCGGTCCCGTTTCATCGGCCACACGAGAGCATTCGCCGCGAGGCCGAGGGAGCCGAGCGCCTGGAGCTCGAGGTGAGCGAGGTCACGCTGTCGCCGGCCGCAACGATGAAACCAAAGGCCCCGATACCAGCTGTCAAGAACATCCCGCTGGAAGGTTCCGCCGAGGTCTATGCGGCTGTTGTACTTGGCACCCACGACTACGTCAGCAAGCAGGGCTTCGAGAAAGTCGTGATCGGGCTTTCCGGTGGTGTCGACTCGGCTCTAACCGCCGCCATCGCCGCCGACGCGCTGGGCCCGACGAACGTCATCGGCGTTCGCATGCCGTCGCGCTACACGTCTGCGGCGAGCCTCGAGGACGCTGGGCTCGTCGCCGAGGCGCTCGGGATACAGCTGCTCGACTTCCCCATCGAGCCCGCGCATGGCGCTTTCGAGGCGATCCTGAAGGACGTGTTCCGCGGCACCAAACCCGGCGTCGCGGAGGAGAACATCCAGCCCCGGATCCGGAGCACGATTCTCCATGCCCTCTCGAACAAGTTCGGCTACATCGTGCTCACCACCGGCAACAAGTCGGAGCTCGCGACGGGCTACGGCACGCTTTACGGCGACATGGCCGGCGGCTTCGCTGTGCTCAAGGACATCACCAAGACGATGGTCTATGAGCTGTGCAACTACAGGAACACGCTGAGCCTCGCGATCCCCGACCGAGTCCTGACCAAGCCACCAACCGCGGAGCTCAAGCCGGATCAGAAGGACTCGGACAGCCTGCCCCCATACGAGGAACTCGACCCGATCCTGCGTGGCTACGTCGAGGAGGACCTCGGGCCGGAGGAGCTGGTCGCCGCGGGCAACCGCCCGGAGGTGGTGGCGCGGGTGATTCAGCTCGTCGACCGCAGCGAGTACAAGCGACGGCAGTATCCACCCGGGGTGAAGATCACTCCGCGCGCTTTCGGCCGCGACAGGCGCATGCCGATCACCAACCGCTACGTCCCAAACAGTGCTCGCCCCACGCCTTAACCGACTGTCCCGGCATAATCATTCCCGATACCTCATATAGAAAGGAGCTATGGCTGACTCGTTCGATGTAGTGATCCTCGGCGGCGGACCCGGTGGGTATGTCGCAGCTCTGCGTGCTGCGCAGCTTGGCGCCAAGACTGCCATCGTCGAGAAGGACCGGCTCGGCGGCACCTGCCTGGTGCGTGGCTGCATCCCGACCAAGGCCCTCCTGCAGTCGTCCGAGCTGTACAGCCTGGCCAAGGGGGGTGCCGATTTCGGTCTCGTCACCGACTCGATCTCTTTTGATTGGGCGGTTGCTCAAAAGCGAAAGACCGCGGTGGTCGATCAGCTCGTCAAAGGCGTCGAGGGCCTGCTGAAGGCCGGCGGGGTCACCGTCTTTCGCGGCGCCGGCAAGCTTGGCGGCAAGGGCACTGTCAAGGTCGGCAATGACTCGATCCAGGCCAAGGACATCGTCATCGCCACCGGCTCGGCGATCTCCCGCATCCCCCTGAAGGGCGCCGAACACACCATAGACTCCGACCAGATCCTGGAGCTCAAGGAGATCCCCAAGCGACTGGCAGTGATCGGCGGCGGGGTGGTCGGCATGGAGTTCGCCGCGATGTTCGCCGCTCTCGGCACCAAGGTCACCGTGCTCGAGATGCTGCCCCAAGTCCTCCCGATGGTGGACGCGGATCTCGTCAACGTCTACGCGAAGCACCTCGCCGGTCTCGGTGGCGCGATCCACACGAACAGCAAGGTCGCCGAGGTCGCGAAGGCCAAGGGTGGGCTCCAGGTGCGCTTCTCCGAGGGCGGCGAGGGAGGCTCTATCGACGCCGACCAGGTCCTCCTTGCGGTCGGCCGCTCTCCTTATACCGAGGGGCTCGGTGCGGAGGAGGCCGGCGTGAAGCTGGAACGCGGGCGCGTGGTGGTCGACGAGCAACTGCGCTCAACCGCCCAGGGCGTCTGGGCGATCGGGGACGTGATCGGCGGGATCATGCTCGCGCACATCGCCTCCTACGAAGGCGTCTGCGCGATCGAGAACATTGTCGGAGGCGCAAACCGAACGCCCGACTACCACGCCGCCCCGAACTGCATCTATACCGAGCCCGAGATCGCGCACGTCGGCCTCGGTGAGAAGGATGCCAAGGAGAAAGGGCTCGACATCAAGGTTGGCCGCTTCCCGTTCGCGGCCTCGGGCCGGGCGCTGACGCTCGGACAGTCGGAGGGCTTCGTCAAAGTCATCGCCGACTCGGGCTCGGGCAAGCTGCTTGGCGCCCACATCATCGGCCCGCGAGCGACAGACCTGATCGCCGAGGCGACGCTCGCGATCCAGAACGGCCTGACCATGGAACAGCTCGACCTGACGATCCACGCGCACCCAACCCTGCCTGAGTCGCTGATGGAAGCAGCACTGGCAGCGCAGGGACGGGCGATTCACATCGCGAATCGGCGCAGCACCACGTCCCCTCCGGCCGGGCCCAGCCCGAGCACCTCCCCCGCGCACCACGAGCGCGGGGACCCCGAAGGAAGCGGGGAGGACAAAGAGCCCGAGCCTGCGAAAGCTATTGCTGCGACCTCGAATGCCGCGCCGGTGCAGAATCGTGAGAAGCAGATGGTCGCCTCCGTAAAACCACCCACCGCTCCCCCACACCCCAAGACGATCACGCCCAAGATGCTCGAGCTCACCAAGGACAACCGCGATTTCCTCCTCGGGCTGCACCGCCAGATGCAGTTCATCCGCCGCTTCGAGGAGCGCACCCAGGAGCAGTACACCAAGGCCAAGATCGGCGGCTATTGCCACTTGAACATCGGTGAGGAGGCCACCGTCGTCGGCGGCATCATCCCGCTGAAGCTGAGCGACTACATCTTCACCAGCTACCGCGAGCACGGGCATGCGATAGCCCGCGGCATCGACCCCAAGGCGGTGATGGCCGAGCTCTTCGGCAAGGAGGCAGGCACCTCGCACGGCCGCGGTGGCTCGATGCACATGTTCGACGCCGACCTCCGCTTCATGGGTGGCTATGGCATCGTCGGCGGCCACCTCCCCCTCGCGGCAGGCGGCGGCTGGGCCGTCCGCTACAAGAAGGAGAAGGACGTCGTCTTCTGCATGTTCGGGGACGGCGCCACCAACATCGGCGCCTTCCACGAGTCGCTCAACTTCTCGAAGGTCTTCAAGCTGCCGGTGGTCTGGTTTTGCGTCAACAACAGGTACGGCATGGGCACCCCAGTCGAGGCCGCGTCGGCGGTCGCCGACATCTACAAGAAGGCCTGCGCCTATGACATGGAGTCGATCCAGGTCGACGGCATGAACGTGCGAGAGGTCCTCCTCAAGACGAGCGAGATCGTCGAGAAGACGCGCGCCGACTCCCAGCCCCGCTTCATCGAAGCCCTCTGCTACAGGTTCAAGGGCCACTCGGTGGTCGACCCCGACAAGTACCGCTCGACCGAGGACAAGGAGAAGTGGCGAAAGGCCGACCCCATCGTCGCGTTCGAGCACGAGCTGGAAAAAGCCAAGCTCGGGGATGAGGAGTACTTCAAGAAGATCCGCATGGAGGTCGACGCCGAGGTCCAGGACATCGTCAAGTACGCGGACGATAGCCCGGACCCGAAAACCGAGGACCTCTACAAGTTCGTCTACGCCGACGAGTGGGAAGACAAGCCTGAGCTCCGCGGGGATCCGCTCTAATGCCTGAAGAGAAGTTGTACCGTGTCGCGCTTCGTGAGGCACTAGGCGAGGAGATGGAGCGTGACGATTCCGTCTACCTGATCGGCGAGGACATCGGCAAGTTCGGCGGCGCCTACCGCGTCACCGACGGCCTCCTCGACAAGTTCGGCGCCGACCGCGTGGTGGATGCCCCAATCGCCGAAGAGGTCATAGTCGGCACCGCCATCGGCTCAGCGATGCTCGGGCTGCGCCCTGTGGTGGAGATGATGACCATCAACTTCTCGCTGGTCGCGTATGACCAGATCGTCAATAACGCAGCGAAGATTCGTTACATGTTCGGTGGTGAATCGAAAGTTCCTTTGGTTATCCGCATGCCGGGCGGCGCCGGGCACCAGCTCTCGGCGCAGCACTCACACAGCTTCGAGGTCCTCTACGGCCTCATCCCAGGCCTTCTGGTCGTCGCGCCGACCACCCCTGAGGACGCGAAGGGGATGCTCAAATCGGCGATCCGCACCAACAACCCCGTGATGTTCCTGGAGTCGATGAGCCTCTACAACGTCAGGGGAATGGTGCCCGACGGGGACTACACCACTCCCCTGGGTCAAGCTGCGGTCCGCCGCAAGGGCGCTGACCTGACGATAGTCGGCGTGTCCAGGATGGCAGTGCTCGCCAACGAGGCGGCGAAGCAGCTCGAGGAGGAGGACATCGACGTCGAGGTGATCGACCTCCGCTCCATCCGCCCCATCGACTGGCCTCCGATCGTCGAGTCGGTCAAGAGAACGACCCGCTGCATGGTGGTCGAAGAAGGTTGGGCGACGTATGGAGTCACCGCGGAGATCGCCGCGGGAGTGCAGGAACGCTGCTTCGACTACCTCGACGCGCCGATCCTGCGCCTCGGCGGCGCCCAGGTGCCGATGCCTTACAGCCTGCCTCTCGAGAAGGTATCCATCCCCACCAGCGAGGACATCAAGCGCATGGCCCGCCGCGTCGTTGGGAGAAAAACCGATGCCTGATGTAAACATGCCCAAGCTGTCGGACACGATGGAGGAGGGCACCATCCTCGAGTGGAAGAAGAAGGATGGCGACGAGGTGCACAAGGGCGACGTCCTGGCCGAGGTCGAGTCCGACAAAGCCACCTTCGACCTCGAGGCGGAGGACGACGGCGTTCTCTCCATCAAGGTCGACAAGGGAGTGCCTGCCAAGATTGGCGCCCCCATCGCGACCATCGGACCAGCGGGAGAAGCCAAGCCGCCCAAGGCAGACGGCGCCAAGCCCGAAAAGGCGAAGCCAGAGCCCGCCGAAGCCAAAGCTGAGGCTGCGAGCGACGCGCCGGCCGCTGAGTCAGACGGAGCGGAGGGCACCGAGGAAGAGGCGCCTGTCGCCGAGGTTCTGCCCGAGGAGTCTGAGAAGGAAGCGTCGGAGGCCTCTCCCCCATCCCCCAAGGCCAAGGCCGCTCCACCGAATGGCGCCGGCGGGGCCGTAAAAGCCTCCCCGCTGGCCAAGCGCCTCGCGGCGGAGCTTGGCGTCGACCTCGCCGGAGTCACGGGAACAGGCCCGGAGGGCAGGATCGTCAAGGAGGACGTCGAGGCCGCCGCCAAGGGCAAGAGCTCGGGTGGCGCGGCGCGATCGGCGCCCGCACGGAGGACTGACGGACCCGACACGGAGGTCGTCGAGCCAAACCGCATGCAGGCCACCATCGCCCGCCGGATGGTCGAGGCCAAAACCGCCGTCCCCGAATTCACAGTGACCGTGGAGGCGAGGGTCGACCTCGCGGTCAACATGCGGCAGCAGCTCAAGGATTCGGTACCCGGCGCGGAGAAGGTGACGATGACGGATTTCCTTGTTCGCGCGTGCGCGCTGGCTCTACGCAAATTCCCCGAGGTCAACTCGTCGTGGCTCGACGGCAAGTTCCAGCGCAAGCGGTCAGTGAACATCGGTCTCGCTGTCGCGCCGAGCCAGGGCATGGGCCTCCTGGTTCCCGTCGTACACGATGCCGACGACAAGGACATCGTCCAGATCTCCATCGAGTCGCGCCAGGTCATCGAGCGCGCGCGCTCAGGGCGTCCGGCAGAGGGAGACCTGAGCGGTGCGACCTTCTCGATATCGAACCTTGGAATGTTCGGCGTCGACGAGTTCGTCGCCATCATCAACCCACCTGAGGCGGCGATCTTGGCGGTCGGGGCGATCAAAGACGTCCCTGTCGTCGACGATGGTCGCATCGTCCCGGGCAAGGTCATGCGCATGACCCTCACCGTCGACCACCGCGTGTTCTACGGCGCGACCGCGGCCCAGTTCATGGCAGAAGTCAAGCGCCTAATCGAGAACCCCGTGACACTGGTGGTCCCGCCGACGCAGTAATACATCCTCCCCGCTCGCCGGGGAGGTGGCGGGCCGTGCCCGCCGGAGGGGACGTTCAATCAGGTAG
>DAIUFK010000069.1:2467-12462 GCA_036844615.1 Candidatus Dormiibacterota bacterium | reverse complement strand
GGAAAGGGCATCACTGCGGCGTCCATCGGGAACATCCTGAAGGCCCGCCACCTCACCGTCTCCCTGCAGAAGCTCGACCCGTACTTGAACGTCGACCCCGGGACGATGAGCCCTTACCAGCACGGCGAGGTGTTCGTCACCGACGACGGCGCGGAGACGGACCTCGACCTCGGCCACTACGAGCGCTTCGTCGATGAGAACCTGACTGTCGCTTCCAACGTGACGACCGGGAAGATCTATCAGGAGGTCATCTCCCGCGAGCGCCGCGGCGACTACCTGGGCGCAACGGTGCAGGTGATCCCCCACGTCACGAACGTCATCAAGGAAAAGATCCTTCGCGCCTCCCGCGACCCGCAGGCTGACGTGGTGGTGGTCGAGATCGGCGGCACCGTCGGCGACATCGAGAGCCTGCCCTTCCTCGAGGCGATCCGCCAGATGAAGAACGACGTCGGCCGCCAGAACGTGTTCTACGTTCACTGCTCGCTGGTCCCTGTGGTCCACGGCCAGGAGATGAAGACGAAGCCGACACAGCACTCGGTGCAGGCTCTGCGCGCGATAGGAATCCAGCCTGACGCGATCATCTGTCGATCGGAACGGGCTATCGACGCCGACCTGAAGGAAAAGATCGCGCTCTTCACCGACGTGCCTCGAGACGCAGTGGTTTCGGTGCCCGACGTCGAGTCGATTTACGAGGTGCCCCTGATGCTCGAGGACGCAGGTCTAGGCCGGGTGATGGCCAAGCACTTCGAGCTCGACGACGCGACCCACTCGCCCGACAACGGTCCCTGGATCCAGCTGGTGGAGCGCATCAAGCATCCGCGCGCAACCGTGCCGGTGGCGGTCGTCGGCAAATATGTCGCGCTGCCCGATGCTTACTTGAGCGTTATCGAGTCCCTCCGCCATGCCGGCATCCACCACGGACTCGACATCGACATCCACTGGGTCTCTTCCGAGAAGCTCGACGCAGGCGACACATCGCCGCTGAAGGGTGTCGCGGGGATCGTGGTGCCGGGAGGCTTCGGCTATCGAGGAATCGAAGGCAAGGTCCAGGCATCGCGATACGCGCGCCACAATCAGATCCCTTATCTCGGTCTCTGCCTGGGCCTTCAGTGCGCGGTCATCGACTTCGCGCGTGAGGCACTCGACGCGCCTGATGCAAACTCCACCGAGTTCGCTGCATTCACGTCGACTCCAGTCATCGACCTCATGCCGGAGCAGAGGAACATCGACCAGATGGGTGCCTCGATGCGCCTCGGGCTTTATCCGTGCAAGCTGGTGCCGGGTTCGCTAGCGCACAAGGCCTATGGTGAAGAGGTCGTGTACGAGCGCCACCGTCACAGGTTCGAGTTCAACAACGAGTACCGCGATGCGCTCGGCGATGCGGGGATGATCTTCAGCGGCGTATCGCCGAACGGGAGGCTTGTCGAGATCGTCGAGCTTGCCGACCACCCCTGGTTTGTCGCGAGCCAGTTTCATCCAGAGTTTCGCTCGCGCCCGAACCGGGCCCATCCGCTTTTCCGGGACTTCGTCCGTGCTGCCTTCCTTCAAAGCGGAATCGACCAGATGGAGCTCCGGCCCGCGGAGCTCGTCGAAGGCACCGAAGGAACCTAGTGTCCGTGGAGCAACCCAGGAGGGGGGTCCCCTCCTTTCAAGCGCGTCACGAGCTTGCCTTCGAGCTCGTCCATGCCTCCGAGGCTGCCGCCCTCGCGTGCGCCCGACTGCTCGGCAAGGGCGACCCGGACCGCGTCAGCGAGCTGGCCGCCGACGCGATGCGCCGTGTCCTGGAGGACATGGGCCCGTCCGGCACGGTTGTGCTCGGCCCTCGCAACGATCCGTACCTCTCGCATGGAACGTTGATATCTGGCGGCGAGCATCGCGTCGATTACGGACTCTTCCCGGTCGAAGGGGCGAGCCAGGTTGGCAGAGGCTCCGCCAACGCGGTCTCGGTGGTCGCCGCAGTGGAGCCTGGCGGTTTCGCAGAGCTGCCACCAGTTTGGTACGTCGAGAAGATCGTGGCAGGCCCTGCCGCTCGCGGCGGCATCGATCTCGACGATCCCATCGCAGACAACCTCAGGCGCATTGCCTTTGCTCGCGACGCCAGGGTCCAGGACCTCACAGTCGCGATCCTCGACCGCCCTCGCCACCAGGACCTCATGGCCGAGGTGGCGGCGGCCGGCGCGCGCATCCTCACCCTCGAGGAGGGCGATATCGCCGGCGCGGTGATGGCAGCGATCCCGGGCAGCGGAATCGACGCCGCGATCGGGATCGGGGGCGTGGACGCCACCCTTATCGCGGCGTGCGCCATCCGCTGCCTTGGCGGAGAGCTCCAGGCTCGTTTGTGGCCGCGCAACGAAGAGGAGAGGGTTCTCGTGGGCGATGCGGCGAGCCGCATTTACAGCGCAGCCGACCTTGCCCCGGGGGCCGACATCGCTGTTGCGCTGACCGGTGTCACCGGCGGCCAGCTCCTGCCTGGCGTCCTGTTCGGAAGCGGGTATGCGGAGACTGCATCGCTGCTCCTGTCGAGCCGCCAGGCCACCATCCGCCGGCTGACCACGCGCCACCACACTGTCGGGGACCCCAGCTGAGGCCGGGCGCCAAGCCCCTCGCGCTCGCGCTCGCGACCTTCGTTGCGCTCGCCGCCTGCACGTCGAGCACCGCCTCACACAAGCCAGCGGGTGCTGCTGAGTCGAGCCCGTCGCCCTCGCCAGTTCAGACGCCGCCGCCGCCCTGCGTGCGCTCGGCGACCGCTCGCCGAGCCACGGGAGTCACCTCGTCGAGCCCTGTGCTCCTGCTGGCCTCAGGACTGAACGTTCCCGACGACCTGCTTTACCTGAGCGCCGACGGGACAGTCCTCGTCGGAGAGCACGGCAGCGGCCACATAGCGAAGGTCGGATCGCGTGGGGTCACACGCCTCCCGCAGGTCGTCCCTGAGGTCGAGGGCATTGCGCAGATCGGCGGCACCATCTACGTCGCCGACCAGTTTCACTCTCGAATAGTCGCTTTGAGCGGGACCGGGGTGCGGACTGTCCTTCAGCTTCAGCTCGACCCGAACGGCCTGAACCTTGACGGCATCGATGCCGACGGGTCGCAGCTGATCGTGCCCGACAGTCCCCACGGCACTGTCCTGTTCGTCAACCCGTCAGGGCACGTGACGGCGCGGCAGAGCGGATTCAGCCGGCCGGCAGGCGTTTGGGCCGAGAGTGCCCCCTACCTGATCGCCGACGAGAACGCCGGCGCAGTCTTTGCGCTCAGGAGCGGAGGCGGCTTCACGACGCTGGCCGGCAACCTGCCGGGGGTGGACGACGTGGTCCGAGACTCCCACGGCCACGTCATCGTGACCCTGCCCGGGCAGGGCATCCTGCGCGATGTGACCTCCGGCGCGAACGAGGCGCGAGGGCTTCGCAATCCCCAGGGGCTCGGCTTCGATGGCGCTCAGAACCTCCTTGTCACCGAGAGCGATGCTGGGCGCCTTGACCTCATCGTCAAGACGTTCGCGGTCCAGGTGCCGGCTCCCGCCGTGAGGTTGCTGCCCCGGCAGGGCGTGTGCTTGGGAATACTGAGGGCTGCCGGCTTTACCGAAGCGCTGAACGTCGAACAGATCACCGGCGCCACGGTGGCCGCCGAGCCTGCCGGATCGGCTTCTTTCGAGGTGGTTCCGGGGACATGCGCCGCCGCGACGTGCATTGTTTCGCTGACGGTCGCCGGCGCGGCAGGCCGGGAGGTGGTCTCCTTCACTTACCGGGATTAGGGGGTTCCATGGAGGGGTATCACTAGTACAGACAAATGGACGACAGGAACCAGATTCCGCCGCAGGGTGGCGAGTACATCCCGCCTCCTCCGCCTCCGAGCTACCCGGTGACGTCGGACATCCCGCCGCCTCCGCCGTCGAACTACCCGGTGACCTCAGACATCCCGCCAGGCTCCCCGCACCACTACTCGCCTGCGCCCCCAACTCGGACCAACCGAGGGTTCATGGGCGGGCTGGTGGCGCTGCTTCTCGGTGCCCTCGCCTATGGCAAGTACGCGGTGCTGCTCATTTTCAAGATCCCTGCCCTGGCGACATTGGGCTCGGCCCTGGTCAGCGTGGCCGCCTACTCGCTGTGGGGAGGTCCGTGGTTTGCGGTCGGCCTCGTGCTGATGATCTTCGTCCATGAGATGGGGCACGTCGTCGAGATCCGGCGGCAGGGCATGGCGGCGACGGCGCCGATCTTCATCCCGTTCGTCGGCGCTGCGATCTTCCAGCGGTCGCACGCGCAGAGCCCGATGCGGCAGGCGCAGATCGGCATCGCGGGGCCACTCGCAGGAACGATTGGAGCGACTGCTGCATTCGTCCTTTACAACTCGACCCACTGGACGGTGCTGCTGGGTTGGGCCTACCTGGGTTTCCTCATCAACCTCTTCAACATGATCCCGTTCGGGATGCTCGACGGAGGCTGGATACTGGCCCCCGTCTCGAAGTGGATCCAGGTAGCGGGCCTGGCGGTCCTCGGCTACCTGTTCTTCACGGGGGTGGTCAGCCCGATCGTGATCATCATCGTGGTCCTGGGAATTCCGGTGGTCGTACAGAGGTTCCGTAATAAGGCGATGGACGCCTACCTGACGTCCGAGCCCCCTGCACAGCGCTACCTGATGGGAGCTGCGTGGCTGGGCCTGGTTGCCTACCTCGCCTTCTTCTTCGTTCAGACCGAGACGTTGCTCGGCGGCTTCGTTCGGTAAACTCACTCACCTGGAGACAAGACCTTGAAAGCACAGATACATCCCACCTACTACGAGGACGCGGTCGTCACCTGCGTGTGCGGGAACACGTTCACGACCGGTTCCACGCGCAAGGAGCTCAAGACCGAGATCTGCTCCGTCTGCCACCCGTTCTTCACGGGGACCCAGCGGATCGTCGACACGGGCGGCCAGGTCGAGCGGTTCCGCAAGCGGGCGGCGAAGTCCACCCGCAACTAAGTGGTGGCCCCGGGGATCCCGACCGGATCTTTGGCGCCCATGCGGCCCGATCCGTGCGTTACGGGGCCCGTCCCGCCGTCGTCACGCATCTGGCGATGCGCTCCTAGTCGGTCCACCCCTTCCACTGGGGTCCCCATGGCGAAGCCATGGGAGCGGCCCCTGGATCACCAAATCTCTCGGCCGGGCCCCCGGGGCCACCACTAATGCCACTACCGGGGGAGGTCGCGAATGATGCGAGCTCCCCGGCAAGCGAGGTAGGCGGACCCCCGACAAAGGACCAGTTCTTCTACGGGGGCCAGGCCGTCATCGAGGGCGTGATGATGCGGGGCAAGCGTCATTACGCGGTGGCGGTGCGCCTGCCCAACACCAAGGAGATCGTCGTCGACCGCGGCGAGCTGAAAGCTGCGATCTACGTCAACCCGATCTGGAAGCTCCCGATCCTGCGCGGCCTCGCCCTCATCGGCGAGCAGCTGCACCTGGGCATGAAGTCGCTCATGTGGTCCGCGAACATGAACGCGGGCGGCAACGATGTGGTGATCGGCAAGAAGGAGATCACGGGCTCTGTCGCCTTCGCGGCGGTGTTCGGCATCGCCCTTTTCCTTGGGCTGCCTCTGCTGCTCGCCGGCCTTGCCGTCCACCGAAGCGGCAGCTTCCTTTTCGTCGTCGTGGAAGGCATCATCCGGGTGGGTCTGGTGCTGGGCTACCTCTCAGCCATAGCCCTGCTTCCCGACGTTCGTCGAGTGTTCCAGTACCACGGCGCCGAGCACAAGACGATCAACGCGTACGAGTCGGGGTGGCCGCTCGAAGTGTCTTCAGTCCGTCGAGCCAGCCTGCTTCACCCGCGCTGTGGCACCGGTTTCCTGCTCGTCGTTCTCGTCGTGAGCGTGGTGGTGTTCAGCGTGGTCGCTCTGTTCCACCCCAACTGGTTTTGGCTTGTCGTGAGCCGCCTTGTCGCCATTCCCCTCATCGCCGGCGCCGGGTTCGAGCTCATTCGCTTCATGGCCCGCAATCGGCGCAACCCGGTCGTGCGCGTGATGCTTCTGCCTGTCCTCGCGACTCAGAAGTTCACCACCCGTGAGCCGACCGATGACATGCTCGAGGTGGCGATCACCGCATTCAACAGCGCTCGGCAGGGTGAGGAGGAACCGGCGGGAGCCGCAGCTTGATCGACCGGCTGGAGGCGATAGCCCGCCGGTACCACGAGATCGAGTCCGAGATGGCGCGTCCCGAGGTCGCCGCCGACCACGCCCAGATCACCAAGCTCGCGCGCGAGCAGCGGACCCTGCGGGAGACGGTGGAGGCTTTCGACGCCTACAAGCGAGCTCGCCACGAGCTCGAGTCGGCGCGCGAGCTGTTGAAGCACGAGAAGGACCCCGAAATGTTGGATTACCTGCGCGCCGAGGAGCGACGCGCATCGGCCCAGGTGGGTGAGCTGGATGAGCGGCTGAAGGTCCTGCTGTTGCCCAAGGATCCCAACGACGAAAGGGATGTGGTGGTCGACATCCAGGGCGCCGAAGGTGGGGAGGAGGCTGCGCTTTTCGCGGCCGACCTCTTCCGCATGTACTCAAAGTGGGCCGAGCGCAGGGGCTGGAAGGTCGAGGTCGTGGACATCTCGCACAGTGAGAAGGGCGGCTACGACAAGATCGTGTTCGAGGTCCACGGCCATGGCGCTTACTCTCAGCTCAAGTACGAGGGCGGTGTGCACAGGGTCCAGCGCGTGCCGAAGACGGAGGCCCAGGGCCGTGTTCACACCTCCGCCGCCACCGTTTCGGTGATGCCCGAGGCGGATCCCGTCGAGGTAGAGCTGAAGCCCGAGGACCTCGAGATCAAGACGTCGACCTCGCAGGGACCGGGTGGCCAGAGCGTGAACACGACCTACTCCGCGATCAGGCTCACCCACAAGCCGACGGGGCTCGTAGTCAGCATCCAGGACGAGAAATCGCAGCTGCAGAACAAGGAGAAGGCGATGCGCGTGCTGCGCGCGCGCCTTTACGAGATGAAGCTGGCCGAGCAGCAGGCAGCCATCGGCGCACAGCGTCGCGGCATGATCGGCAGCGGCAACCGATCGGAGAAGATCCGCACCTACAACTTCAAGGCGAACCGCGTGACCGACCATCGGATCAATCTCGACCTGCACAGGCTCGACCAGGTGCTGGCCGGCGACCTTGACGAGCTGGTCGAAGCCCTGGCCAACGCAGACCGGTCGGCCCAGCTCAACGGCTCGTCGGCCTGACCGCCAGTTGAATGTGCTGGAGGTCCTCAAGCTGGCCTCGGAGCACCTCGGCAAGCACGGCTCCGACTCCGCGCGCCTTGACGCTGAGGTGATGCTGGCGATGGCCCTCGGGCTGCGCCGCCTCGACCTCTATCTTCAGTTCGACAGGTTGCTGTCCGAGAGCGAGCTGAGCGTGTACCGGGCGCAGGTGGCCCGGCGTGCGCGCGGGGAGCCTGTCGCCTACGTGGTGGGACACAAGGAGTTCATGGCCCTCGACTTCGAGGTGACGCCAGACGTGCTGGTGCCCAATCCCGACACCGAGCTGCTGGTGCAGCTGGCGGTGGCATGGAGTCGCGAAGCCGGCCGCCCCGTTCGAGCCGCCGACGTGGGCACAGGGAGCGGATGCATAGCGATCGCTCTCGCGCACTACGCGCCCGAGGTCGAGGTCTGGGCGAGCGATGTCAGCAGCCAGGCTCTCGAGGTGGCCGCCCGCAATGTGAAGAAACACTCACTGGAGCAGCGGGTGCACCTTGCCTGCGGCGACCTGCTCGAGCCGCTGACCGGAAATTTCGATCTTGTCTGCGCGAACCTTCCGTACCTGGCGAGCGGTATTAGCCTGCCGAGCGACGTCCTGGCGCAGCCCAGCGTTGCGCTTTATGCGGACGCAGATGGCGCCGAGCTCGTGGCCAGGCTGGTAGAAGCTGCGCCCGCGCGTCTCAACCCGGGGGGGCGGCTGCTGGTCGAGCTGGATCCTTCGATTCTTCCATCGGTGGTGGAAGCTGCGGACAGGAGCTTCGGCACGCACCGGTTACACGCCGACCTCGGGGGCCACGAGAGGGTGCTTGAAGCATGGTCGTGAAGCCCACGCGTTCAGGCCTGACGAGAGCCGCTCAGCTGATCAGGGAAGGTGGCGTTGTCGCGTTCCCGACTGACACCGTGTACGGCCTCGGCGCTGCTGCAGATGACGAGGTGGCCACCAGGCGCATCTACCGAATCAAGGGAAGGCCTGCAGGGCTGCCCCTGATTCTCATGGTGGCTGCCGAATCCCAGCTAGAGGGATTTGTCCACGTCGACTCGCGCGCTGAGGCGTACATCCGCCGCTGGTGGCCAGGGCCGCTCACGCTGATCCTTCACGCCACGGGCGGTGCCACCCTCGGCGTGCGCATCCCGAAGCACAAGGTGGCGCTGGACCTACTTCGGGCGGCGGGCCCCCTCATGACGACCAGCGCCAACCTTCACGGCAAGGATCCGGCGATGACCGCCAAAGAGGCAGGCTTGCTGCCAGGCGTGACTGTGGTGATCGATGGAGGCGCAGCCCCAGGCGGGACCGCCTCGACTGTGCTCGACCTGACGGGCCCCGAGCCCCATGTGCTTCGCGAGGGCGCGATCCTGGCGCCCGAGCTTCTTGGGCCGCCGCCGTCCCACGCGGGCTGACGGAGCTAGCATTCGCTCATGGCCGCCCCTATTACCACCATGTCTTTTCGGGCTCTGGACCGTGTCGATCCTGACATCGCCAATCTCATTCGCAAGGAGTACAGGCGGCAGTCCGAAACGCTCGAGCTGATCGCATCCGAGAACCTGACAAGCCCCGCGATCCTCGAGGCCCTCGGCACGCTTTTGACCAACAAGTACGCCGAGGGCTACCCCGGCCGGCGTTACTACGGCGGCACCGGCGAGGTGATCGACAAGATCGAAACGCTTGCAGTCGAACGCGCGAAGGAGCTGTTCGGGGCGGAGTACGTTAACGTCCAGCCGCACGCTGGTTCCCAGGCCAATGCTGCCGTCTACATGGCGGTCTGCCAGCCGGGAGATCGTGTGATGGGCATGGACCTTTCGGCCGGCGGCCATCTGACGCACGGCAGCCCCGCGAACTTCAGCGGCAAGCTCTACGAAATCCACTCATACGGGGTCAGTCGCGAGACGGAGCTGATCGATTACGACGCGATGGAAAAGCTGGCCGAGGAGGTCAGGCCGAAGATGATCATCGGCGGTTTTTCCGCTTACTCCCGTGTCGTCGACTGGGCGCGGATGCGCCAGATCGCGGACGCGGTTGGGGCGACGTTCGTCGTCGACATGGCCCATGTCGCGGGGCTCGTTGCGGGCGGCCAGTACCCGTCCCCGATCCCCCACGCGGACATCGTCACCACAACGACGCAGAAAACTCTGCGCGGGGCCTGGGGCGCCATCATCCTGTGCCGCAACGACCGTCAGAAGGCGATCGACTCGGCGGTGTTCCCTGGCATCCAGGGCGGGCCTTTGATGCATGCGATCGCGGCCAAGGCGGTGTGTTTCGGCGAAGCGCTGAAGCCTGAGTTCAAGGAGTACGCGAAGCAAGTCGTTGTCAATGCCAAAGCCCTTGCGAAGAGGCTGATGGAGCGCGAGCTGCGATTGGTCAGCGGGGGCACTGACAACCACCTGATGCTGGTCGACCTGCGCGCGCAGAAGCGGACGGGCAAGCAGGTGCAGGACGTCGCGGACACGGTCGGGATCACCCTGAACCGCAACTCGATCCCGTTCGACGAAGCCTCGAAGTTCAACCCGAGCGGGGTACGGGTCGGCACGCCGCTGGTGACCACGCGCGGCATGCGTGAGGCGGAGATGGTCGAGATCGCCGACTGCATCGCCGACCTCATCGAGCGAATCGACGACCAGGCGGTCCTCGACTCCGTCCACGAGCGAACCCTTGACCTCTGCCGCCGCTTCCCGCTCCCTTACGCATTCGACTGAGGCCGGATGACGGACTTCTTCGGCGGCGACGCTCTCATCAACCTTCGTCTTCACCTGCTGCCAGGCCTATGGCCGCTTCTCGTGGCATTCGCCGTCTGCGCGC
>DAIUFK010000069.1:0-2367 GCA_036844615.1 Candidatus Dormiibacterota bacterium | reverse complement strand
CTTCACCTGCTGCCAGGCCTATGGCCGCTTCTCGTGGCATTCGCCGTCTGCGCGCTGGCAGTGCCGCTGATGATCAGGCTCTCGCGCGCTACGGGCATGATCGCCCTCCCGGGCGGCCGTCACGCCCACACGAAGCCGACCCCGCTGCTCGGCGGCCTTGCCATGTACGCGGGCTTCGCCGCCGCCATCCTGATCTTCCTTCCCGGCTACAAGGACACCCCCGGGGTGCTGATCGTGTCTGGGCTGGCGGCTGTGCTGCTCATCGCCGACGACCGGTGGAAGGTGCGCCCGGCGATCAAGCTCGCCCTGCAGGTCCTCGTGGCGCTGGTGGCAGTGCTGATCTTCGGCTTCAAGATCACCTACGTCGGGCTCCCTGGGGGCCATGTCATCCAGCTGGCGTGGCTCATCCTGCCGATCAGCCTCTTCTGGTTGGTCGGGATGCAGAACACGGTCAACTTCCTTGATGGCGTCGACGGCCTGGCCACCGGGGTGGTCTTCATCGTCGCGGTGACGCTGATGCTTGCCGCAGGAGGCCTCCGCCAGATTCCAGTCGTGCAGTTCGGAGGCGCACTTGCCGGAGCTTGCGCGGGCTTCCTTCTATTCAACTTTCACCCTGCGCGAATTTTCATGGGCGATTCAGGAGCGCACTTCCTAGGAGCAGCGCTCGGCGTGATCTCAATCCTGGGGGTCGCGAAGGTCGCTGTCGCGTTCGCCCTGGCGATGCCAGTCCTGGCCCTTGCCCTGCCGATCGGCGACACCGCATGGGCGATTGTCAGGCGGGGATTCGGGAGGAAGTCGTTAGCACGACCCGACCTCGGGCATCTGCACCACCGCCTCCAGGACTTCGGCCTTGACGCTCGCCAGACCTGCTACGTCTTCTATGCGGCAAGCGCTTTGCTCGGGGCCCTCGGGCTCACGATCTTCGGACACGGACGCGTCCTCGCGGTAGTCCTGCTGACGTCCGCGTTGCTGGTGTCGACGGTGGCGGCGGACCTGTTGCAGAGGGCAGGGTGGAGGGTGCGCGTGCCTTACCTCCGCACTCTCCTCGGTTAGAATTCGCCCGGGCATGCCGCCCCCCTCGAATCCAACTACAGGGTCTGACCTGGCCGGAATCGGGCTGTATCTGGCGGGCGCAGTCCTGCTACCACTCATCGGGGGCGTTGTCCTCGACAACGTTTTGCACACGGCGCCAGTGTTTGTTCTGATCGGACTGTTTGTGGGCCTGGTCGCAGGCGGAATCGCCATCTGGTTGAAGGTGAGGGATCTGTCGAAGTGAAGGTGGGTGGGATGCTCCGGGAGACTGTGATCGTCTCAGCGGTCATGGCTCTGGTTGCGACCAGCATCGCCGGCCTGCTCGGTCAAATCGGCATCGGCATCGGCATTGCCGCCGGACTGATTCTCGGATCTGCGAATGGCTACGCAATCGACGCGCTGCTCGGTCGCGGCGCACCGTTTCTGGCCGGGAGCATGCTCCGGCTCGCAACCTTCAGCGCGCTGGCTTTGCTCGTGGCGGTGGCGTTCGGCATCTCCGCTTGGCCGGTCGTGATTGGAGTTGCTGGCGCGCAGCTCGTCATGGTCGGCGCGGGCGTGAGGCAGGGGATGCGAGCGTGATCTACGCGGACGCGGCCCCCGGTACGCATCCGACGATCGACCTCGGATGCGGCACGCTCTGCACGCTCAACTACGACAGCGTGATCTCTTCTCTAATCGCCGTTATCGCGACTATCGCGATCGCATTCTGGGTGCGCTCAAAGCTCCAGGAAGGAAGGCCGGGTAAGGTCCAGGCGATATTCGAGTGGGGCTACGACCAGCTGCGTGGGCTGATCAAGACCAACGTGTCGGACGAGGCGCTGTTCATCATTCCGCTGGCGCTGACCCTTTTCCTTTACATACTGATCGCCAACTGGATCGAGATCTTGCCGCTTGCGATATTCCCGATCCTGCACGGCGCCAACGCGGATCTCAACCAGACCCTCGCGATGGGCCTGATCGTGATCATCGTTGTGCAGTGGTACAGCATCCGCGTGCTGGGCCCGAGCGGCTATCTAAAGCGCTTCACCAAGCCCTTCGAGCTGCCGCTCCCCGCTCGAATCGTGTTCATCCCGCTGAACATTCTTGAAGAGGCGGTCAAACCCGTGACTCTCGCCTTGCGACTTTTCGGCAACATCTTCGCCGGAGCGGTGATGATCGGATTGATCGCAAGCTTCGCAGGCCTTCAGCTCCCGGTTGTCGGCACAGTCGGAGGAACTGTGCTTGGGTCCGCCCTGCTGATCATCTGGAAGGCGTTCGACGTCATCTTCATCGGTTTCATACAGGCGTTCATCTTCATGCTGCTGACGGTCATCTATTTCGGCGCGGCCCGCGAGG
>DAIUFK010000068.1:0-12931 GCA_036844615.1 Candidatus Dormiibacterota bacterium | reverse complement strand
GTCCGGCCCGGCGGAGCCGGTTCCGGACGCACCCCCCTGCGGCTAGGCGCCCGATATCTGCGTTGCCGGCTGCGCTACTCGCTTACAGGTCTGTCGGCATGCGCGCTGCGTTGCTCGCCGGCGCCTTGATCTCGGGCGCCGATCCGGCGACTTTCGGCCGATCCTCCGGGGCAGGACACCAGGCCTAGCCCGAGGCTGGGTTTCTGCATGAGCAAGGTCGCCCTGGCGCTGGCGCTCGCTCTCCTCCTCTTCTTCACGTATCTGACCGCCGTCCGCCCCGCGTACGCGTTCGCCTATGCGCTATGCCTGCTGTTCGTCGTGGCGTGGGTTTGGCCGCGGTTGGCCATACGCGGCATGACCGTGACGCGCCACCTCGACCCTGGGACGCCAACCGTCGGCGAACCGTTCGAGGAGGTGCTGACGGTCCGTCGCTCGGGCTTGATGCCGGCGCCCTGGGTGGAGGTGCGCGACCTCAGCGGCATCGCCGACTACCAGCCAGGGCGGGTGATCTCCGTCGGCGGTGACCCCGTGACCTGGAAGTCGCGAGGAATCTACCGCCGTCGCGGCTGGATGACGTTCGGTCCTACCTCGCTGCGGGTACGCGAGCCGTTCGGGCTGTTCAACCAGGAGAAGAAGCTTGGACAGCGGACATCGATACTGGTTTATCCGCGCGTGCGGCCGATTCCCGACCTGATGACTCCGAGCGCTCAGCAGGTGGGCAACTCGCCTACGTTCGGATCGTGGGCCGACTACCCGCCTGAGACCGGCGGCGTGCGTGATTACACCACCGGCGACAGCTTCGGCCGCATCCACTGGGCCCTCTCTGCCCGTCACGGCAGGCTCATGTCGAAGACCTTCGAGCAGCCGCTGACGACCGACCTATGGATCCTCCTTGACCTGGACAGGAGCGTGCATTTCGGGGATGGCGAGGAATCGACTCTCGAATACGCCATCAGCCTCGCCGCGTCGATGGCGTCCCAGGTTTACAGCAGGGGCCGCCAGGTGGGCCTGATCGCCAACGATTCGAAGGGAACCATCCTCGAGCCGCACCGCGCAGTGCGCCAGGACCGCCTGATCCTCGACTACCTTGCGGTCGCGCAGGCCGACGGCAGGACGCCCCTGACAAAGACACTCGCGTGGGACCGAATCCGCCGCCTGCCACGGCGCGCAATCGCTGTCATCACACCGAGCGCCGACCCCGACTGGGTGCGCCTTTTGCAGGCGGTGCGCGGGCGCCGGACGACGATGATCGTCTTCTACCTCGACGTTGGCAGCTTCGGCGGCCCAGATCAGAACCCGAGCTTCGACCTCGGCCAGGATGTTGACCTTTACGTCATCAGGTGTGGTGACGACTTCGCCAGGTTGGTGAGGACGCGAGATGCAATCCGTATCGCCTGACCCGCGGTTCGGGCTTGCGCTGGTCCCCGGACGAGTGTGGGGCCGCACTCGCGCCTCGCTTGCCGAAGGGTTGGGCTGGTCGGCGCTGTTGATCTTCCTTCTCACCCTGATGGTCGCGCGATCGACTGCGACAGCGGAGTGGGTGGGCGGTATCGACGTGGTTACAGGCGTCGCGCTGGGAGGCGCGCTGCTCCTGGGCGTGCTCGCACTGGCTCCGATCCCGTGGGCGGCAGGCCTCGGCATCGGCCTTGTCGCAGGGCCTGTCGTGGCTGCGCTGGCCGCTGGGCCCGCCCTCTACGTCGCGCACCCGGGGGACACTCTTTCGGTCAGCCTGGTCGGAACGTGGTGGACTCGCCTCGTTGCCGGCGCCGCGCCTGGCGATCCGCTCGGATACGCGCTATCGACCGATACGTCCTTCTATCTCTACCTGATCTGCGTGCTCATGTGGGTCACCGGTGGTTGGCTGAGCTGGTCCGTTCTCCGCTGGCGGCGTCCGATGCTCGGCCTGGTGCCTGGAGCCGCCGCTTTTGCCACCAACCTGCTCAACTTCCCAGGCGAACAGAACGGCTACACGCTCGCCATCCTCGTGCTCACGCTGGCCCTGCTGCTGTGGACCAACTACACCTCGTCCATCGCCAACGCGACTCGCGCTCGCGTCAGGTTGACCGGCGACGCGCGCTGGGACTTCTGGGAGAGCGGCCTTGTCGCGATGGCGGCGCTGATCGTTCTCGCGATCCTCCTGCCGCCGCTGTCGACGGTCGACCGGACGATCGAGGTTCAGAACACTGCCTTCTCAAGCTGGGCCAAGTTTCAGGAGCGTCTCAGCCACCCCTCGATCTTCGGCCACGGAACCCAGGGCGTCGGCACCACAGGCTTCTCGACGGAGGTCGCGTTGAACGGACCGCTGAAGAAGACGCACGACATCGTCTTCACCTATACGTATAAATCCAGCTCAGGCATCCGCTACTTTCGCGGTGTCAACGAGACGCAGACATTTGGCGGTGAGTGGCGATACCCGAACACGATCCACCTCACACAACGAATCTCGAAGAACCAGCTGCCCGGATATTCGGAGGACTACCAGAAGCAGGCCCTGACCCTCTACGACGTGAAGATGGTTTCGCCCCCGATCGGCAATGCCGACATCCTCTTTTACCCGGGGACACTCTGGCTGACCGATCGAGAATCAATCGCAAGTGAGGTGATCCTTCCAGCCGACAACACGCTGACGAGCATCGATCGCCTTTCAAGCGTGCCGCCAAACTCCATCGGTACCTACGCCGTGACGACGGAGTACTCGACGGCCACCGAAGCCGACCTGAGGCAGGCGGGCACCGCCTACCCGGATTGGCTTGCCAGCTACTCCACCCTCCCTTCCACCGGCTACCGCAGCGCTGGGGTCCTCCAGCGTATCCACCAGCTCGCATTGAAGGTCACCTCGGCGGCGGGCGCCATCACGCCTTATGACAAGGCCAAGGCAATCGAGTCCTACCTTCGCGACAACTACAAGTACAACCTTGATGTCAAGACTCCTGTCGGGCAGGATCCACTCGACTACTTTCTATTCGTCTCGAAGCAGGGCTATTGCGAGTTCTTCGCCTCGGCGATGGGGGACATGCTGCGCAGCCTGGGCATTCCCACAAGGCTCGTGAACGGGTTCGGGCCCGGCACCTACGACACCACCACCAATGCATGGATAGTCCGCGGTGAGGACGCCCACACCTGGGTCGAGACCTACTTTCCGGGCTTCGGCTGGATCCCTTTCGAGCCGACCGCTGACGGCGTGTACACGCCGATCGCGCGAGGCTCGAGTGGCACCAACACCTGCCTTCGCGACAGCAACTGCGACAACCCGAGCGGGACCGGTGGCGGCACGACGGTCGGGCCTCCCATCAAGCCAGGCGACGTCGGCCCCCAGTCCGACCCTGGCGCCCTCCCGGGCGCCGGCGGCGCTTTCAAGTTCGGCATTCCTGACGCCGGGACCCTGACCAGGATCGTCGGGGTGCTGCTGGCGCTGATGCTCCTGATATTCGCAGTGGCGGCGAGGTACCTGCGGCCGCGCAAGGTGGCAACCGTGTGGAAACGCACCCTCGTCCTGGCGCGGCTGGCCGGCGCCGAACGCCGGACGGGCGAAACACCCCTCGAGCTCAGCCGCCGGCTGGCCCGCACGTTCCCGGAGGCCTCGGGTCCTGTGCGTTCGCTTGCCGACGGCTTTGTCGTCGCCGCGTACGCACCGCCGGACCTTGCCGAGACTGCGCGAGCGTCGGTGATGGATGCGTGGGCAGCGTTGCGTCCGCTCCTCCTGCGGCGTTTGGCTGCCCGCATGCGGCCCTACAGGGCGTAGGTGTCAAACCGCACCTACCCCGCGGTCACTTTCGAGATCGCTCAAGATCGCGTGGCGGCGTTCGCCCGTGCGATCGGCGCGGATCCCGCCGACGGCGTGCCGCCCACGTTCGCAGCTGTCTATTCGCTCGGCGCCACCGCTCCCCAGCTGTTCGGTGACGCGGACGCCGCCATCGATTTCGCCAAGCTGCTCCACGCCGAACAGGAATTCGAGTGGAGCCGCCATCCGGCGCCGGGCGAAACGGTCACATCGCAGGGGCGCATCGAATCAGACATCAGCCGCAGGGGGATGCGGTTTGTCTGGTTCGAGACCGAGACGACCGGCTCCGGCGGCGACGCGATCTGCAAATCGCGCGCCCTCTTCGTGATCCGTTCGTGATGGAGCTCAGTGCATGAGCGAAACGCGAGTGACCTTCACCAAGGAGCAGATCGCCGCGTATGCGGAAGCGTCAGGCGACCACAATCCGATCCACCTCGACGACGGCTTCGCCCGATCGGTCGGGCTGCCCGGGGTGATCGCGCACGGCATGCTGCAGATGGGCATAGCGGGCACGGTGGCCGCAAGCGAAGCGGGCGGAGGCGCGCTCCTGCGCCGCCTTCACTGCCGTTTCGCCGGCATGGTGGTACCAGGAGACACCGTCACGTTCTCGGCGGAACGGACGGCTCCTGGAAAGCTCGAGCTGCGCGCACTCAACCAGCGTGGCGAGCCGGTCCTGACGAAAGCCAGCGCGGAGTACGGTTAGCCACCGAATGCCGCTCGACTTTTCACTGACCGCGGAGCAGGAGGCGATCAAACAGCTCGCGCACGAGTTCGCCGAGAAGGAGATCCGGCCTGTCGCCGCTCACCACGACGAGACCGAGGAGTTTCCTTACGAGGTTGTCAAGAAGGCGCACAGGCTGGGCCTGACGCCGGCGGCCTTCCTGCCGGAGGAGTACGGCGGCCAGGATCTCGACTTCCTGACCGAGCTCATAATCAACGAGGAGCTGCACTGGGGCTGCGCAGGGATCGCCGTCTGCATCCAGTCGATGGCGCTTGCGATGGCAGGCATCAGGGCCAGCGGCACAGAGGAGCAGAAGAAGCGCTGGCTGCCTGAGTTCACGAACCCCGACAAGCTCGTCCTCGGCGGCCTGGGTCTCACGGAACCCGACTCAGGCTCGGACGCGCTGTCGATGAAGACGCGGGCGACTCGCGTCAGCGACGGCTACGTGCTCAACGGCACCAAGCAGTTCTGTACCAACGGCGGTATCGCCGACTACCACGTGATCTATGCCAACACCGATCCCACGAAGGGCCCAGCGGGTATCGCGTCTTTCCTCGTGCCAAAGGGCACCG
The DNA here is from genome assembly GCA_036844615.1 of Candidatus Dormiibacterota bacterium. Classification (GTDB taxonomy): domain Bacteria; phylum Chloroflexota; class Dormibacteria; order Dormibacterales; family Dormibacteraceae; genus Palsa-872. The sequence continues at coordinate 7,857 of DAIUFK010000068.1, read as the reverse complement.
AAGGGATGCGGATGGGACGGAAGGAGCAGAAGCTCGGCGTGCGCGCGAGCCACACGGCGCAGGTCATCTTCGAGGACTGCCACATCCCGCTCGACCACCGCCTCGGGGGCGAGCCCGACGCGGAGAATGCAGGCCCGGGAGCCCTCGGCGCACTGATGACGCTGGAGGCGACCCGTCCAGGCGTCGCCGCCGGCGCGCTTGGCATCGCACGCGCCGCCTACGAGTTCGCGCTCGACTATGCGCAGGAGAGGAAGCAGTTCGGCAAGCCTCTGTGGCAGCACGAAGCAATCGGTTTCAAGCTCGCGGACATGGCGATGAAGATCGACGCCGCGAGGCTGCTCACCTGGCGCGCGGGCTGGATGGCGACGCGGAACATGCCCTTTGAGCGCGCGGAAGGTTCGATGGCGAAATGTTTTGCGGCGGACGTGGCAATGGAGGTCACGACAGACGCGATCCAGGTCCTCGGCGGCTACGGCTACATCAAGGAATACCCTGTCGAGAAATGGTTTCGCGATGCCAAGATCTACCAGATCTGGGAAGGCACCGCGGAGATTCAGCGGCTGGTCATCTCACGCGCGATCGCCGGTTCGCGCGGGACTATCAGATTGAGGGGGTAGCGAATGTTCGACCTGAGTGGAAAGGTGGCTGTGGTCACTGGCGCCTCGCGCGGGCTGGGCCGCCAGGACGCTTTGACGCTCGCGCAGGCGGGCGCGGATGTCGTCATCACCGACATCCTGGTCGAGGACGACCCGGATCTCCAGAAGTCGGCTGAGGAGCTCGGCTCAGCGCTGGCTCAATACGCCACCTCGCAGGGTTGGGTGCACACGAATCAGACCGCCGAGGAGGTCCGCAAGATGGGCCGGCGGTCGGTCGCGATCAAGATGGACGTGACCAATCGCGAGCAGGTGCGCGAGGTTTTCAAAAAGGTCAAAGACGAGTTCGGCCGCATCGACATCCTGGTGAACAACGCGGCGACGCTGGACAATGCGGCGCAGATCCAGAACATGAGCTACGAGCTCTGGGATCGAGACATCAGGGTCAACCTCACAGGTGCGTTCAACTGCACCAAGGAGGTGTGGCCATACATGATCGAGCAGAAGTGGGGACGCGTGATCTTCATGGCCTCGGTCGCCGGCACGATGGGCGGTTTCGGACAGGCCAGCTACTCCGCTTCGAAGATGGCGGTAATCGCACTCGCCAAGACGGCAGCCCTCGAAGGCGGGCGCCACAACATCACCGCCAACGCGATAGTGCCCGGCATCATCGGAACTGAGGCTTTCAACATGGGCAACCCCGACATGAACGAGCGGATCATGAAACGCACTGTGTTCAAGCGTCCTGGCGAACCGAAGGACATCTCGCACGCGATAGCTTTCCTGTGCTCAGACGAGGCCGGATATATAACCGGGACAGCGCTCGAGGTGGCGGGCGGCATCCCGCTCTTCACCTTCTAGTCAAGTGTCCGACTGATGGGGGAGTGCGTCGACGTCAAGCGCGAGGGCGCGGTCGCCCGCGTGGTCATGCACCGCAAGGGCAACAACTCGATAGCCGAGGACCTGATGGGAGAGCTCGCGGCAGCTTTCAGCGAGCTCGGTGAGGATCCAACGGTTCGAGCGATAGTGCTCGCGTCCGAGTACGAGAAGTACTTCAGCGTCGGCGCCGACCTGACCGCGCTCGCCGGCATCGACCGCGGCGCGCCGGACGCCGCGGAGCAGATCGGCGCGTTCATGAAGCGCATGAACGGCCACTTCTCGGCGATTGAAAAGTGCCCCAAGCCTGTGATTGCCGCCATCAACGGCCACGCCCTCGGCGGCGGCAGCGAGCTGACGCTGTGCTGTGACTTCAGGATCATGGTCGAGGATGGGCGTTCGCGCATCGGGCAGACCGAGTCGTCCCTCGGCATCATCCCCGGGGCGGGCGGCACGCAGCGACTGCCCCGCCTGATCGGCAAGGCGCGCGCGCTCCGGTACATCATCGAGTCGACGCGGCTGTCCGCAAAGGAGGCTGAGGCGGTCGGTTGGGTGGACAGGGCGGTCGCACCCGAGGAGCTGGGGAGGTCCGTGGACGAGCTCGCCGGCAAGCTGGCGAAGGCTGCAACGTTCGCCATCGCGATGATCAAGGACGCTGTGAGGCGGGGCTACGACCTGCCGCTTGACGAAGCCCTGGAGATCGAAGCGGCGAATTTCGCGCGCGCATCCTTGAGCGACGACGCGGCGATCGGGATCCTCAGCTTCCTGTCCAAGCAGGAGCCCGAGTTCACCGGGCACTAGCGGACGGCTAGCGCGAGTCCGCTGTCATGCCGAGCTCAGCCGTGCGTCGGCGGACGATCGCGACCACCTCGTCGACGCGCTTCGCGTCGCTGCCAAGGCAGCGGATGACGAGCTCCTTGGTCTCGAAGTTCGGATACGAGCCGACCGAGACGTCGGGGAAGGCCGCCTCGAGGTCTCGCATCAGCGGGTAGAACCTCGCCTCGACTGCGAATGTGAAGCGCACCTCGCGGACTACCGCCGCCGAGCCGCCGGAGAGAAACTCGGGCTCGAGCTCTTCAGTGAAGATGCCTTTCAGCTCCAGCGGCACCCCCGGCAGGACGAAAAGACGCTTACCGCCAACCTCGTAGAGGACACCAGGTGCCATGCCGCGCCGGTTCTTGAACACGTGGGCGGGATCGGCTGGGATGCGGGCCATTCGGAGGTTGCCCTCCGTCAGCTCAGGCGAGTCGAGAAGCCCCGCCTCGTGCATGCGGCGAACCCTTCGCTCGATCCGCTGGCGGGTCTCCTCCCAGATGACGAGCTCGCGCCCCAGCGCTTCGGCCAGGGAGACGAAGGTCCTGTCGTCAGGCGTCGGGCCGAGACCGCCGCTGCAGAAGACGTGGGTCACCTCGCCGTCGGCAAGCTCTCTGCGCACCTGCTCGCCAATCTCGTCGGGACGATCGCGAATCGCTGTTACTCGCTTGACCGGACAGCCGAGGATGCGCAGGCGTTCGGCGAGCCAGTGCGAGTTGGTGTCGAGGGTGAACCCGCCGACGAGCTCGTCTCCGATGGCGACAATGCTGGAGGTCGGCATGCCTTGCAAGCTTAAGCCCCTCTCCCCGAACCTCTCCCCGAGGGGAGAGGGCCTCTAGTCTGATTCGGGTGGAGCGCCTTCACGGCCTGATCCGCGGTGACGTGCAGGGTGTCGGTTTCCGGTTCTTCATGATCCGCCGCGCCACGGCCCTGGGGCTGGACGGCTGGGTGCAGAACCGCGACGACGGCACCGTCGAGTTCGTCGCCGAAGGCAGCCGCCGCGACCTGGAGCAACTGGAGCGCGCAGCCTGGGAAGGGCCGCGGATGGCACGCGTCACCGGCGTCGAGGTGAGCTGGTCACAGGCCACCGGAGGCCTCGCCCGCTTCGACATCACCTAGTTCGTATAACCTATCGCTCCGCGCCCAGAGGTACTGGCGATGGAAGCACTTAAAACAGTGGTTGTGGAGGACGTCGTCACCTAATGGATCCCAATATCGTCCTGTTCGCGGTGGCCGGTGGCGCCGCCGCCATCGTCTTCGCCCTCGTCCTGATCGCCCTCGTCCTGCGGATGCCGCCTGGCAACGCGCGCATGCAGGAGATCGCTGCCGCCATCCAGGAGGGCGCCTCTGCCTACCTCAACCGCCAGTACACGGTGATCGCGATCATCGGTGTGGTCATTGCGATAGTCATCGGGGTCGCCATCAACTGGGAGACAGCTGCGCTCTACATCGTCGGCGCAGTCCTCTCGGCAGCCGCCGGCTACGTGGGCATGAACATCGCGGTCCGCTCCAACCTCCGCACCGCGGAAGGGGCCCGAGACGGGCTCAACAAGGCTCTCCAGGTGGCGTTCAGGGGCGGCGCCGTGACAGGGTTCATGGTCGTCGGGCTGGGGCTGCTTGGCGTGTCGGCAGCCTATTTCGTCTTCAAGAATCCCGAATCCCTCGTCGGCCTCGCCTTCGGCGCGAGCCTGGTGTCTGTCTTCGCCCGCCTGGGCGGCGGTATCTACACGAAGGCGGCTGACGTCGGCGCGGACCTCGTCGGCAAGCTGGAGGCTGGAATCCCTGAGGACGATCCACGGAACCCTGCGGTGATCGCTGACAACGTGGGGGACAACGTGGGCGACTGCGCAGGCATGGCCGCCGACCTCTTCGAGACCTACGCCGTGACGATGATCGCCGCGATGCTGCTGGGCTCCCTGCTGTTCAAGGACCAGATCGGTTGGGTGATCTATCCGCTGCTTTTGGGCGCCGTCAGCGTCGTCGGCTCGATCGTCGGAACATTCTTCGTCCGCATCTACAACCCGAAGTGGATCATGGGCGCCCTTTACGCCGGCCTTCTGGTGGCGGTCGCGGTGGCGGTCGTCGGCTTTTACTTCGTGACCCAGTACATGCGCGTGAATGGTTTTCTGCAGGCGGGCGGCGGCGTGGGCGACCCCAACAACCTGTTCTTCGCTGGGCTGGTCGGCGTCATCATCACAGTCCTCATCGTCGCGATCACCGAGTTCTTCACCGAGACCGCTTACTGGCCGGTGCACCTGATCGCCAAGGCGTCCGTGACAGGGCACGCCACGAACATCATTGCCGGCCAGGCGATAGGGATGATGGCGACGGCCCTCCCCGTGGTGGTGATCGCCGTCGGCATCCTTATCAGCTACAGCCTCGGCGGGCTTTACGGCATCGCCATTGCCGCCACTGCGATGCTCTCGATGACCGGCATCATCGTCGCCATCGACTCGTACGGACCCATCACCGACAACGCAGGCGGCATCGCCGAGATGGCGAGCCTCCCCGAGGAAGTCCGTCACATCACTGATGCGCTCGACGCTGTAGGCAACACCACCAAAGCGGTGACCAAGGGATACGCGATTGGGTCGGCCGGCCTCGCCGCCCTTGTCCTGTTCTCGTCATACACGCAAGAGCTGACCAAGGCGGGCCATCCGACCAAGTTCGACCTCTCGGACCCGCACGTGATCGTCGGCCTGTTTCTCGGCGGCATCCTGCCGTTCCTGTTCGGCTCGCTCGCGATGCTCGCAGTCGGCCGCGCAGGCGGCCTGGTCGTGGAGGAGGTGCGCAGGCAGTTCCGCGAGATCAAGGGGATCATGGACGGCACCGGCAAGCCCGAGTACGGAACCGCGGTTCGCATCGTCACCGCCGCCGCGCAGCGGGAGATGATCCTTCCTGGTGTCATCCCGGTGGTGGCGCCGCTTGCGGTCGGCTACATCCTCGGCCCCCAGGCGCTCGGCGGCATGCTCATCGGGGCGATAGTGACTGGGCTTTTTCTCGCCCTTCAGATGACGAGTGGGGGCGCCGCCTGGGACAACGCCAAGAAGTACATCGAGGAGGGCCACCTGGGCGGCAAGGGCTCGGAGGCTCACAAGGCTTCGGTCACGGGGGACACGGTCGGCGACCCCAACAAAGACACCGCCGGACCTGCCATCAACCCGATGATCAAGGTCATCAATATCATCGCGATCCTCGTCGCCGCCTCGGTCGCTTCCAACTACCTGGTTCACTAGGCCCCCCGCCGGCGGCCCCGGCCCGCCACCTCCCCAAGAATGGGGAGGACGCCCGGTAGACTCGTCTCCGAGGGTGGACGACTACCAGAAGGAGATCGCCGACCTCGAAGCCCAGGTCGAGCAGCTGGTCGAGGCCGAAGGGGATGCGAAGACGATCGCTGAGCTGTCGATGCAGCTCGAGATTCTAAAAGCGATCTACGCGCGCGCCGTCGACCTGCTGGCGAGGGGAAAGGCTGACGAAGCGCTGCCCTACGGGCTACGAATCCAGGGCTACGGCGACTGGAACCTCGACAACGTCTACGCCTTCGTCTACGAGCGCGCGGTCGAGCTCGAGTCGCGAGCCCACAGTGCATTCGTGGGCGGCATAAAGACAACGGATTTCGCGCTCCTTCTGAATTCATAATCTGACTCATGGAAACGCCACTCACGCCGCTGGAGTTCGCGCGCAGGGCGAGGAAGCTGTACGGCGGTCGCGAGGCTGTGGTCGACGGCGACCTGCGCCTGACCTACGAGCAGTTCATGGACCGGTGCGACCGCTGGTCGTCGTCCCTCCAGGGGCTGGGGGTGAAGAAGGGCGACAGGGTCGCGTACATCGCGCCGAACACCCATGAGCAGCTCGAGTCGTTCTATGCGGTACCCCAGATCGGCGCGGTTCTCGTCCCCATCAACTACCGGCTGACGGCCGAGGACTTCGTTTACATCAGCACTCACTCAGGCGCCAAGGTCCTTTGTGTGCACCCCGATTACCTGGACGCCATCGACGGAGTTCGCGACCAGCTCGGTGGAGTGGAGCACTTCGTGTCGCTTGGCCCGGCGGGCGGCCGGAAGGGCTGGTTGGAATACGAGGCCCACGTCGCGAAGGCGAGCCCGAACTTCGAGCGACAAGAGATCGACGAGAGCGAGCTCCTCACCATCAATTACACGAGCGGGACGACAGCCAAGCCGAAGGGCGTGATGATCACGCACAGGAACGCCTGGGCGAACGCGGTGGGCACCCTTGTTCATTTCCACATCACCGTCGGCGACCGCTACCTGTGGACGCTGCCGATGTTCCACGCGAACGGTTGGACTTTCGTCTGGATCATCACTGCCGTCGGCGGCACGCACATCTGCCTGCCCAAGGTTGAGCCTGCTCGAGTCTTCGACCTGGTTCGCAAGGAGAGCGTCGGCTGGATGTGCGCCGCGCCAACGATCCTGATCGCTCTCGCCAACGCACCGGCCGACGTTCGTGGCGACGTTCCGAAGGGCGTGCAAGTCATCACGGCGGGAGCTGCTCCCGCGGCGGCGACGATCGAGCGAATGGAGGGAGAGCTCGGATGGGAGGTGACGCAGGTCTACGGACTCACGGAGACCGCGCCATTCATCACCATCTGCGAACCGCGCCCGGAGCACAAGCAGCTCGGGGTCACAGAGCGCGGGATCATCAAGGCAAGGACCGGGGTTGAGCTGATCACCTCCGGAGATCTGCGGGTCGTCGACGGCGACGACAAGGATGTCCCGGCGGATGGCGAGTCGATGGGGGAGATCGTTGCGCGCGGCAACGTGATCATGAAGGGGTACTACAACGACCCCGAGGCGACGAAGAAGGTGATGGGCGACGGCTGGTTCCACACCGGCGACGCGGCGGTGCTGCACCCAGACGGTTACGTGGAGATCCGCGACAGGATCAAGGACGTGATCATCAGCGGGGGAGAGAACATCTCGAGCCTGGAGGTCGAGGGCGTCCTCCTCCGACACCCGGCAGTGCAGGAGGCCGCGATCGTCGGCCTGCCGCATGAGAAGTGGGGCGAGGCCCCTCACGCCTACGTCGTCCTGAAGTCAGGCGCCACCGCGACGGAGAAAGAGCTGATCGACCTGTGCCGGGAGCGCCTCGCGCACTTCAAGGCGCCGCATAGCGTGACCTTCGTGCAGGAGCTGCCGAAGACGGCGACAGGCAAGATCCAGAAGTTCGTCCTGAGAAAGGGAGCCGCCGCGGTAGTCAGACAGTAGCTAGTCCGGTCCGCGGGGCGATCCAAACGTCACTGTTGGCGGGATCGTCGTAACGCGTCCGTCATCCGAGCGGACGATCTGCCAGCCGCCCTCGTGCACCATCCAGTGATGGCGATAACAGAGCAAAGTCAGGTTTGTCAGGCCACCCGGACCGCCGCGAATCCAATGGACGATGTGGTGTCCGGAAGTCCAGGTCGCCGGCCGATCACAACCCGGCCAGACGCAGCCGCCGTCGCGGGCGTTGAGCGCCTTTCGCTGCGGCCCAGAGATCACGCGCTTGGCCCGCCCGACGTCGATGACCATCGAGTCCGAGCCGAGCAGGATGCGGGTGACCGAGCTGTCGCAAGCCA
>DAIUFK010000067.1:0-13091 GCA_036844615.1 Candidatus Dormiibacterota bacterium | reverse complement strand
GGCTTCCACCTACTCGGACGGGACCGCCAAGGCCAACCCGTCCCTCGGCATCGACCGCGAGATCAAGGTCGCCGGAATCGGCGGATTTGCCTTCGTCCAGGAGCTCTACCGCACCACCGTCTCATTTCTCGAAGCTGCCCTGGGCGTCGACCTGCAGCTGGGCACCTCCGCTTGGCTCTACGAGCAAATTGCCACGGGCTTCTTCCTCGCCAACGGCAAGTGGCCAACCGTTGGCGAGGTCTACCAGCGGGCGACCCGCGAGCTCGCCGTGGACGACAGCTTCGAGAAGGTGATCGCCATGTTCGCGCCCGACAGCTCCTCGAACGGCGAAACCGAGGTCAAGCTCACTCTCGACCAGCTTCACCGCTGCCGCGACACGCAGACCGAGCTCGACGTCTTCGTGCAGGCAGTCCAGTTGGCGGTCGACGCCGACCAGGCGGTGGAGCGGCTCACCAGCGAATCGGCCGCGCGGGATCTCAGCCTCGACGCGCAGGCAACCGCCAAGCTTGGACGGCTGCTCAGCATGGCTCCTGACATCTGCAGGGAGGGCGAGGTGACGGACGCCTTCTCGAGCTGGAGCTTCGTGCCTTCTTACAACGTCCACTTCTTCCGGCGGGCGAAGACCATGGACGACTACCTGGGCGTCGTCGCCAATCTGAATCCTCGGGCTGGCGGGGCTGACGTGACGCTCTCGGCTCGTGGGGCACTAAACGGCGATTCACCTGTTCCGCTGCCGGACGGGGTAGTGACCTTCCTCATGACCGACGTGGTCGAATCGACTCCGATATGGCTGCAGAAGCGTGCCCAGATGTACGCCGCGATGAAGCGCCACGACCAGCTGCTCACGGGGGCGATCGAGGCGAATGGCGGCATCGTCCTCAAGGAGCGTGGGGAAGGGGACAGCTTCTTCGCCGTCTTCCTGCGCGCCACCGATGCGGTGACCGCGGCCCTGGAGGCGCAGAAGGCGCTCCTGTCCGAACCGTGGACTGACAAGATCCCGATCAGCGTCCGAATGGCAGTCCTGACCGGCGAGGCGGACGCCCAGGACCGCGACTACCGCGCGCCCGCCGTGAACCGCTGCGCGAAGCTTCGCCGCCGCGCGGTAGGCAACCAGATCCTGGTCTCCGAGACCACTTACTCGATAGTCGCCGACATCCTGAGAGACGACATCCGCCTGGTCAGCGTGGGCAAACGCCGGCTCGAGGGCCACGACCGCGACGAGGAGGTCTACGTCGTCCAGCACCCTGAGGTCGCGCTCGACGGAGCCGTAGCGGAAGACCCCATATAACGCGCGAGCCGGCAGGATTGATCGCTCGATTTGGGGCCAATAATTTCGCGTTAACAGAGATGAAAAACCCCCTTGTCGCCCTATTCTTGATTGAGCCGACAAGAGCGGCCTGAATTGGACAAAGCGGAGAGCAAGGGATGTGGGTGTCGATGACGCGTCGCAGCATTAGTTTGGCGTGGGCGCTCGCTGGTGCGGCGCTCCTGGGCGCCGCGCTCCTACCCGCGACCGCGGCCTTTGCTGCACCCCGTGCAGACCTTCTTCCTGCCTCGCCTGACGCGGAAGGCACGCCGACCTTTACGACCGACGGGGGCGCAAGCGGTTTCAGGACCTCGCGGACGGTCCCGTACTGGAGCTCCTCGTTCACCGACCCGACCAACCAGGTCACCTATCCGTTCACCATGGTTGGCACCGACCCCCGTTTGGGCGGGTCGACGACCGTAGCCACGGAGATCATTCCGCTGAGGTTCAACTTCGTGGCGGGCAGCCAGGATGTCTCGGTCCTCAATGTGCCTTCTCACGGCTATTTCCCCACGGTTCAGCCGGCGTCAATGGACGCCACCGCCAACGCCGCCGCTGCGGCCTCTTCACCGATCTTCGCGCCATCGAAGTTTCCGATCTCCGGCGACGCCGGCGTGCAGTACGGCGATGCGGTGATGCGCGCGCAGTTCGGCCAGGTCGGAACGGGCTATCACGTGACGCTCGGCCAGCCGGTGGTGATGCCTTTGGTCTCGATCGATGTACCTGAGGATCAGGGGGTTGCGATGTTCAACCCAATCGGCGTGCTGGTCGGCCGTGTGGACATGACCTGGTTTCGGACGCGCCTTCACAACCTGATCGGGTCACTGCACATCGACCCCACCACGCTGCCGATCTTCCTGACCTCGAACGTGTACCTGTACGCCGACAACGACCTCACCCACTGCTGCGGCATCGGCGGCCATGGCGCAGGATCGCCGACCGGCAACGGCGGCGGCCCCGTCAACGGCAAGGGCAACCAGCCGGTGAACACATTCGTCTGGGCCGCCTACATCACCCCCAACTCATTCCCCCGCTTCCCGGCTCCGTTCGCCGGGCTGTCCGACATCCATTCACTGAGCCACGAGGTCTCCGAATGGATGGACAACCCCTTTGGCGTCAACACCGTTCAGCGGTATGTGATCCCGACCTCGCCCGTCGGAGCGTGTGACTCGGCTCTCGAGACGGGCGACCCGGTGAGCGGTGTGTGGTTCCCGATGCCGGGCAACCCGGATCCTGCATCGCGCGGCGTCTGGCATCCGGCGGACGAGGTGCTCCTCAACTGGTTCGCGCGCGACGGCGAGGATCCGGCGCTCGCGCCGGCTGACGGGCGCTATACGTACATGGGACCCTTGACGACCCGCATCGGCGGCCCGTACGCCGCCTTCGCGCACGCCGCGCAGGCCTGCTAAACCCAGCCACGTGCCGGCGCGACCGGCGCCGCCCTGGCTCTGATCCAGGCGGGAGGGCCACACTTATGCGGTGTTCGCCAGCTCCAACTACCCACCGGACCAAGAGGCAGCAGATCGTTACGTGGCGGAGATGCGTCATGGCACGCTGATCGCCTGCGCTCCTTCAGGCCATCCTCAAGTGAGCATCCTCCCCTTCGTCAAGAGCGACGACGTCATCGAGCTGCATTGCGTGCAGGCGGATCCCACGTTCGATACGGTGCGTGCAAACCCGAACGTCACCTTCGTCGTCTCGGACTTCCTCGCATGGTCGCCCCACAGCTGGATAGACGAACGTGACGCCGGACGGGCAACCCTTCACTTCCGCGCCGTCGCGTTCGAGTGCGTGGCTGAGCACGTCTCGACCGACCCCAAGGACGTCGCCGGGGCATTGCAGCGCCTGCTCCGCGCGTACGAGCCCGATGCCTCGTATGAGCCTGTCGAGATGGGTGATTTCTATGGCGCGCGCCTGCAGCGACTCGCCACGATGCGCTTGCGGATCGTGCGCAGGCATATCAAGTTCAAGACCGGGCCGGCAGGCACCTCCGCGACGAAGCAGAAAGTCGCGGACCGGCTGCGCGAACGCGGCAGGGCGGGCGACGCGCGAGCCGCTGACGTGATCGAGGCCTATCTCCCCGACCGGCGCCAGCCGTGACTGTGGAAGCAATCGATACCGGCCGCCGTTTGATAGAGGGCTGATGAATCGACTTATCGACAGGTACGCGGTGGTGTTCGTCGCGATCGCGGCGACCCTGTGGGCGTCGGACGCTTACTTCCGCAGCCAGCTGGTGCAACACCTCAGCGCCACACAGATCGTGGTCGCCGAAGACGCGCTGGTCACGCTGTTCCTGCTTCCGGTGCTGATCCGCAGCCGCCATGAGCTGCGCGCACTCGGCAAGCGTGGTTGGACGGCTGTCGTGATCATCGCGGCGGGTGCGCAGGCGCTGGCGACCATCCTGTTCACAGCGTCTTTCTCCATCGCCGCCCAGCACCAGCTGTTTGCGGAGACGTTCGTGCTGCAGCAGACCCAGCCCCTCATCGCGATTGCGCTGGCCTGGATGATCCTCGGCGAGCGTCGCCGGCCGTGGTTCTGGCCCGCGGCCGCTGTCGCGATCGCCGCCGTGTACATGGTGCTGTTCGCAAGCGACCCGCTGTCGCCGGTGTCGGCGCTGCAGAACGGACGCCTCGAGGTGGGTCTGCTCGCTCTTGGCGCAGCGGCACTCTGGGCGAGCGGCACGGTGCTCGGTCGCTTTGCATTGGGCTCGATCTCGTTCTGGAGCATGACCGCGCTGCGATTCACACTGGCCCTTCCCGTGCTGATCGTGGTGGTGCTGGTGCAGAGCGGCCTGGGCGGCTTCGGCCACTACAGCGTCAGCGACTTCGTGCCCAACCTGCTTGCGATCGCGATAGTCCCAGGTCTGCTTGCGCTGCTCCTCTACTACCGCGCCCTTTCGAAGACGCCTGCCTCGCTTGCGACGATCGCCGAGATGGCATTCCCGGTGGCGGCGACACTCATCGCTTCAGCGCCTCCCCCCTGGGGCTTCAACCAGCCGATCTATCCGGTCCAGCTGATCGGCACGGCGTTGTTGATCGGCGTGATCGTCTTCCTCAACTGGACTCGGGAAAAAGTGCCTCCCGTCGTCGTGCGGCCTCTTTCGGTGGCCGAGGTTTAAGCCGCTCCCTCTGTCCATAGCTGCTGGGCGCGCACGCCAAGTCCGTGCACTACAGCGGTGAAGGCATCGCGCTGTTCGAGGCGATCCGCACCGAAGGTTTCAGCCAGGTCGGCGCGAAATGCGGGTATGTAGGCTGAGCCCCCGGTCAGGAGCACCCTGTCGACATCGTCGGGGCCGATACGGGCTTCTTCCAGCGCCTCGGTGATGGACCGCCCGACCATGTCCAGCTCGGGGCGGATCATCGACTCGAACGCGCTGCGCCTGACGGTCACCTGCAGGTCAAGGGCGGGGTAGCTCAGCGCCACCTCGTCCGCATCGGACAGGGCGATCTTCGCGGACTCGATTGCCTTGTAGAAGTCGTACGCGTGGCCTTCGTAAAGGAGCGCGTGCGCGAGCTCGGATTCACGACCGCCTATGCGCGCGAGGATGGCGGGGATTCCAGGGTCCGCCATCAGTAGCCGTACCGAGCTGGCGGTGCGCATCTCGTTGAACAGCCAGCTGGGCAGCCGTTTGAGCCCCAGCGCCGGACCGACGCTGGTTTCGAACAGCACACCATCGAGGATCTCTCCACCGATGGCGACGCCGGCAATGCCGGTGATCCGCGGCGCACCGGCACGGGAATCCATCACGGCGACGTCGAAGGTGCCACCTCCGAAGTCCACCGCCATCTCCACTCCGTGGTGGGTCTTTTCGCCGATCACGGCGGCGGTAGGTTCCGGCAGGAACGCGACCTCCGCGAAACCGGCCGCCGTCGCGGCGGCCTCGAGCCTCGAGAATGCCTCGGCGTCGGAGGCTGCTCGGTTTTGAGGGTCAGCACCGGCGAAGACGACAGGATGGCCGAGCACTACGCGGTCAGGGGATCGTTCGACCGACGCATCGGCCTCGGCCTTCAATCGCCGCAGCACCACGCTCACAAGGGCGGCGACAGAGAAATCCGTCGCCCACGAGTTGGTGCCGCCAAAGCCGAGCTTGGCCAGCTCGTGCTTGACGCCCGACAGAAGTCGCGCGTCGTTGCAGCCGCCGCCCTTGCGGTACTGGCGGCAGTCGGTGTCCCACCCGTAGGGGGCAAGGGGGCATTTCCAACAGTCGGTTTTTTCGTGGCCGGACCTGAGAAATCTCTTGACCCCTTCCTCGCCCGCTGCGCGCCTGCCCGATCGGTGGATATACACGAATGAAGGAAGGGTGAGGGACGACCTCGCGGCGCCCAGGCTCAGCACTTCGACCCGGTCCGCATAGGCGATCGAGATCGCGCTGTTGCTCGTGCCGAAATCGATGCCGTAACCGAGCACGGCTTCTGTGGACTTCACACCGGGACTATAGAATCGGCGGTATGTCCGAGTACGGGACCTCGGTCGTGAGCACTGCTCCAGCCGACAAGGTGTGGAAGGTCTGGTCGGATACGTCCACCTGGGGAGAGTGGAACCCGAACGTGACGACGATGGAGCTCCATGGCCCATTCGCAACGGGTAGCACCGCGATCATGCACACCAAAGCAGGCCAGCATCACAAGATGCGGATCGTCGAGGTTCAAGCAGGCCGAGGCTTTGTTCTCGAGACCAACGTGATCCCTGGGACCAGCTTCCGCTTCAACTGTCGCGTCGAACCGGTGGGAGCGGAGACCAAGATCAGCCAAACAGTCGAGGTCAAGGGCCCGCTGGGCTTCCTCGGCGGCATGCTGGGTCCTGGGGTCTCGAAGGACTTCGGCGCCCTGCTGTCGGCCCTCGCAAAGAAGGCGGAGACCAGCTAAGCGTCGGACTCTTTAAGACAGCCGAGCTAGAACGGCGCTCATCGCGTCCGCGTCGTCGGTTTCGAGGTGACTGGCCAGGTTGCGGTCGAGGCTGCGCAGAAAGACCGCGTGCGCTTTCTCGAAACCGGCCTGTCCGACAACCGTGATGTGGGCGTAGACGCCGCGACGGTCGGTAGGACAGGACTTGCGGTCGATGAGGCCGGCGTTGACCATCTGCTCGAGTCGTCGGGAGGCGCCGCTGTCGGTGATGCCCGCGACCTTGGCAAGATCCTGATATCGCATCAGCCCTTGGGGTGTGCGACTGAGGTGCAGCAGCACCTCGTACCACGCGAGCGGCATGCCCGCCTCGGGCAGCATGTCCTTCTCGATCGCCGCGCTCATCGTGCTGTGCGCGCGAGACAGGCCTTCCCATAATTGCAGCGCTTTCGCGCGGCTCACCTTTGACACGGGGCTCATGGTAAGTCTCGTCTCGTCGGAAGGAATGGGGGAGAGGCGAGGATTCCCCTCGCCCCTTCGTTCAGCTCCCTATGAGACCTGCGCGGCCTCCGCTACCTTGACGACGATCTCGGCGTCGATCTCCAGCTTGACGGTGTGGCTGGCCATTGGCACTGCCCCGGCCAGGCCGTCCCAGTTGAGGCCGAAGTCCATCCGGTTGATCTGGCCCTTGGCGGTGACGCCGAGGCGCTCCTTGCCGCCGAACGGGTCTGGCAGCCGCCCTTCGAGGGTGGCCTCGAGCGTGATCGGCTTGGTGGTGTCCTTGATCGTGAGGTCGCCCTTGACCCTGTAGGTGTCTCCCTCGATGTGCTCGACACCCGTGACCTTGTAGGTCATGTAAGGGAACTTCTCGACGTCGAAGAAGTCGGCCGAGCGAAGGTGGTTGTCCCGCTGGTCCGTCTTCGTGCTGAGGCTGGCCACGTCGATCTTGACCTCGCCGCGTGCCTGGGTGAAGTCGTCGTCGGGGCCTTCGAAGAAGCCGTCGAATTTGCTGAAGTGCCCGCGCACCGTGGACACCGCGAGATGCTTCGCTGAAAAACCGACGTTGGTGTGACTTGGATCGATTTCGTACCTGACCATGTGTTGTTTCCTCCCGGAATTTGTTACGGCCTTTCCCGCGACCAATAACTACTACTTGCTTGCGCAGGCAACTATTCCAATGACGGCGATCCTACCGGCGTGAGCGTCCCCTCCGGCGGGCCTGGCCCGCCACCTCCCCGGCGGGCGGGGAGGACAATCAGCAAATGAGTGACACCGGCATGCGCCGTCCGCCGCCGCCAGGGGTCGGCGGGACCAAGGTGGTCGAAACCACCGGGCTGACCAAGGTTTACGGGAAGGGCATCATCGCCGTCGACAGGCTCGACCTGAGCGTCTATCGCGGCGAGGTGTACGGCTTCCTGGGACCCAACGGGGCCGGGAAGACGACAACCCTACGCATGCTGCTGGGGCTCATCAACCCGACAGTGGGGAGTGCAAGGGTCATGGGCGCCGCGCCGGGGACGCCTGCCTCGCTGGTGAAGGTCGGTGCCATAGTCGAGACCCCCGCCTTCTACCCCTACATGACCGGCTATGACAACCTCCGCCTTCTCGCCATCTACTGCGGCGTTCCGCTGTCAAGGGTCACCGCCACTTTGGAGCTGGTCGAGCTCACGCCGCGCGCCCGCCACAAGTTCTCGACCTACTCGCTTGGCATGAAGCAGCGGCTGGGGATCGCCGCGGCGCTGCTCAAAGAGCCTGACCTTCTGATCCTCGACGAGCCGACCAACGGTCTCGACCCTCAGGGGATGGCCGACGTGAGGAACCTGATCATCGAGCTCGGGAAGGGAGACCGCACCGTGCTCATCTCGAGCCATCTTCTGGGCGAGGTCGAGCAGATGTGCACCCGGGTCGGCGTGATCCGGCACGGGAAGATCGTTGCCGAAGGCACCATCGACGAGCTCAAGGGCGCGGCGACCCTCACCGTGCGTGGAAATCCGGTTGAGCTGGCGAGGACCATCCTGACCACCGAAGCCGGCGAGGGTAACGTGAGCGATCTTGGTGACGGCGCCTTCAGCCTCAAGGTCGACCTGTCGCGCGCCGCGGAGATCAACCAGCGCCTCGTGCAGGGGGGCGTCGCAGTGAGCGAGCTTCACGCTGACGAGCGCTCGCTCGAAGAGATCTTCATGGAGCTCACCGGCACGGAGGGCGGGCTCTGATGCTTGCGGCCTTCCGCGGCGAGCTTTTCAAATTCGTTCGCAGGCCCGGCGTGTGGATCCTGGTGATCCTGCTGCTCGTGCTGGCGGTCGTGATCGGGTACGCGATCCTGTGGTTGGTGTACACGGTCTCGCCCCCCAACGCCGCGCAGGGCCTTCCCCCAGGCACGACATTCGCGGACTTCAAAGTCGCGCTGTACCCGGAGAATTTCATCAAGCAAACCTTCAATACGTGGGGCTCGCTGGGCGGCGTGTTCGCGTTGATCGTCGGCGTACTCGCCCAGGGCAGCGAATATGGATGGGGGACTGTCAAGACGCTGTACACGCAGCGTTCAGGACGGCTGACGATGCTGTTTGGGAAGCTCGGCGCGGTGGCGGTGATCGTGCTTGTCATGGTGGTCGGCCTCTTCGCCGTCGACGCCGTCGCCAGCGCCATCCTCGCGACGCTGGACGGCAAGAGCATCAGCTTTCCTGCCGGCGACGTGATCGTCAAAGCCATCGGCGCCGGCTTCCTGATCTTTGGCTTCTGGGCGGTGTTCGGAGTGACCCTCGCCACGGTGTTCCGCCAATCCGCGATGGCGATCGGGCTGGGCCTCGCTTACGGCCTGGTCGTTGAGGTGCTGATCTTCGCGCTGTTCCGGCTTGGGGGAATCGGCGTGCAGCAGGTTCAGCAGTGGTTCCCGATCGCCAACACGGGATACCTGTCGGATTCGTTTGGGGCGGCGAGGATCAGAGGCATACCTGCCGCGGGGGCGCCGTTTGCCGACGCCACCCACGCAGTGGTGATGCTCGTACTTTACGTGGTCGTTTTCACAGCCATCACTGCGTGGCTGACACGCACAAGGGACGTGACGAGCTAGGCGCGCCGGAGGGGGGTGGCTATCGGGTCATCCGTCGCGCTTGGTAGGCGGAGGTGGCTTTCCGCCAACTGATCCAGATGCCCGCGACCATCACTGCCACGTAAACCGCAAGGCCGGCGGCAAATGCGATTGGGCCTGCCTTGCCGGATCCGACAGCGTTGCCTAGCGGACCCCAGTCGACGGTGGCTGCCGCATTCAGCCACGCGATAAGCCCTGCGGCGAAAGCCACAGAGGCGAGAATCCAAATCTTTTCTGACCTCGACATCTGCGCCATGTCGAAGCGCCGCTCGCGAGGAGAGACGGCGATCTTTCCGAGCCTGCTCAGCAACACGAACCAGACCACCAGCATCACCAGTCCGATCGCGAGGGCGATCCAGGGGTAGGCGGTCTTGTCGATGGGCGAGAGGTCTGCCGAGCCTGCCCAGGCGGCCATAGGCAACGCCCAGATGAGGCTTGACAGTGCGGCGAAGCCCGTACGCCCGAACCTGTCGACCAACCGGTTCATGGATGCGGAGGGTACCGCCTCTCGATGTATTGCTCAAATGTCGTAGCGCCGTCGCGGTGATCCGGAGCGAGCACGCGGCCTTCGCTGAACTGACGGCTGAACTTGAAAGGGAGGGGAAGGTTGACAAGGCGCTTGCCCGACCCGCGTGCCTTCAACCACGTCTCCGCAAGGCTCTTGAACGTCCTCACCTCGGGACCGCCGAAATCGGGGAGCATCCCGCGTGGCTCGCCGGTGACGACCTCCACGAGGCGCGTTGCGACTTCGCCGGCGTCGACGGGTTGGAACTGCCAGGTGAACGGCACGAGTGCAAGGGCGGGCAGCTTGCTGAAAGCCGACAGGAACGTGTCGATGAGCGTGTGGAACTGGGTAGCGCGGAGGATGGACCACGGAACTATGCCCTCGCGCACGATTGCCTCCGCGGCGACCTTGTACTTGTAGTACGGGTACGCCAACCCATCGATACCGACGATCGAGATGTAGACGGCATGCCTGACGCCTGCCTCGCGGGCCATCGCCAGGACGCGGCGCGTGCCCACCACGTCGGTGGCGTGGAGCTTGAGCGGCTGAGTTGCCGCGGACGCGGCGTGGACCACCGCGTCCATCCCGATCAGAGCGCGATCGAGGCCGACGCCGGTGACAAGGTCGCCTTGCACCCAGTCATCGCCCGATCCCGGCTTACGGCTCATCACGCGCGCTGTGTGGCCTTTCGCTCGAAGCTGTTTGACCACCTCGCGGCCCAGCGTGCCGGTGCCGCCTGTGACGAGGACTTTCATGTGATGTTGCTCACCGTGGAAACGGGGTCTTCGGCAAACCGGTAGACTGAGTGCCTCGGCCGGCTCCTGCCGGCCCGCATGCTCGGGTCCTCTCTCGCCGTCACGGTAACGGTGTCCTGATCGTCGCGGCAAACACGACCTTGGAGAGGATCAGGAGAATACGTTGTCATCTTTTGTTGACGCGGGCGTGGGCCCGCATACCCTTGCGGCTTTGGCCGCCCTCGGAATCGACGAACCGGTTCAAGTCCAGGCTGAAGCGATTCCAGCCCTCATGCAGGGGCGCGATGTGGTCATCGAAGCGCCCACAGGATCGGGCAAGACGCTCGCCTTCCTCATCCCCATGATCGAGCGCCTGCCACGGCGTGGCGCCGGGCCCAAGGCCCTCATCGTCACTCCGACGCGCGAGCTCGCTCTGCAGGTGGAGAAGGTGCTGCGGTCGATGCGCTGCGACCTTCGCTCGTGCGTGCTGTACGGCGGGGTTGGCTATGCCACGCAGCGGCTCGCCCTCAAGGGCGGCGTCGACGTGGTGGTCGGCACTCCGGGCCGGATCCTCGACCTGGTCGGGCAGGGTAAAGTCTCCCTCTCGCGCGTCGAGTACCTCGTGCTCGATGAGGCGGACGAGATGCTGGATGCAGGGTTCGCACCTTCGGTCGAGAAGCTGCTGGGGCTCACCTATGAGCCGCAGACAGTGCTCGCGTCGGCGACGATGCCGAGCTGGGTCAGCAACATGGCCGAGAAGCACACGCACGATGCGGTCCAGGTCAGGCTGAAGACAGAAGGTGGCCCGACGCTGGAGCACGGCATGCTGCGTGTCGCTCGCGAGCACAAGCTGCAGACGCTCAGCCGCTTGCTGCACCGCCACGCGGGCTCCGCGATCATCTTCGGTCGCACCAAGCACGGCGTGAAAAAGCTCAACCACAACCTCCGGCAGCTCGGACACAACACGGTCGAGCTGCAGGGAGACCTGTCGCAGACGATCCGCGATCGCGCGATGGCGTCATTCCGCGAGGGGCGCAGCCAGATCCTCGTCGCCACCAACGTGGCAGCGCGTGGCATCGACGTGAACAACGTCGGGCTCGTGGTCAACTTCGAGCTGCCCGACTCGGCGCAGTGGCTCACCCACAGGGTCGGCCGCACCGCACGCATGGGCGAGGCAGGGCGCGCGCTGACATTCGTCACACCGGACGACGAGATTGCATGGGTCAAGCTCAGCCGGCAGGGCGCGCCTGACATCCGCGAGCTGGACACCAACCGGCTCCTGGAAGAGGGCACCTGGCAGTACCGGGAGCGCAGCACCCGGCCGGTGCAGACGGCGCATCGTCCTGCTCAGCCGGCCGCCGTCAACCACAGCCGCCGGAGGCGCTGGCCCGCTCGCACCCAGACCCGGTAAGCGTCCCTAGTTCGCTGCTGGGTGCGCCTGTTGCTGGTTCGACGCGAGGTGCTCGCCGAAGAACTGGAGGACACGCGTCCACGAGTCGGCCGCTGAGGCTTTGTGATGGGCGCGGCTGCGATCGTTGAAGAATGAGTGGCCGGCGCCTGCATAGATTTTGATGTCGTGCGCGATGCCGTGGCGGTCGAGGGCCTCGTCGAGCGCACGGCCGGCGCTCGCGGTGAAGTCCTTCTCCGGATAGGAGCCGACCACGGGGCAGGCGCGCTCGACCGCATCTAGAGGTCGCGGGTTGGCGCCGTAGAAAGGGGCGATCGCCTTCAGGCGATCGTCGGTGCAGGCCCACGCGATGGCGAATCCGCCGCCCATGCAAAAGCCGATGGCGCCGATGCGCTCAGCGTCGACCTCCGGTTGCGCCGCGAGGTGCGTGAGGGCGTTCTTCAGGTCGGCGATGCCGTAACGATCGACGGAACCTCGCAGCATCCCCGCCATGTACCGGGTCATGCAGATCGCCTTGTTGCGACCGCTGAAGAGGTCCACCGCTATGGCCGCATAACCCTGGTCGGCCAAGCGGCCTGCGATGTCCCTGATGTTGTCGTTGAGCCCGTACGCCTCATGGATCACCACCACTCCGGGGTGAGGACCTGGTGCGTCGGGCAGGGCAAGATGGCCGCCGCCTTTCAAGACGCTTGGATCGATTTCGCTCGTTTTCATCGGGTCTCGAAGCATGGTAGCGGCGAAGGGGGTCGTCGAAGAGGTGGGCGGTATCATCTTCTCTTCCCTAGTCGTGGGCCCGTGGCGCAGTTGGGAGCGCGTCTGACTGGCAGTCAGAAGGTCAGGGGTTCGAATCCCCTCGGGTCCACCAAATTTTTCGAGCTCAGACACTCGTCCCGCTCTGTCACGAATGGTGACATGAGGACTGCAACTGACACCCTATTTGACACCCTATGTGACACCTTATCAATCGTGGGCTGATTCATGGCGGCTCGCACCGAGAAGTCACAATTAGGCGCAAGTCTGGTTGAGGGAAGACGGATTAGTTGCCGCGGCCGGTCAATCGATGATGTGACATGCGGTGCATTTGTGGACACTTCAGAACGGCCGATGCACCCAGTTCGAAGCGCCCGGCTAATGCCTCATAAGAAGGCGGACGGACCAAGCGCCAAAACCGAGGGCAATTGCGATCGTGACAATGCCAGCGATTAGAAA
>DAIUFK010000066.1:3143-13273 GCA_036844615.1 Candidatus Dormiibacterota bacterium | reverse complement strand
TGATCGTCGAGCTGATCACGTTCCTCGTGATGATGGCGGTCCTCGCGCGGTGGGTCTACCCGGAGATCGTCAGGCTGGCCGAGGCGCGGCAGCGCACGATCGCGGAGCAGCTCACCGAAGCAGAGAAATCGCGCGCGGAAGCCGAAGCGCGACTCAAGGAGGCCGAAGCAAAGCTCAACGATGCGCGCAAGACGGCGCAGTCGGTGATCGAGGCCGCGACCAAGTCCGGCGAGCAGCTCCGGCAGGAGTTCAAACAGAAAGCCGAAGACGAGGCGAAGCGCCTCACCGAAGGGGCGCGCAAGGAGATTGAGGCCGAGCGCGAGCGGGCGGTCCAATCGGTGCGCAATGAGGTCGCCGGCCTTGTGGTTTCGGCCACCGAAAAGGTCATTGGCGAGACGCTTGACGCGGGAAAGCACAAGCAGCTGATCGAGCGGGCAATAGCCGAGGTGGCGAGTGGCGACGGCAGTAGCTGAGAGATACGCGCGGGCAGTGTTCGAGCTGGCTACCGAGGAGGGCAAGCTCACCGAGTGGGGCCGCCGCATCGCGACTGTTCGCGACCTGCTCTCGGATCCGCAGGTGGCAGCGGTGCTGACGAACCCGACCATCCCCGTCCACCTGCGCATGGAGCTCATCTCCGCGGCCCCGCACGAGCTGGATCCCGAGGCGACCAACCTCGCTCGCCTCCTGATCGAGTCGAATCGTGTTTTGCAGATCGAGGGTATCGCGGAGGAGTTCGAGAGGCTTGCCGATGCGGCGGCAGGGCGCGTCCGCGCCACCGTCACGACTGCAGTCGAGCTAGATCACGCCGAGCGTGACAGGCTCGCGGACCAGCTATCCAAGCGGTTGGGCAAAGAAGTTCGGATGACAGTGGTGGTCGACAAGCGAATCCTGGGCGGCCTCAAGCTCCAGTACGGCGACCGCCTGATCGACGCGAGCATCGCCACCAAATTGCAGCAGCTGCGCCGCCGCCTGGCGGACCAGTCCTGAAGGGAGTCAAGTCAAGTGGGTATCAGCACCAAAGAGATCTCTGAGGTCATCAAGGAGCGCCTGAAGGATTTCGATGCGAGCTTGGTCGCGACAGACGTGGGTCGGATCGTGGCGACAAGCGACGGAATCGCGCAGATCTACGGCCTTCAGAACGCGATGGCGGGCGAGCTCCTCGAGTTTCCCAACGAGACATACGGCCTGGCGCTGAACCTCGAGGAGGACCAGGTCCGCGCGGTCATTCTTGGCGATTACGGCCACCTGCACGAGGGTGACGAGGTCCGCACGACAGGGCGCCTGCTCGAGGTGCCGGTCGGCGAGGCGCTGATCGGCCGCGTCGTAAATCCTCTCGGCCAGCCGCTTGACGGCAAAGGGCCGATCAAGACCACCAAGACTCTGCCGATCGAGAAGATCGCGCCCGGCGTCATCACCCGAAAGCGCGTCGACAGCCCTGTTCAAACCGGCATCAAGGCAATCGATGCCATGATCCCGATCGGTCGCGGCCAGCGCGAGCTGATCATCGGCGACCGGTTCACCGGCAAGACGACTGTCCTGCTCGACACGATCATCAACCAGAAGGGCAAGGACCTCATCTGCATCTACGTCGCGATCGGCCAGAACGCCGCTTCCATCGCGCGCGCCAACGCCACCCTCGAAGAGAACGGGGCGATGGACTACACGATCATTGTCGCCGCCACCGCCTCCGATGCCGCCTCGCTCAACTTCATCGCCCCGTACGCGGGCTGCGCGATGGGCGAGTACTTCATGGAGCAGGGCAAAGAGGTCCTCTGCTGCTACGACGACCTGACCAAGCAGGCTTGGGCCTACCGCGAGCTGTCGTTGAACCTGCGCCGCCCGCCGGGGCGTGAGGCATACCCCGGCGACGTCTTCTACCTGCACTCCAGGTTGCTCGAGCGGGCGGCGAAGATGAGCCCTGCCCACGGTGGCGGGTCGCTGACCGCCCTGCCCGTGATCGAGACGCAGGCCAACGACGTCTCCGCCTTCATTCCCACGAACGTGATCTCCATCACCGACGGGCAGATCTACCTGCAGGCCGACCTTTTCAACGCCGGCCAGCGGCCGGCTCTCAACGTCGGCATCAGCGTCTCTCGCGTCGGCGGCGATGCTCAGACCAAGGCGATGCGCCAGGTTGCGGGCCAGCTGCGCCTTGACCTCGCCCAGTACCGCGAGCTGGCGGCTTTCGCCCAGTTCGCCTCCGACCTCGACACCCAGACGCGAAACCAGCTCGAGCGTGGCGCACGCCTGACCGAGCTGCTCAAGCAGGACAAATACCAACCGGTGCCGCTCGCGGAACAGGTGGCGGTGATCTACGCCGGCACGCAGGGTTTTCTCGACAAGGTGCCGGTAGCGCGGGTGCGCGAGTGGGAGGCGAGCTTCATTCGCTTCCTCAAGACCGAACAGAAAGAGCTGCTGTCCACGATCGAGAAGCAGAAGGCTTTGGACGACGGTCTGTTCGAGCGCCTGAAGGCTGCAATCTCAACCTTCAACCACCAGTTCGGGGTCGAGGGCGCCAAGGGCGCGCCAGACACAGGCGACAAGGCGCCCGAGACTCCAAAGTCAAATGCCAAGGCGGAACCGAAGGGGCAAGCGCCGGTCGCCAAGGCGGAACCAAAGGCGCAGATGCCCGCAAAAGCCGAAAAGACTCGACCGACTGCTAAAGGCGAGTCCGAGGAGGAGCGGCCGTCTCAGCTCAACCAGATTCGAGCCGCGATTGCCGATCCGGCAGCGAAAGGTACCCTTAAGGCCGAGGTTCCAACGCAGCCGGTTCCCGAGACACCGTCCTCCACCCCTGCGGAGATCCCGGAAGAACCGACTCCCGAGGCGCCCCAACCTGCTCCAGAAGTACCGGACAAACCGGTGCCTCCAGAGGTGCCCGACAAACCGGCTCCCCCAGAGGTCGCGCCTAGGCGTGCGCCCAAACCCGGGCCGAGGAAGAAACCTAACTAGTGCCGGCATTCAGGGACATCGTCAGGCGGATCGACTCGATCCGAAACACGCAGAAGATCACCAAAGCGATGCAGGTGGTGGCGGCGACACGCCTTCGCCGCGCGCAGGCTGCGGTGCAGGCGACGCGGCCTTACGCGGAGAAGATGGTCGAGGTCCTGCAGACCACCGCCGAGCGTGCAACCGAGTACAAGCACCCGTTCCTCGTACGGCGCGAGGGCAAGCGCGCGGTGATGATCCTCGTCACTACCGACAAGGGCCTGTGCGGCGCGATCAACGTGAACAACATCCGCGCTGCCACGCGTTACATGACCGAGCACCACGCCGAAGGCCAGCGATACGTCACGATCGGGCGCAAGGGACGCGACTTCCTGCTTCGGTACCGACGCGAGGTGATCGCCGAGGTGAGCGGTGTCTCGGACCGCCCGACGGTGGCGGAGATCCTGCCCGCGATCACTGTCGCCCTGGAGGAGTACTCGCAGGGAAAGACCGATGCAGTGCTCCTCTGCTACTCGAAGTGGATATCGACGATGAAGCAGGAGCCTGCCATCAGCGTGTTGGTCCCCGCAGAGATTCCAGGACGTGGCGACAAGAGCACCGGGCCGCGCGCCGACTACATCTACGAGCCCGACCCCGAATCAGTGCTGGATGGCCTCCTACCGCGTTACGTGGAGACGCAGGTGTTCCAGGCCGTCCTGGAGAACAAGGCGAGCGAGTACTCGGCCAAGATGATCGCGATGCAGAACGCGACCAACGCCGCCGGCGACCTCATCGACGCGCTGACGTTGTACGCGAACAAGGTCCGCCAGGCAGGCATCACGACAGAGCTGATGGAGATCGTTAGCGGCGCCGAAGCGATGCGGGCGTCGAGCTGAGGAGGCAAAAAGATGGCCAAGAGTAAACAGGCGCCGAAAGCCGAGAAGAAGAAGACAAGGGACGGCAGCGTCAGCCAGGTGATCGGCGCCGTGGTGGACGTCGAGTTTCCGGCGGGCGAGCAGCCCGAACTGTTCGAAGCGCTCGAAGTCAAAACCCAGGACGGCCGCACCGTCGTGCTCGAGGTCGAGGGCGCGATCGGGGACAACGTTGTGCGCACCATCGCCATGGACGCGACCGATGGATTTCGCCGCGGAGACCCTGTGAGAGCTACCGGAGGGCCGATCTCCGTGCCCGTCGGCGTCGAGACGCTGGGGCGCATGTTCAACGTGATAGGGGTGCCGATCGACGACGAACCTGTGCCTGAAGGCGTGACGCGCTGGCCTATCCATCGTGCCGCGCCGCCCGTCTCTGAGCAGCAGGCCAAGGTGGAGATCCTCGAGACAGGCATCAAGGTAATCGACCTGATCTGCACGTTCGCCAAAGGCTCCAAGATCGGGCTCTTCGGCGGCGCCGGCACGGGCAAGACGGTCATTGTGCAGGAGCTCATTCGCAACATCGCCTACCAGCACAAGGGCAGGTCGGTGTTCGCCGGAGTCGGAGAGAGGACTCGCGAAGGCAACGACATGTATCACGAGATGCAGGATGCAGGCGTGCTGCCGCAGACCGCGCTCGTGTTCGGCCAGATGAACGAGCCGCCGGGAGCCAGGGCGCGCGTCGGCTTGACCGGCTTGACCATGGCTGAGTACTTCCGCGACGCGGAGGGCGCCGACACGCTGCTCTTCATCGACAACATCTTTCGGTACCTGCTTGCTGGGTCCGAGGTGTCGGCCTTGCTCGGGCGCATGCCTTCAGCTGTCGGCTATCAGCCCACGCTGGCGACCGAGATGGGTGAGCTCCAGGAGCGCATCACCTCGACGAGCAAGGGGTCGATCACCTCGGTCCAGGCCGTGTACGTGCCGGCCGACGACTACACAGACCCTGCGATCCAGACTGTGTTCGCCCACCTCGGCGCCACCGTCCGACTGGAGCGAGCGCTGGTCGAGATCGGCATCTATCCCGCCATCGACCCGCTTGGATCGTCGAGCCGATTCGTCGAGCCATCGATCGTCGGGCAGGAGCATTACGACGCTGCACAGGGCGTCAAAAAGACCATGCAGCGCTACAAGGATCTGCAGGACATCATCGCGATCCTCGGCATGGAGGAGCTGTCGGAAGAGGACAAGCTGGCGGTGTCGCGGGCTCGGAAGATCCAGCGCTTTTTGTCACAGCCTTTCAACGTGGCCCAGCGCTTCACCGGCCGGGAAGGCAAATCGGTTCCCATACGGGAGACAGTGCGCGGCTTCGCTGAGATCCTCGAGGGAAAGCACGACGACCTGCCCGAGCAGGCGTTTTACATGGTTGGCAACATCGACGAGGCACGCGCACAGGGCGAAGAGATGAAAAAGCGGTCGAAATCCGATTCCCCGGAGCCGGACACCAAGTGAAGTATCCGCTGCGCGTGGTGAGCGTCGAGCGAAGCCTGTTCGAGGGCGACGTCGAGTTCATCATCGCCAACGGCGCGGATGGAGAGCTTGGCGTCCTCGCGCGCCACGCGCCTCTCATGACGATCCTTAAACCAGGGCCCCTGAGAATCCAGGAAGTCTTTGGAGGGACCGAGGAGGTCCTCTTCGTCGGCGGAGGCTTCCTCGAGGTGCTGCCCGATCGCGTCACCGTTCTCGCCGACGTCGCCGAGCACGCCGATGAGATCTCGGTCGATCGTGCCGAGGAGGCGCGGCGCCGCGCACAGGAGCGCCTGGCCGGCACTCTGACCACCGCCGAAGAGGTCGAGTTCCAGCAAGCGCTCGCGGTGGCGGAGGCACGCCTGAGGCTCGCCAGAGCGCGTCGATCCTGACCACCGTTTACGGTAGTGGTGCATGAGCGCTCCGGCTCCTCGACAAGACCACGTCCTGCGCATCACCGGCGGCGTTCCGCTCGCCGGCGACATCTGCGTGGGCGGCTCCAAGAACGCCGTTCTGCCGGAGATGGCAGCCGCCCTCCTTACAACTGAGCCTGTCCGCCTCAACAACGTGCCAAGGGTCACCGACACCGCCCTCATGGGCGAGATACTCGCGGGCCTCGGCGGGCGTGTCGAAGGTGAAGGCTCCTTGCTCATCAAGATGGGTCGCGCGCAGGACACCCATGTCCCCGACGACCTCGGCCGGCGTATGCGGGCGACCATCGTGCTGCTTGGCGCGCTCCTCGGCAGATTCGGCAAGGCAAGGGTTCCGCGGCCCGGCGGCGACGACATAGGCGCCAGGCGGTTCGAGCAGCATCTGCGCGGGCTGCGTCAGATGGGCGCCGAGATAGAGGAGACGGCAACGGAGATCGTCGCTAAGGTCGACAGATTGCGAGGCCAGCGCATTGTGTTCGACCTCCCGACCGTCACAGGAACCGAGAACATCCTCCTCGCCGCCGTTCTCGCCGAGGGCAGGACCGAGATCTTCAACGCCGCGCGTGAGCCTCACGTGCAGGACCTCTGCAGGCTGCTCGGAAAGATGGGCGCGCGCATCGAGGGCCTTGGCACCGAGCGACTCGTCGTGGACGGTGTTCGCGAGCTGGGCGGCGCGGAACACACGGTCATCCCCGACTACCTCGAAGCCGGTACCTATGCGATCGCCGTCGCGGCGGTGGGCGGCGAGGTGCGCCTCGACTGCAGCCGGCCGGAGGACTTGAACCTCGTGCTGCTGAAGCTGGAGATGGCGGGTGCGCACTTCGAGGTGGGGGACGGGTGGTTTCGGGTCGGCAGGCGGCCGAGGACAAAGCTCAAGCCGATCGACATGTCGACGTGGACCTTCCCGGGTTTTCCGACCGACCTGCAGGCGCAGTACATGGCGATGATGACCCAGGCCGATGGCGAGTCGGTGATCTCCGAATACGTGCACGAGAACCGCTTCCAGCACGTGAACCAGCTGGCCAAGATGGGGGCGGGGATCAACGTCGAAGGTCGCCTCCACGCGATAGTCCACGGACCCTGCCGCCTGCACGGCACCGATCTTGCGATCCCTGACATCCGATCCGGGGCAGCGCTCGTCATCGCCGCGCTCTGCGCCGAAGGCGAAAGCGTTCTACGCAATGCCTGGCACATCGATCGCGGCTACGAGAACATGCCCGCCAAGCTCGCCTCGGTCGGCGCGCAGATCACCAGCGAGGCTGTCGACTCGGAAGCCGGCCGCTTCGGTCGGACATACGAATGAGTGCGCTTTAAGCAGATCGGAATCGATAGTCGCTTACCACCAGGCGGACAACCGGCGATAGGCGTTTGAGGGGCCTTCACGTCGCTGTCGACGGGTCGGGCCTCGCGCGGGCGCAGGCGGGAGTCGGCGTCTACACGCGAGAGATTCTGCATGCGATGTCAGTCGACAGGCCCGACTGCAGGTTCACTGTCTACCTGCCGGCGGGCGTCGATGCACCAGGCCCGACGTCCGGGATCGGCTACAGGCCGCTGCCCGGTGCGCCGATCGTCGGCCGCCACCTCCAGTGGCCTGCCCGCATCCGGCGCCTGAGGCCGAACGCGTACTTCGGGCCGGCGGGCGCCCTCCCGCTGGGCAGCGTGGGCTGCCCCACTTTGATCACCGTTCACGACCTCGCGATCTTTCGCCACCCCGAGTGGTTCCCCGGACGCCAGCCGCTCAGCACCCGGCTGGTGATCCCGAGATCCCTGGATCGCGCCGATGTGATCGTGGCGGTTTCGAACACCACAGCTCGGGACATCGAGGACCTGTTCGGGATTCCCCCTGAGCGGATCGAGGTGGTGCCCCACGGTGTGTCATCGCGGTACCGGCCCATGAGCGGCGAGGACCTCGCCACGGCACGCGCGAAGCTGAGGTTGCCTGAGCGGTTCATTCTCTTTGTGGGCACCATCGAGCCACGGAAGAACCTCGCCACTCTGCTCGAGGCCTGGGCAATGCTGCGCAACCGGCCGGACCTGGTGATCGTCGGCGCCTGGGGCTGGCGATATGAGGAGATCAAAGAGCAGATGGGTCGCCTCGGCGACAAGGTTCACCACGTCGAGGGCCTCGATCCCGCCGAGCTGCCTGCGGTCTACAACCTGGCGCGCGTCCTTGCACACCCCGCGTGGTACGAGGGCTTTGGATTGCCCCCGCTCGAGGCAATGGCATGCGGAACGCCAGTGGTGGTGTCGGACAGGTCGAGCCTGCCGGAGCTGGTTGGGGACGCTGGCCTCGTTGCCGCGGCGGACGACCCTGAAGCGTGGCGACGCGCACTGGAGTCGGTCATCGAAGATGCCGATGTTGCGGCCGGCATGAAGCGACGCGGGATACTACGCGCGGCGCAGTTCAGCTGGGCTCGATCGGCAGGCCTGACGTGGAGGGCGGTGGACAGGGCGATCGAGGGCAGCGCCGGCTGAAGGCGGCCGGCGTCAGGCGACGAGCTCGCGAATGACGGCGACGACACCTGCAGCGCACCGGTCCCAGGTGAAGCCGGCAGCCCGATCGCGCGCAGCGCGCTCCAGCCTTGCGCGCACGCTCTGGTCGCCAATGGCTGTGGCAAGAGCTTCGGCGATCGCGGCCGAGTCGGAAGGGTCGTCGACGTACAGCGCGGCATCGCCGCCGACCTCAGGCAGCGAGGAGCCCGCGGCGGCAACCACCACCTTGCCCCGTGCCATGGCCTCGAGCACCGGGAGGCCGAAACCTTCGTGGAGGCTCGGTACCACCACGGCGGCGGCGCGCTCGTAGAGCAGCTCAAGGGTTGGCTGATCGACCCGCCCCAGGACTCGGCACCTCGGTGATGCGCGCAGCCTGGCGGCGAGCGCCGCGTCGCGCTCAGGGCCTGCGACCGCAAGCGTCACCCCTTCGAGCCGCTCCACCGCGGCAAGTGCAGCGGCCTGGTTCTTCCTCGTCTCGATCCGCCCGACCTGGAGGACGAAGCTTCCCTCCAGGCCCAGCTCGGCGAGACGCGACGCCGGAGCCACTGCCCGGGCGACGGTCTCGCCACCGCCCAGCGGCACGACGCGGATGCGGTCGGGATCCACGTGGTACAGGGCGACGAGGTCCGACTTGGTGGATTCCGATACGGCAATCAGCAGGCGGCACCGACGGGCCGCCCAGCGCGTGGTGATCTGAAGGTAGACGCGCTCCGCGTCGGAGTACGCATGGGGAAAGCGCTCGAAAGCCAGGTCGTGGACGACGGTGAGGGCTTTGCCCGGCCACGCGAATGGAACCGCATGTGAAGGCACGAACAGCAGGTCGGCGTGCGCGCGAGCCAGCGCCAGCGGGAGCCTCACCTGCGACCAGAGCCGAGGAAACGGCAAGACGGTGAGGTCGACACCGAGGCCGGCGCGCGCTCTCGACGCGAAGAAGCGCCACCGTAGGTCAGGCGCCGCCCCCTTGAGGCGGGAGCCCACCTCGCGGGCGAACACCTCGGTCCCGGTAACCACCTCGCGCGTCGCAGGGTTGAGGTCCACGGCAACCGTCTTGGCCAACCTGCGAATGATAATCAGCCGGTGAACCAGGCCCGAGTCCTAGGTGTGCGAGTCGATTGCCTGGATATGGACGGCGCTCTCGAGCGGATCGCGCAGCTCGTCGACGAGGGCGGCCACCACCTCGTGGCCACAGTCAACCCGGAGTTCGTGATGCGCGCGCGGGTCGACCACGAGTTCGCGCGGGTGCTCGAGTCCGCGGACCTTTGCCTTGCCGATGGCAGCGGCGTCGTGTGGGCAGCCCGCAGGCAGGGCTGCGCCATGCGCGAGCCGGTTACCGGCACCGACATGATCCTTCCATTGGCCGCGCTCTGCGCCAGACGGCACTTTCGACTGTTCCTGCTTGGAGCCGCGCCCGGCGTGGCTGAGGCGCTCGCCTCGCGTCTGCACGGCGACCACCCGGACCTCGAGGTGGAGGCGCACTCCGGCTCGCCCGATCCTTCATCAGACGCCGAGACACTGGCGTTGGTCCAGGGCCACAGGCCTCACGTGCTCCTCGTCGCGTACGGCCATCCGGGCCAGGAGCTCTGGATCGATCGTATGGGCGATCGACTTGGCGTCGCCGTGGCGATCGGTGTCGGCGGCGCCTTCGACTACCTGACCGGTCGCGTACCGCGCGCGCCGGCGTGGATGAGGCGCGCCGGCCTTGAGTGGTTGTTCAGGCTGGTCCGCCAGCCGTGGCGCATCCGGCGAATGGCGGTGCTGCCTCTGTACGCACTGCGGGTCTTACGCAGCGGCTAGTTACCATGGCGAGCCATGGCCGCACAGTCGGGCGCCCCGCTTCTCAGCGTCGTGATCCCCGCCTACAACGAGGAGCAGAGGCTGCCGC
>DAIUFK010000066.1:0-3043 GCA_036844615.1 Candidatus Dormiibacterota bacterium | reverse complement strand
GCCCCGCTTCTCAGCGTCGTGATCCCCGCCTACAACGAGGAGCAGAGGCTGCCGCGCACCATCGAAAGCATCGAGCGATATCTCGAGAGCAGCCATCCTGCCTACGAGCTGATCCTTGTCGACGACGGCAGCAGCGATGGCACGCGCCTGGTGATGGATGCGGCGGCGGAGCGTAATCCCAAGGTGCGCGTCGAGGCGCTGCCCGCGAATCGCGGCAAAGGCCGCGCCCTGGCCTCTGGCGTTCTGGTCGCCCGCGGCGATCAGGTGCTCGTGACCGATGCCGATCTTTCGACTCCGATCGAAGAGCTGAAAAAGCTCGAGGCGGCATTGAAGGCGGGGGCCGGGGTGGCCATCGCATCACGGTCCGTAAGAGGCTCGCAAGTAGAAGTCCCGCAGCCCGTCTATCGGGTCCTGATGGGAAAGGTCTTCAACCTGATCGTCCAGGCTGTGCTGCTGCCCGGCATCTGGGACACGCAATGCGGCTTCAAGCTTTTTCGGGCCGACGTCGCACGCCCTGTCTTTGCCGCGCTGACCACCGACGGTTTCGGCTACGACCCTGAGGTGCTCTTTCTCGCCAAGCGGCGCGGAGTACGGATCGCCGAGGTCCCAGTCGTGTGGCGTAACTCGGCCCCAACCAAGGTGATGCCGTTCCGCAGCTCGCTCGACATGTTCAAGCACGTGGTGAGGGTCAGGTTCAGGCGGTGAGCGTATCGGCGAGGAAAGCCCCGCCCACCGAGGTGCTCGTCATCCTGCCGACCTACAACGAGCGAGAGAACCTCGAGAAGGTGGTCGCCGGCGTCAGGCAGCTCGGCCACGACGTCCTCATCGTCGACGACGCCTCTCCCGATCACACGGGCGAAATCGCCGACAGCCTCGCCGCAAGCGATCCTGGCGTCAGGGTGCTTCACCGACCGCGGAAGCTGGGCCTGGGCAGCGCCTATGAGGACGCATTCCGAATCGGACTCGCTGACGGCACAGCGCTGTTCGTGGAGATGGACGCCGACGGGTCGCACCTGCCGGCCAACCTCGAGGCGATCATCTCGGCGGCGCGGACCAGCGGAGGTTTGGCGATCGGCTCCCGCTACATCGATGGCGGGGAGGTGGTCGGCTGGCCCTTCTACCGCTGGCTCCTTTCGTGGGCTGCCAACGTTTACTGCAGGCTCCTTCTCGGCCTTTCCACGCACGACTGCACCTCCGGGTACCGTTGCTACACACGCGACCTGCTGCAGCACATCGGCCTCGATGAGGTGCTGTCGCAGGGCTACTCCTTCCAGATCGAGATGGTCTACCGAGCCCGCCGGAAGGGGTATCGCGTGGTCGAGACACCGATCAGGTTCGAGGATCGCGTGGCAGGTGCATCGAAGGTTTCGCGTGGAGAGGTGAGGAGAGCGCTCTGGACCGTGGTGCGCCTGCGCCTGGCGCGATAGCGGGGTAAAGCAAGAAACAAGTGGGCATGGCAGGGATAAAAACGGAGAGGGTTGGGTACAGCCAGCAGCGGTCGAGGGGCGACTGGAAAATCCCTGTGCTCACGGGACTCGCGCTCGCAGTGGTTACCGCGCTGCCCTACCTCTATGCATATGCGGTGCAGCCCCACGGCCAGGTGTTCATGGGCTTTTTCTACCTCGGCGACGACGCCAACACATACCTGGCCAAGATGCGCCAGGGCTGGGAAGGCTCGTGGGCGTGGGACAACCGCTACACGACCGAGTCGAGCCCCACCGTCTACCTCTTCATGTTCTGGATAGCGCTCGGCCACATTGCGGCGCTCTTCAATCTGCCACTCATCCTCGTCTTCCATCTCGCCAGGGTGGCTGCGGCGTTTGGCCTGATGGCTGCGGCGTGGGCCTTCTTCTCGCACTTCATCGAGAACCGCTCGGCCCGCCTCTTCGCGTTCTTCTTCTGCGCGGTCGGGCTCGGGATGGGGTACGTCATCCAGGCCCTCGGGCATCCGGTCATCCTCGGCAACCAGACGGACACGCTCGACTGGCGCATGCCGGAGCTCACCGCCTTCTATTCGATCCTCGCGCTGCCCCATTTCGCGTGGTCAGCCGTTTTTGCGGCCGCCGGCGTCGTCCTCACCCTGAAGGCGATCCAGCGCGGCAGCCTCGTCCTGGCGGTGCTTGCCGGAGCGGCGTGGCTGGGCCAGGCCTCCATTCATCCCCAGATGCCGATCCTGATGGGCGGCGCCACAGCGGTAGCCCTGATCCTGCGACCCGCGAGCCCCCGTGGCTGGCTCGCCGCGGCGGTCGCTTTCGCGATCCCGGCGCCCTACATCCTTTATTGCTACTTCGCCTTCATCGGCAATCCCCAGGTGCTCCGCTGGACGTTTCACTCCAAGAACGCCCTGCCTCCCGAAGCCTTCAGCCTCTTCCTGGCGATCGCCCCGCAGCTGCTTCTCGCGCTGACCGGGTTGCCCTTCCTCCTCCGGCGTCGCAGTCGCGAGGACGTATTCCTGATCGCGTGGTTCGTTCTGCTGGCCGCCATCCTTTATCTGCCGAACCCAGCCGGCGACCTGCGGAGGCGATTCCTCGACGGCCTTTATCTCCCGCTGGCGGTGCTGGCCGCCACCGGCATGTACGAGACGATCCTGCCGCGGCTTCGGAGTGCGCGCGCCAACGCCCTGATACCTTTCTCCTACGTTGCGTTCGCCGGGATCGGCAGCGCATTCCTGGTCCTCGCGCCGATGCTGGTCGCGACCGAGCCTCAGTACTCGGCCTCCCGAGCCACGTTCGACGGCCTCAACTGGCTGGGCGGTCAGCCTGCCGGGCGAGTCCTCGCGATGCCCGGGGTCGGGCTCTTCGTCCCTGCCTATAGCCCCGACACGGTGTACGTCGGCCACTACGACGAGACGTTCGACTACCTCAACAAGACGCAGACTGCGCTGGATCTGTTGACCGGCAAGACCGACATCGTGCAGTTCGACGCCGCCAACCACATCCGCTACGTGATCTGGACCGCGGACCTCCCGGCCCCCCCGCCGGCGGTGCTGGGCCCACCCGCCTACGACTCCCCGAACTTCAAGATCTACCGCCTGTACTAAGAA
>DAIUFK010000065.1:10754-13542 GCA_036844615.1 Candidatus Dormiibacterota bacterium | reverse complement strand
GCTCGCCGGGGAGGTGGCCCGAAGGGCCGGAGGGGACCCCGAAGTCGGCAGGACGGGAGCGCCCCGTATCCTCCCCGCCCCCGCGGGGAGGCGCGCATTAAATCAAGTCCCTTCCTCTACGCGCGGGAGGGGGCCCCGAAGTCGGCAGGACGGAGCGCTCAGTAGGTGTGCCTTACCCGCGCATGGGTGGTGAAGAGGCGTCAGAACGTGCCCTTGTCGAACCGAAATTCGCCGTGTAAAGTATTGCGCCCCAAACATATGTTTGGTACACTCCTCTCATGTTGGGGGAGGGGGGCACAGACCTCGCCGGGCTCGAGAGCACAGTTCGCGATTTCCTGGCTGGTGATGAGCTCTCGGTCGATCTGAAGCGCCTTCGCGTTGTCATCGACTCTCTTGAGGGCTACTTCGCTGCTCAGGCGCGTCAGGTCCGCAGGGTCGGTGGCAATCGCGCCGACGGCTCAGCCAGCGTCGTCACCTGGATTGGCCGCACCTGCGGCATGTCATCCAGCTCGGTTGCCGATCGACTTTGTGTCGGCACCCAGCTCGAGTCATTGCCCAAGATCGCGGAGGCTTTGCGAACTGGGCAGATCAGCTATCAGGCCACCTCGGTGTTGTGCCACCTGCGTGAGCAGCTCGGCGACGAGCGCGAGCTCTTTGTCGAAGACGAGATGCTTGAGCACGCGCGCAATCACTCAGTCGCTTCTTTGCGCTACCTCTGTCGGGTCGCCCGGCATGTCGTCGACCCTGACGGCTTCTTCAATGAGGCCGAGGCTGATTACTCACGGCGCAAGCTGGAGATCAGCCTGATGGCTGATGGCATGCACTTCATCGAGGGCGTGCTGGACCCCGAGGCTGGGTCGGCGCTGAAGACAGCGCTCGATGCGCTGGCGAAGCGGCGCGGACCGGAAGACGACAGGAGCCACAAACAACGCATGGCCGACTCCATGAGCGACCTTGTGCACCACGCCCTCGACCAGGGCACGCTGCCCAGGCGCAACGGCGTCAAGCCACACGTCTCACTCACGACAACTATCGAGGGCTTGAAGAACGAAGTCGGTGCGCCGCCGGTCGACCTCGAGCTCTCGCTGCCGATCTCGACTCGCACCCTTGAGCGCATCGCTTGCGACTGCACGATGTCGCGCGTTCTGCTTGCCGACTCCATGGTGATCGACGTCGGCCGGGCGACTCGCACGGTTTCGGCGCCGATGCGGCGGGCGCTGGGCAAGCGAGATCGAGGTTGTCGCTTTCCGGGTTGCGACCGCCAGGTCAATTGGTCGACACCTCATCACATCGACTTTTGGGCGCGGGGCGGTCCAAACAACCTTCCCAACCTTGTCCTGCTCTGCTTCTTCCACCATCGGCTGGTCCATGAAGGCGGATGGCAGGTAGTGAAAGCTGGCCGAGAGTTCCGATTCATGCCACCCGACCATGTGGTCTTCAGACGAGCGCGTGGGCCTGGGGTGCGCTGGGCGGCCTAGACCCTAATGACGTGCTCTCGAGTGGCAGCTCCTGCGAAACGGTTCCTGAAACGTATGGTGCCCTGGCATCAACTGGCCTAATCGCGTGGTCGACCCTGTAACCTCGGCGCATGCGCTCGTCCTGTGAACCCACAGCGGCTTCGGTGTGGCATCCTAACGAACAAATGTTCGTATCGTGAAGGAGGCCGCAATGTCAAAACAAATAGATCGACTTCCAGTTGACGACCCACGGGTTCGCTTCGGTCTGTTTACGATCGGCGAGGCTGCGGTGTACCTGCGCGTGCCGCCTTCCACTTTCCAAACCTGGGTCAAGGGCTACGAGCGTCGTGCGCCGGGCCAACAAACAACCGTTGGCAGGGCCATCGTTGCCTCTCTGTCAGTCCCCCTGGGCCAGCCCAGCATTCCGTTCATCGGTCTCGCTGAGGGACTTGTACTCGCGGCTTTTCGTAGGGCAGGCGTTCCGCTTCAACGAATTCGCCCCGCACTTGAGCGTCTTGACGCCGAGATTGGCCTTGAACACGCGCTGGCAAGTAAGCGGCTCTATACGGATGGAGCTGAAGTGCTCTTCGACTTCGCAGCCAAGGAAGAGGAAGAGGTGATCCGAGACCTTGTGACCGTCCGAAGCGGACAACGGGTGTTTGTGCCGGTTATTAGGGACTACTTGCATCGCATCACGTATGCACCCGATCGATGGGCAAAGCAACTTCTTCTCCCAGGCTATGAGACATCTCGGGTCGTCGTCGACGTGGAGCGCGCCTTCGGTCGACCGATCATCGAAAGCACGCGCGTACCAGTAGAAGAGCTGGTCGATCGTTGGTTGGCCGGAGACTCGATTGCGGAATTGGTTAGCGATTTCGGTCTAACGCCAGGTGAAGTCGAAGACGTAATCCGTGCCGCAACGCGCCTCGCTGCCGCCTGAATTTCTGGTTGACCGAAGCCTCGGCGCCAAGGTTGCGGCGGATATCAGAGGCGCGGGTTATCGAGTCCACACACTCGAGAGCGTCTACGGTCGGAAGCAGGCGATGCTCGTCAAGGACGTCACCTGGCTGACCCACACGGCGCACTCTGGTTGGCTAATTCTCACCAAGGACAAGCGAATACGCCGCAAACAATTGGAGCGTGAAGCAATCATCACGGCAAAGGCCAAGGTGTTTTGCCTTACCAAGGGCAATCTACGAGGCGTCGAACAGCAGCGTGTCGTGATGGGATGTCTGGATGAAATAGTCAAGGCAGGCGAGCAACCCGGTCCATTTGTCTACATCGTCGCCCGCCGCGGCATTACCCGCCTATGGTGATTGCCTCACTCCTTA
>DAIUFK010000065.1:0-10654 GCA_036844615.1 Candidatus Dormiibacterota bacterium | reverse complement strand
CTACATCGTCGCCCGCCGCGGCATTACCCGCCTATGGTGATTGCCTCACTCCTTACGGCCGTACATCGGCTGGAAGGAGCTCGAACGCCGCCTGTTCTCCCGGAGTGAGTGCATCGCTTTCCTTGGACGGCTTCACAGTTACACCGTATTTCGGACCGTAGAGGGTTGATGAGTGGCGCGCTTCGGCCACGTCGGTGATGTGCCGGCTCTTGAAACGCACCGCCCTTCCATCTAGCTGAAGCCTCCCTTCAGGGCGCTTGAGCAGGTTCTGCGGCCAGTGGGCGCACCAGGCCTGACCGGAGCGGATAAACACTTTCTGGCCGTCGGTGACGATCCAGATCGTGACGCTCGACTCCTTACCGGTACTGCGACCGTAAGTCGTCAGGCGCACCTCTTTCTCGTTCGCCACCGCCTCGAGGACATCGCTTGGAAACTTGCTCACAAATTCTTGAACCAGCGCACGGTTCGATGTTGTTCCGCGCTGAGTTAGCTCGTTGCGGCCTTACGCGCAGCTGCGCGTCGCTTAGCCACTGGCGCCCATAGGCCTTCCAGGTCGTAGTACGACCGCTCGCCCGGCAGGAACACGTGCGCTAGCACTGAGTCGAAGTCGAGGAGGATCCATGTTGCGTCTTCATAACCATCGACGCCCAGCGCCCCGAGGTTCTTTTCCTTCGCCGCTTGGACCATGCCGTCGGCGATCGCCTTCACCTGCCGGTCCGTCTCGCCCTCGCAGACCACGAAGTAGTCGGCGATCGTCGTCTTGTCGCGGACGTCGATCACGACAGGCTTCCAGGCTTTCTTGTCGACAGCCGCAGCGCGTAGCAGCTTGGCAAGCTGCAGGGGTGTCGTCCGGGCGGCCTTCAACCTTCCGATTATCCCGCGTACAGGTGGTGCGAGGCGATGTACCTCTCCACGGCGGCCGGAACCTTGCCCGCAATCGACTCGCCCGCGGCGATCGACCGGCGGATCTCGCTGGCTGACACGTCGGGTGTTGGTTCTCGACATAGCACCACGCCATCCCCGTCAAGACCTGCCGATTTCAGGTCTGCCTCGCGCGGCGCTTCGGAACCTGGCCTTCCGACGACCACCACCGACGCCAGCTCCCTCACCTTGTCAGGCCGGCGCCAACTGGGAAACAAGCGGGCCGCATCCCAGCCGAGGATGAGAAAGATCTCGTCCTCAGGATGTACAAGCCGCAGCTCGGCCAGCGTGTCCACCGTGTACGAGGGCCCTTCTCGCTTCAGCTCCACGTCCGAGACCGCAAACCTCGCATCGCCTTCGGTCGCGAGCCTGCACATCTCCAGGCGCTGCTGTGCCTGAGCGACCGCCGGCGCGCGATGAGGCGGCGCCGCGGCAGGTATGAAGATGACGCGGTCGAGTTGCGCGCACGCGATCGCCGCCTCCGCCGCCGCGAGGTGGCCCGAGTGGATGGGGTCGAAAGTGCCTCCCAGGAGGCCGAGCCTGTGGGTGCTCACGGCTGGTACTCGAACTCGAACTCGCTGATCCGAACCGTGTCCCCAGGCTGAACGCCCGCCGCCTCCAGCGCAGCGTTGACCCCCAGCTTGTCGAGCTCAATCTGGAAACGGGCAAGCCCCCCCGACGATTCGAGGTCAGTCCTCTCGACCAGGTGCTCGACCCGATCGCCGCGGACTACATAGCCCCAGGGCAGGCGTTCGACAGCAAGCTCAGCTCGGCTGCGGGCAGGCACAAGCTTGGTGGCGCGCATAGGGCCCTGCGCCTGTGGCTCGGGCGCCGACGCAAGCGTCGTCACTATCGCGTCCATCAACTCGGGCAAACCCTCGCCCGACAGCGCCGATACAAAGTGAATCGGGCCCTTGCGCCGCGAGCGAGCACGCAGCTTTCGCGCCGGCTCGAGGTCGAGCTTGTTGATCGCTATGAGATACGGCCTGTGCGCCAGGTTGGCCGAGAACTGCTCCACCTCGCCCTGGACAGTCGCCAGCTCCTGCCACGGGTCCGGTGACGTGCCGTCGATGACGTAAACGAGAATCTTTGTCCGCTCCACATGGCGCAAGAACCGGAGCCCGAGACCGACACCGTGCGACGCACCCTCGAGAAGGCCTGGAATGTCGGCCAGCACTATGCGACCGCCACGGGACTCGGCAACTCCCAGCTGCGGGTCCAGGGTGGTGAACGGATAGGCGGCCACCTTCGGACGCGCGGCGGTGAGCGAGCTGAGCAGCGATGACTTGCCCGCGTTCGGCGGCCCGACCAGCCCAACCTCGGCAATGAGCTTCAGGTCGAGAGTGATCGCGATCTCCTCGCCTTTGAGGCCCGGCTCGGCGTAGTCGGGGGCATGGCGGGTCGAGCTTTTGAAGTGCACATTGCCCCTCCCTCCGCTGCCCCCGCGCGCGATCACCGCCTTGGCGCCGGGGTGATCAAGATCGGCGATAACAGAGCCATCTGGGTCGATGGCGACAGTTCCCACCGGTACCTCGAGGAGCATGTCGTGGCCGTTGCGTCCCGTCTTCCTCACGCCAGCGCCGTTCGCCCCAGGCTCTGCCTGCCAGCGCAGCTTCCGCTTGTACAGCGACAGGTCGGACACCCCTGTCGTCGCTTTCATGAGGATCGAGCCGCCCCGCCCGCCGTCGCCGCCGTCAGGCCCACCTCGGGAGACGAAGGGCTCGCGGCGAAAGGATGCCGAGCCGCGGCCGCCATGCCCGGCGCGCACGGTGATGCGCGCCGAATCTACAAAGGTGCGAGAGCGGCCGCTATTCGGCGACGATGCTGACCCGCCTGCCGTCCTTACCCACCCGCTCGTAGCGCACGAGGCCGGGGGCGAGGGCGAAAAGCGTGTGGTCGCGTCCCAGGCCCACGCCGGTGCCCGGAGTGATTCGTGTACCGCGTTGCCGGACTAGGATCGTGCCCGCGTTCACTTCCTGTCCTGCATAGATCTTCACGCCAAGCATTTTTGGCTTGGAGTCGCGCCCGTTGCGAGACGACCCGCCGCCTTTCTTATGCGCCATTACTTGGTCTCCTTGGTTGTCTTGGCCTTTGCCGGCGCCTTCTTTGCGGGGGCCGGTGCCTCAGCTACCGCTTCGGCCTTGGCCTCGGCGGCCTTCCTTGCCGGCTTCGCCTTCGTCGCAGTCTTGGGCTCCGGCTTCGTCCCCGACTTAGTCTCAGTTTTGGCCTTCTCGGTGCCGGTCGCGTGGGTCAAGCCGCCGACCGTCAGGATCTCGATCGCTGTCAGGTCGGCCCGGCCGCCCCGGTGGACGCGCACGCGCTTCTTCGACTTGTAGCGAAGGCTCTCGATCCGGGGACCGCGCCGGTGCGCGAGGACCTTGACCTCTACGTCTACGCCGTCAATCCCAGGCGCGCCGACCTTGATGTCGGAGCCGTCGCGAAGCAGGAGGACGCGGCCCAGCTTGAGCGACGAGCCTGGCTCGGCTGCAAGCCTGTCGACCAGGATCTGGTCGCCAGGGGCTACGCGATACTGCTTACCGCCGCTGACGATGACAGCCGACAGCGAACCATCCGATTTGGGCACCGAGCGATTCTACCAAGACCGTACTCACCTCATCAGGAACGAGGTGATCACCACCAGGGCGAGCACCACCCCCGCGTACGGCGCGACGGCTCGGCGGTAAAGGCCCCGGGCGGCGTCGGCACCGCGCCTCGCCATCAGGGCGCCGGCGACGATGCAGAGCACCGCCACCCCCAGGGAGATGGCGAAGAATCGGAGGATGCCGAGCAAATCGTCGGCTGACGGAGGGAAGAACAGTGTGGTGAAGAGGCCGCAATAGGGGAGCCAGCTCAGAGCCCGCAAGGTGTCGAAGCGGGGCCGCGAACGCCGGTCGGCGGGACCCGTGAGCGGCCACAGCCGCAGGAGCGCCGGCAGGCAGAGCAGGTAAAGGAAGCCGCTGGCGACCTTGACGGGGAGCAGCGACGAGACGAGAACGTTGCCCAGGACCTGCGGCCGCAGGCTTTCAGGCTCCACGGCGGGTCCCAGCACTGCCAGCAGCCAGCAGAACTGCACCACGAGCAGGAGCCCAGGCTCTGGCAGGACGTCGGTGCTGAGCGCCAGCTCAACCCAGATCGTGAAAGCAAGGACGACTGCCGCGACTATCACGTTCCGCTCCGCCGACGGCACTGGGTTGGAGGGAGCCGCGAGCTGCACTGCCACGAGCATGCTGAGCAGCGCAACTATGGCCACCACCGCGGACGGCCGTTCTCGCCCCAGCAGCACCCACACGCCATGCCTGAGACGCCCCCACGTGACCTCGGCCAACACCCCGAAGGCCGCGATCGTCACCAGGCCCGGGTAAACGACAAGCGCCAGCGAATGGGCGGCGAGTGCGGCAATTACTTGGCTCACAGCCCGGCCAGCGAGAGAAACGGCTGCGGATAAAGGCCGATCACCGTATTGGCGGCGAGGGCGATGCCGATTCCCCAGGCTTGCCTACCGCGCGGCAGGCCGAGGCTGCGGCCGAGGCGAAGCGAAGGAGGCAGCCACAGGAGCAGGCCCAACGCGATCACCAGCGCCAGCGGCCAGTAAACCTGAGTGGCGCCCTGCAACAGGAGCACGCGGGCTGCGAATCCCGCGAACGGCGCTGAGCCGGCGAGCATCGCCGCGGCGAGCAGGTTGATGGGCCTGTCGTTTGGGCGCTTCTCGCGGAGCGACTGGCGCGACCAGAGATACAGGGGCAGGCGGCTGAGCAGCATCCCGTACAGGACGAGCAATGCCGCGCGCTGCCCGTCCGCGATCGCCAGGCCCAGGCCGCATAGCGCAAGCCCCCAATCCGCCATGAACGAGTAATGCCAGGCCGCCGCTCCCACCTCGGTGCGCCAGGAGGCGAGGCTCCCCCACAGCATGTTGAGCAGGCCCAGCCCGATCATCATCGCGCCTAACGCCGCCCCCTCCGATGGCACGAGGTCGCGCGCCCTCGTCAGCACAGCGAGCGCAAGCACAGGTCCGATAAACGCCATCCAGGGGATGGGCGAAGTGGCAGTCCTTTCCTCGGGG
Organism: Candidatus Dormiibacterota bacterium; assembly: GCA_036844615.1. GTDB lineage: Bacteria > Chloroflexota > Dormibacteria > Dormibacterales > Dormibacteraceae > Palsa-872. Next base: position 5,673 of record DAIUFK010000065.1, on the reverse strand, counting down.
TCGAACTGGTGGATGTAAGGCAGCGTGCCCAACCCGGCCGACAGGCCCGCGACGAGGCCCACCGCGGCGAAGTGGGAGAGGATGGGCGGCCCCTCGCTACGGGCTGCCGCGGCGGCGAATGCGAGCAGGGCTGCCGCGACGACAGGCCCTCGCAACCTGACAGCGAATGAGCGGCTGCCTGTGGACGCCGCTTGCAGGATGGAAAGCGCCAGGACCACGAGCACGATCTCGTCCAGGCTCGTCGCGGCCGCGATCGCCGCCATGCCCGCGAGTCCTGCCAGTCCCCAGGTCAGCAGAATCGCCCGCTCCACGAGGAGTGGCGCCAGCGCGACCACGAGGGCAAGCGCCGCTGCAGCTGCGATCAAGAGCGCCCGACTCTCGCTTGATAGGGACAGGCTGACACCCAGCTGGTTGGACGTTGAAGATCCCCCCAATACGAGTGCGGCGACGCCTGCCAGCCCCAGGATCGCCGCGGCGGCAAAGGCAGCTCGAGGCCTTGCCCTCAGCCCCGCGGCACAGATCGAGCCGGCGGCGGGCAGGACGATCGCGAGCTCAGGCGACACTAGGAAGTCCTGACCCTGACGAACGAGACTCCGAGGGCGATCAGCGCGGCAGCGATGAAGGGCGCCGGCCCTGGGCTGACATCCGCGAGGCTTGCCGCCATTCCCGCCGCCAACGCAAGCGCAGCAAGCGCCGTGAGGAGCGCCGCATTCTCGGCCTCACCGACGGCGCGAGCCGCCATCAGGCCGAGCACCGACAGAATCGCAAACCGGAGGGACGCGCCAGGACCTGTCATCACCGAAGTTGCGACCCACAGAGCCAGCAGGCCGCCGGCGATGCACAGAACCACTCGGGCCGTCGAACCCGGAGGCATCACGCCCCACACATCAGGACCGGTCCGCAACCTTTGCGCCGCCGCCACCCCGCCTCCAAGCAGAACGGCCGCCGCAGCCAGGTGTTCGCCGCCAAGCCACGCCAGGGCCGCAAAACCCACAGTTGTCAGGGCAAGGCCGAGAGCAAGCCCGCGGCGGCCGTCTGCAAGGACGATCACTGCTGCACCAAGCCAGGCGGCGAACGCTGCTGCCTCCGTCAACGGTTGACCGCATAAACGAGCGCCACCACCACCGCAATCCACATCAATGGCCTGCCACCAGCGGCCGCCTTCTCGAGCAAGCGCAAATTCAATATGGAGCGGTACTCCTCCGGCACTGTCGCCTTGCGCACCGCGTCTCGGAGCCTGCCGACAGCTGCAGCGCCGGGTATCGCGAACACAGGGCGTCGCAGATCGTCGCGGACTTCCTCCGCATTCCTTTGGGGTCCCCGCGCCGTGGCGCGGGAGGGCTCTCTCGCCCGGGGAGGGGCAGACACGCCGAGGAGCCCGTACGCGATGACGCCAAGCAGGAGCAGGGGGGCAAACAACGCGAGCGCGGGCAGGTCAGCCTGGATGGTCACCACCGACAGCAGGCCGCCGCCCAGCGAGCCTGCCGCCGCCGGCATGACCTCAGATTGCGCGGGGACGGCGAACGCGGCGATCACCACGGGCAGAGCAGGGCCGGCGACGACGATCAGCGCGGCAAGAGCCAGCGCGACGCGAGGGAAGGTCTCGGCGGCGGGCCGCCCCCGACCTGCCGGCAGGCCTATCGCGCGCGCCGAAGCGACCATCGAGAGCACCCAGGCAGCCGCGCCCACGATGCCTATCAGGCCGAGAAAGTCCCCTGCTTCGAACGTGGCTCCGAGGCCGACCACCCTCGCGCCGAAGGCAATGCCGGGTGGCAGTCCCACAGCTGCCGCGATCGCCAGGAGCGAGGCAGGGCCTGCACGGTCAGGCACGAGTGGAAGGCATGCGGCAAGGAGACCGATCGTCGCCAGCATGACAAGACCAGCGACCAGACCCACCGGCGTGCCGAGCGCGATCGCCATGAGCGCGAAACCGCCGGAACCGGGGATCACCTCAGCCAGGTACTCGCGCCGCGTGGTGGCGGACTGCGCCCTGACGGCGGCGCCAAAGGCCACCAGCGCGCCGAGCCACGCCAGGGCGACGCCGAGCAGCGGCTGCGGATAGCGGCCGTCGCCCATCTCGTATGCGCGCACCAGCAGGTAGAAACCCAGCGGGTAAAGGGTCGCCACCGCCATGCCGGCAGCTCGCAGCGACGGTCTCGACCAGAGCTGCGCAGCCCACCCACGCCAGGGAAAGAGGCCTGAGGCCATCAGCGCTGCTGCGGCGAGGAGCGCGAAGACGGGGACCGTCAGCGCTGAGACCGGGACCGCGGCGTAAACGGCGGTGCCACCGACCACCTGGAGGATGCCTCCAGCCCAGCTGAGGGCGAGCCACGCGGCGAGCAACACGCCCCAGGGAGGGCGCGGAGCGCGAATGTCCTCGATGTCGAGCTGGATCACCGCCAATGTCGCCGCCGTGCCGCCCGCCATCGCCGTCAGCAGGATGCCGCCCGACTCCACCGCAAGCATGGCGGCCGCCAGCCCCACCGCCGCGACTGTGCCCTCTTGCCACGTGCGCGGTTGCAGGGTCAGGAGGATCGCCGAGGGGACCAAGACGACGAGGCCGAAAGCGAAGGCGACGCCATCGAGTCGCAGGTCGAAGCTCGCGCCAAAGCCGAGGGGCCCGAGGATGAGCTCCTCCGTCGAGCGGACCGGAAGCCACAGGACGATCAGCGCGATCGCTGCAGTCCAGGCGCCGGCGCCGACGAGCAGGCGTCCAGGCCTCATGCCCGCCAGACCCAATGCCGCCGTCACGCCGCCGGCCACGAGAGGTAGACCGACCGGCGCTAAAAGTGCGAGTGACGGCATGCGCCCGTCAGGCGCTCAATCTGTCGATTGCCGCGCGCAGCTCGGCCGCACGCTCCTCCAACTTTCTGACGATGTCGAAAGGGGCCTTCTCCCTGAACTCGGGATTGGCCAGCTTGGCCTCAGTCTTTTCAAGGTCTGACTTCAGCTTGCGAAGCTCCGCCTGCAGGTGGCTGTCGCCGGCGCCTTCGGGAAAGCTGACCTTGCCAGGCACTACGCCGATGGGCGTTCCTGCGTCCAGGTCATCAACCAGCTCGACCCACGCGAGCCTCGCCGCCAGCACGGCGACAGTGCGGTCGGTGGATGAATCGAGGACGAGCTTGCCCCCGCGAGGCGGTGCGCCGGCCGCCTGACGATGTCCACGGACCTCCTCGACGATCCGCATCACCAGGCCGAAAGTCTCCTCCGCGCCGGGGTCAACGAACTGCGCGTCAGGCCACGGCGAACGCATCAGGAGCTCGCTGTGGCCCGGCGTACGCGACCAGAGCTCCTCGGTGACGAACGGCATGAAGGGATGCAGCAGCCGGAAGAGGTTGTCGAGGCAGAAGTACGCGATGTCCTGGGCCGCAGCGTCGCCGGCGCGCAATCGCTCCTTGGCGGCTTCGAGATACCAGTCGCAGAACTCGTTCCATGCGAACTCATACGCGGCAGCCATCGAATCCTGGAATTTGAAATTCTCGATTCCCGCCGTGACCGCGGCGCACGCATAGGAAAGCCGGGACATCACCCAGCGATCCTCGAGATGCTCGTGAATCTCGAGCGTCCCCGGCCTTTCGGCAATCGGCGTGCCCGGCGAGCTCAACACCAGGCGCGTCGCATTCCACAGCTTGTTGCAAAAGCGCCGGTACCCCTCGACTCGGCTTTCGTCGAAGCGGACGTCCTGGCTCGACATCGCCACGGATGCGGCCCAAGCGCGAACGGCGTCGGTGCCGTAAGTGTCGATTAGCTTGCGGGGGTCGACCCCGGTGCCGAGCGACTTCGACATCCGCCTGCCGTCCGTGGCTTGCACCTGGCAGTGGATGGCGACATCGGCGAACGGGACCTCGCCCATGAACTCGAGCCCGGTCATGATCATCCGGCTCACCCAGAGGTTGATGATCTCGCGCGCCGTGCTGTTCATGTTGTTGGGGTAGAAGGCTTTGAGGTCGTCGGTCTCGTCGGGCCAACCGAGGGTTGCAAAGGGCCACAGCGCGGATGAGAACCAGGTGTCGAGCACGTCTGGATGCTGGGTCAGCGTCGTGCTGCCGCATTCAGTGCACTCATGAGGGCGCACGACGGCGACCAGCTGGTGCCCGTTGTCGCAGTAATAGACGGGGACGCGGTGGCCGAGCCAGAGCTGGCGACCGATGTTCCAGTCGCGCAATCCGCGAAGCCAGTCGAGGTAAGTGCGCTCGTAGCGGTCGGGGTGCCATCGCACCTTCTGGGCGGCCGATGCCTGCAGCGCCTTGTCGCGCATCACCTCCATGCGCAGCCACCACTGCTCGCTGATCAATGGCTCGATCACCGCGTCGCAGCGGTCGCAGTGCCCGACCTCGTGCGTGTAGGGCTCTTCTTTCAGCAGCAGCCCCTGGGCCTTCAGGTCGGCGACCACACGACGGCGCGCCTCGAGCGCTGGCAACCCGTCATACGGAAGGCCCGGCACGTTCATGCTGCCGTCAAGCTGCATCCCGCTGATCACCTCGAGCGAGTGGCGCTGGCCGATGTCGTAGTCCATCGGGTCGTGTCCCGGGGTGACCTTCAGCGCTCCGGTGCCGAAATCCTTCTCGACCGCCTCGTCGCCGACGATCGGCAGCCTGCGCCCGACCAGTGGGAGGATCGCGGTCTTTCCGATCAGCGCTTTGTACCTGTCGTCGGTGGGATTCACCGCCACGCCGGTGTCCGCGAGCATCGTTTCAGGCCGCACTGTGGCGATGACCACCTCGCCGCCGCCCTCAATCGGATATTTGATGAAAAACAACGTGTCGTGGTGCTCCTGCCATTTGACCTCGAGGTCTGAGATGGCGGAGCGGTCGCGTGGACACCAGTTGACGATTCGCGGCGCCCTGTAGATCCAGCCCTTTTCGTAAAAGCTGACGAACGCCGTCATGACGGCGCGGACGTACCGCTCGTCCATCGTGAAGCGGATTCGTGACCAATCCAGTGAGGCGCCGAGGATGCGGTCCTGCATCACGATGGTGTCCCCAACCTCCGCATACCACTCGCTGACACGAGACTCGAATGCCGCGCGCCCAAGCTCCTCCTTGGTCGTACCTTCGGCGGCCAGCTGCTTCTCGATGACGTTCTGGGTGGCGATGGCGGCGTGATCCATGCCCGGCAGGAAAAGCACCTCGTAGCCCGCCATGCGCCTGTAGCGCGCGCAAATGTCCTGCAAGGTGTGGTTGAGCGCGTGCCCCATATGCAGCTCGCCAGTGATGTTTGGCGGCGGCAGGCAGATCGTGTACTTGGGCTTCCCGCTTTTCGCATCGGCGATGAAGAGGCCGTCCTGCTCCCAGCGCGCGTACCAGCCGGCCTCGACGGCCTGGGGATCGAACGCGGTCGGCATGGGTGTCTCGGTCTGGCTCATGGGCGTGTTCCGATGAATCGAGCTGGGGTCTGAAGTCGCCGGCGGAGGATCGCTAGCGCGAACTTGCCGGCGAGGATACGGATACGTATTCAGCCGGGCGCATCGTGTCAGACATGTTAGCGCTTGTGCCGCGTGCGGCCGGAGCGCGGACTTGCCTTTGAGCTAGCTGCGCAGGGTTGGCCGGGGTTCCCCCGGCCATGACTTTGTCTATCTCGACTCCAAACCGTCGCGTGGAGAAACTAGTTCGTAATTAATCCAATCCCGGGAGAGAGAGCAGAGCCTGCGGCGAAGCCGCACGCTCGATGCAT
>DAIUFK010000064.1:0-13681 GCA_036844615.1 Candidatus Dormiibacterota bacterium | reverse complement strand
CAGATTGTGGATCTGGCTGTCGAGGGTTCAAATCCCTCTAGCCACCCTTTTTGTACTCGATCAGGGTCTCGTCCATGCCGACAAATTATGCCGGGGCTCGTCAGCCCCCCGGAACACAAGGGGTCGGTGCTCCGTTGTATTGCGTGTGTACGCAACATTAATCGCTGCTTTGCTATTCGGATCTGCATTCGCCTTCAATTGGCGGGCAGCTCGAGACATTTCTGATCACGAGTACTGCTGGTCGTGTGGCCAGCGGAATCAACATAAGCTGTGGTGCCCTAACCGCTAGTTAGCACGGCTCTGCATTGACGTTAGCGGTACCTTCAGGGGCAATGCCTACCAGGACTCGGATGTGGCGCTTGCGCCCCGTTTCGATTCACCTCATAAACCCCGTGGCACGACTGTTTGCCGCCAGGATGCCGGGATTCGGGCTGCTGACCCGGCCGGCTCAGAACCTCCGGTCCGAGTTACACTCGGGGAGTCGGATTCGTTGGCATCGGGTGTGTGGAGTTGGGGGATACGCAATGCGAAGAACGTCTGTCCTGTTCGCGACCGCTCTGGCATTCTTATTGGCGGCACCGGCCTCCGCGGCCGGAGGTGACGTACTGGTCACGAACGGCAGCCCGACGGGCCCGTTCTCCCAGAACAAACAGAACGAGCCTGCCGTTGCCATCGACGCTCACTCGCCCAACATCGTCGTGGCGGGCGCGAACGAGGAAGTCGACATGGAGGCTTGCAACGCCGGCACTGACACGACGTGTCCATTCACGGGTGGGGTTGGCGTCTCAGGCGTCTACTTCTCATTCGACTCAGGCGCCACGTGGACACAGCCAACGTACACCGGGTGGACCGCCCGTGATTGCTTGGGCGTGGTTGGACCCGACGCGGGTTGCACCGCCCATGTCGGGCCGATCGGCACGCTTCCCAAGTATTACGAGAACGGCCTGGTCTCGGATGGCGACCCGGCGGTGGCCTTCGGCCCACGGCAGGGCACGAATGGGGCGTTCAGCTGGGCCAACGGCTCGCGACTCTACTACGCGAACCTGACTGCCAACTTCGGCGCCACGCGCTCTGAGACGGCTTTCAAGGGGTTCGAGGCCATCGCGGTTTCCCGCACGGATGACGTCGCAGCAGCCGCAGCCGGCGACGCCTCGGCGTGGCTGGCACCTGTGCTGGTCTCCAAGCAATCGTCCACCACGTTCTCCGACAAGGAACAGATCTGGGCGGACAACGCCTCATCGAGCCCGTTCTTCGGCAACGTCTATCTCTGCTGGGCCGACTTCAGGGGTCAAGAGTTGGGAAACGCGGCGCCGGCGCCGCTGATCGTCGCCGCCTCCGCGGACGGAGGAGCCACCTGGACCCAGCACCAGATTTCAGCCGCCGCCAACAACAGCCAGCGCAACCCAATGGACGGTTGCACGGTGCGCACTGACAGCAAGGGCAATGCTTACGTCTTCGGCGTTGGGACCAGCTCGTCGGCCGGCCACCTGCCGTTCGAGATCATGTCCGTGTCCCGCGACGGAGGCCACAACTGGTCGACCGGGACACCTGTCGTCGGCCCGGTGAACCAACCCGGCGTGGTTGACCCGGTTCTCGGCCGCCCGACCATCGACGGCATCGCAGGAGCCCGAAGCGACCTCGCTCCCGCGCCGAGCGTGGATATCGCGAATGGCGCCCCAAGCGGAACCGATGCGACCGACAGGATCGTGATGAGCTACGTCAGCGGCCCGCTGGCGACCCCGCACGTCTACTTCACGGAGTCCACTGATAGGGGTGCGACGTGGCGCACACCGAGGGCCATCGAGACCGCTGGCGACCGCGGCTACTATGCGGCCCCGGCTATCTCACCCAACGGCACTGACGTGTATGTCGTTTACAACGCCTTCACCACGCCCTACCAGCTCACCACCAGCACGCCGCGCACGCTCGTCGGCGTCATGCTGCATGCAGATTCCTCAACGTCTCCTGGCGTCGCCACCGGTGCATTCTCTGAATTGCACCGAAGCGCGCCGGGTGATCCGCGTGCCAGCAGCCAGAACAACCTGGTCGGCGAATTCCTGGGCGACTATGTCTACGCCGCGGCGACACGAACCTACGGGACCGCAGTATGGAACGACGCGAGCAGCGCCGCGGACTGCCCCGCCATCGACGCTTGGCGGCAGTCATTGAGGGACGGCACTAGCGTGCCGCGGCCGGCGCCTGAGCAGGACTGCCCGAGCCTGACCTTCGGGAACTCCGACATCTTGGGCGGCACGTTCCTAGACCCAACTCCTTAATTCGATGCGAAGGGGGGCGCCCGGCGGCGCCCCCTCCCTCTCCAACGGGTGCATCCAGTCGTAAGATCCGCCCAGTGGCGCGGATCAAGATGGTTGGCGAGTCGGAGGCCGAGGGTCTGCTTGCCGAGGTCTACGCCAAGGCGAAGGCGGTGAGCCCGATCGGCATAGTGGCGCCGATCATGCAGACGATGAGCCTGCGGCCCGACTTCCTGGCCGCCATCCAGGCCGCTTCGCGAATGCATTTCAGCGACGGCGCCCTCACGCGGGCACAGCACGAGATGATCGCTTCCTACGTCTCTGCGATCAACCGCTGCAGGTATTGACTCAGCTCACACACGTGGTTCCTGCAGTTGCAGGGCAAAGAGTTCGAGGGGGCGGCGGAAGCACTCCGCAACGGCGACCTGGACGGCGCCGGCCTGACTCCTGAAGAGCACAAGCTCCTGGAGTTCGTCGAAACCATAAGCCGGGCCGCATACAAGGTCACTGACGAGCAGGTCCAGGGCCTGCGTGACGTCGGCTGGACCGATGAGCAGATCGCGGAGGCCGCATACGTGGCGGCGCTGTTCAGCCTTTTCGTTCGTCTCGCCGATACATTCGGCATCGAGCCGCCAGCTGTCTACGAACCGACGGGCATACCCGGCGCCATCACCAGGAACCAGCCTTAGGTAGAGACGGCGCGGTCAGGGGGCAAGGGCGAGGCCCGTGTAGTCGACGTAAATGAGGTTGGGGCTCCCGTCTTGAAAGTCGTGAACGCCCCAGGTCTTGGTATACGGCGCACTTGTCTTCGAGAGCACGTTTCCTGACGAGTCCATGGTGGTGAAGGTGGCCGTTCCATGGACCGTGACCCCGACCAATCGCGCTGCCTGGGAAGCGAACTTGGGCAGGAACAGCTGAAGGCTGATCTGATCGAAGCTGTACGTCTTCTGGATGATCTTCTTGGCTGCGATGTCCTGCTTGATGACATCAGTGAATTCCGTCAGGGCGTCGGCGTCTGCTCCGCTCGCCGCCAGCTTCAAGTCGTGGGCGCGACGCGCCTCGGACTCGACGATGAGGTCGAACACGATGTTGTGCGCCATCCTGGCTGCGGTCGACTGCGTGATTGATGAGTCAAAGTTCCTCACGTTTGACGCGATGCTCACCGCCGGTATCGGGGGCAGAATCCACACTCGCGCTGATGCCGAAGCCGGCCCAGCGTTCCCGGCGGGCGGCAGGGCAGCGCCTGCTGCGCCGGTTACCCAACCCGCCATCGCAGGCCCTGTGCCCACAGTTTGCGGGATGGTCTGGAAGGTGCCATCCGGGCGCTCGGCAAATGGCTGCGGGCTGTGAGTGGAGAGGTCGGCGGCCACCGGAAGGGCGCCAACGCACAGCAGAGCTACAGCGAGGGCGGCAGGCACCTGCCAGCGGAAGCCGCCAAGCACCCACCCGCGCCATCCGTCTGACACGAATGGTGAAAGGAAGGCGACAAGCGCGAATCGCAACGCGCAGGCGATGACAAGGCTCGCGAGGATTGCGGTCTTGGTCCAGAACTCGAGCGTGGTGGGGCCGAGCAGCAGGACCGCAAGCATGGCGACGACGATGCCGAAGACGACCCTTGCCACCTGGCCGTCCGGAACGGTCCGCGGGTCCGGGATCATGAACAGCGCGAAGATCAGCACCTCCGGCGAGGTGACCAGGACCTGCCACAGGTCCCTTCCGCACATCGGCGTCACGTGCCAGCTTGCGACCATGCAGTGGTCCGGCACCTGGGCGAGAGCGAGGGCGACAAACGCGGCGAATGCGACCATGAACCCAAGCACCAGTCCGAGCATGCGCAGCTCCCAAGCGATCAGCAGGCCCCCGCCGACCAGGATGACGTAGGTCACCGTCATCCAGAGACCCATCGGTATCCACCAGAGGTCGAGCGGCTCCGTGTGCTGCGGGCCGAGAGCGACGAAGGCGAGGACAAGGGCGACATTGGAAGGGTTGAAGATGTGCCTTCCCTTCCAGCGGATCAGGTACTTGGTGGCCATCCCGAGCGCCACCACGCCGATAAAGATCTCGATCCCATGCGTGCTCCACCACTGGCCGTGGAGGGTGCCTGGGACGCGAAGGATGAAAGCCGTGCTGTTGCCTGTCAGCAGGCCGCTCGCCGGCCAGATGATCGCGTGGTCCTTGAAAAACACCACCAGGAACTCGATCAGCGCGCCGGTGGCGAGGCAGACCAGGATCTGGGTGATCGAGAGCCGGAACCCTAGGACCGTCTGGCCCAGCATCTGGAGCGTCAACAGCACTGCGGCGACGTGCAGGCGGGGGTCGCGAAGGCTGGGCAGGACGACCTGGTACTCGCGGCCGCGAATGTGCGCCGTCCGGCGTTTTGCCCCACCGGAGGCGGGAGGTCGTCTGGAATCGTTGGGCAGGCTCAGCCCATGCGGAGGCGCTGCTTCGGTGCTCGCCACGATCGGGTAACGGTAATACTATGCAGCCCGTTACAGGACCAAGCGCAGTGGCAAATTCTGGTTCACCTTTGCGGGCGAAACACCGCGCGCTGGCCGTGGTGGCTGGAGTCGCGGCCCTTACCGCGCTGGCGGCTTGCGACCCGCCATTCAACCTCGGTCAGCCGTCCACCCTTGCCCTTGAGAACGGGGCCAGCGGCGGCCTCGCGACGGCCAAAAGCTTCGAGATCACCGGCTCCTACACCGAATCTGGCGACACCTGGTCGATCGACCTCCAGGTGGTGAGGCCGGCGACACAGCACGTGGTGGTGACCAAGGGTGACCTGAGGCTGGAGGCGATCATCTTCTTTGATCCGACTGGATTCAACGCTGCCACCGCCTACTTTCGCGGCAACCAGTTCCTTTCGCAGCACATGGGCAATGATCCGGCGTCACGCAACCTGGTCAGGGCTGCGGGAAACGCCTGGTGGAAAGGTTCGGCCGACCAGGTCCCTCAGCTGCCGGACCTCACGAATGGAACGGGCTTCAGGGCAACCTTCCTGGGCACCGCCCTGTCGCAGCGCACCGACCACGTGGCGGTCGACGGGGTCGAGGCGGTCGACCTCTCCGGCCCCAGAGCCGATGTGTTTGTCGCTGCCGCTCCCCCTTACCAGCTGCTGCGATTACGCATGAAAAAAAGTTCTGTGATCGACGGCATCAGCGATGCGGACCTCAGGTTCAGCAACTTCGACCAGGACTTCAAGATCGCAGCGCCGACCGATGTCATCGATTTCTCGAACCTCTCAACGCTGCCTCCGATCTACACGGTGGTGTCCGTCGACACCTCGAAATGTCTCTCTCCCTGCGTCGTCTCTGCCACTCTCAAGAACCTGGGTGGCCGGCTCAGCGCCAAGGCGCCTTCCACCATCACGTTCTCTATGGTCGACGCAGCCTCCAAGCAGGCTGTGGCCAGCTGCCAGGTGCAGGTCAAGCCTGACGTCGGGTACAACGCAACGACCAAGGTGTCCTGCACGATGAGCGCAGTAAACGGTCAGCAGGTGAACGCCGCCACCGTCACCGCCACGCCCGACAACCCGGGCCACGCCTGAGCGCCTGAGGCCGCTTGCCGCAAGGCCTCTCGCCCCAAATCGCTAGAGCAGGCGGAGGCGCGGACGCAAAGCCGAAACGATGATGGGGGCTATCACCGTCTCGACAACGCGCGCGTGAACGACCAGGCGATCGTCATATGTCGACCGGCCGTAGTCCCACTGCCCTGAGCAGGTGATGAGCCACAGCTCTGAAGTCCCATTGGTGCTGAAGAGCGCGGGCACCTTCGCGGTGCGTGCATAGGTGCGAGCACCGTCCACGATGAACGTCACTCGCGTGCCGTCCCCGCGGGTGACGACAATCGAGTCGCCACGCCGGAGCTTGCCCAGGTCCCAGAACACTGCCTGTCCCGGCCGCACTCCGAGGTGTCCAGTGATGATGGCTCCGCCGGGCTCGCCGGGCGCCGGCCCATCTGCGTACCACGCGACGTTCTTGAGGGCGCTCGGCGCGGCCAGGTTGCCCTGCTTATCCAGGCCCAATCGCTCCACCGTCGCGCGGATGCCGAGCCTCGGTATCGAGAGGCGGCTTGGGCGAGGAACCGTCGCCGGTTGAGCGGCCGGCTCGGCTGAAGGCGCCGGCAGCAAGACGGGACCGTCAGGATCGACCAGGCCAGTGTTGGGTAGACCTGGTATCACGTTCCCGCGACAGGTGTGGAATGCATTCGGCCCGGACATGTCCTTAAGGCCAGACGTGAAGGACTGGGCGGTGCGTGTGTGTGGGAGGAGGGTGTTGAAGCAGCCGGTGAACGGCAGTACCGCCAGGTCGATGGCGCCTTCCATCAGGTCGTTCGTGGCGATGTGCGTGGAGTCGCCGGTGACGCCGTCCCGGCAGACCCAGCCCCCGCAGTCGATGGTGGCGGCGTTGACCAGAAAGGTCAGGGTGCCTGGCGGCGGTGTGAACAGGTGATAGTGGGGCACAGGCTTTGACCCGGTGGGATCGCAAACCGTTCCGACCGGGGGTTGCGGTCCGGGATCGGCGTTGCAGTGCCACTGGTAGAGGCTCTTGCCGGCCAGGCTGCCGCCGTTGGTGAAATCAATCGCCAACAGCAGGTCGCCCTGGGTGCGATGGCCGAAAAACCTGCCGGAGCATCCCGGCGACCTGGTCACCGGCCACTGCATGAACTCGAAGTCCATGTGGCTGTCGCCGTTGTTGATGCGCCGTTCAGCCCCGAAGAAGAGCTCGTGGTGGCCGTCCGCCCTGATCCGGCTCACCGCATAGATGTTCCCAAGGTCGTCTTTGGCGGGCACGGAGGTGGTCGTAAAGGTGAATGTGTTGATGTCTTTTCCGTTCTTCAGGCCACCCCCGAGGACGGTGGGGTCGCCTGTCCCGCACGACGTGGTATCGGAGGAAAGCGGGTCGACCACGAAGAGGCTGGAGACGATCGTGGGGTCGGCGGCCGCCGCGGCGGTGAGGGTGGGCGGGTTGGGAGGAGCGGATCCAGCGCCCGGGCTGCCGCAGTTGAACAGGCCGCCAGAGCCGCTGATGTTGACCACACCCGGTACCGCTGGGCAAGGGTTGATGGGGCTGGCGGCGCCGGAGTTCGCCCAATCGTGAATCCCCGCCGGGGGCGGATCGGTCATACGGACGTTGCCGTCGATCTCCAGCCACGCCGAAGGCGCGGCCAGGCTTGACACTGGCGCGGCCACGAGGGAGGCGGCCATGGCACCGGCCGCCAGGGCCCGAGCCAACCTCTTCCAATGCGCCATCGCTGGCAATCCTAACGGTGGCACCTTCGCCGTATTGCATTCGGCCGGCCGGCCATGCGGACTCCAAGCCGGCTGTCCAAACCGCTCGCGAAGAAGAGGTGATCGCAGCCATGAAATAGTTGAGGCCTCCTCTTTCGAGGTGGCCTCGCTTCTTACAACGCGCTTCGCCGACCGGCTACTCGCCTAGGCCATGTTGCGAAACGGTTCCGGAATGTAGCCTGCGAGCACCACTTTCCATTCGTCGCTAAGGGCGCCAATGACCGTCTGGTCTTCCCTCGCCAGCCATGCAAGGTGCCTGAGACCGTGCTCAAGGACCTGCGCGGCAGCGATCGTCTTCGCGGCGCCGGTCGTCCCCGACCTGGCGAGGTCGGCCCTTAAGATCGGCACTCCAACCAGCTGAGGCGCCTGGCCATCCGCGTTGACGACGACGAAGCTGAGCACCACAGCGCCTCGCGCGCGGCGCCATGAAGTGGAATGGACGAGGACCGGCTCGCCCATCAGGTTGCGCGACAGCCGGCTGACCACCTCGACAGGGTCATCCTCGGCGGCGACCTCGATGTACCAGGGATCCGGGCCGCAAGGCCCCGCCAGCTCTGGAAGTCCAGCCCTCATCCGGAGGACGAAGACCTCGGCCTGGACCGGCCCTTCTACCGCCCACGGCTGGACGGGCGTCGGCGGTTGCATGCTCAGACCGGCTCCGCCCTTGCGAGGACCTGCTCGCGCGTCACTTTCATGTTGTGCGATTCGCCCGCGTGCTTTTGGAGGGCCGGCACGATCTGTTCCGCCGTGCCGCGGGTCTCGAATCCGCACTCGCACCGAACCACAAGCTCCTTCTCCTGCCGCATTTCACTCACTACGGCAGGATAAGCCGGTTGGCTCCGAACAGCCGCCCGGGGCCACTGAACTCGAAATTGGCGTTCGCGACCTTGTTGTGGCAGGTTCGACTAGATCGATTGGGGTTCCACGATGGCGACCCCTCGTGTTCATCAGGCAGCAAGGAGGGTGGCGTGAAACCAATTCGAGGTGTGATCCTGGCGACGGTAGCGATTGTGACCCTGAGCCAATCGCTGGCTGTTGCGGCGGACGACAATGTGCAGCCGGTCGACTTCACTCACAACATCAACGACGCGCCGGCGCCCGTCGCTGGCGCGGTGTTCGGCACTGGGCCCGCGGTCAAGACAGGCACGGCAATCTGCACGACGGCGGCTCAGGTCGGCAACGCAAACACGGACTGCGAGACGACGTCAGTCGGACCTCACAACGAGACGTCGATCGCGGTCAACCCGACCGATCCCAACAACATCATCGGCGGGGCAAACGACTACCAGCTTGGTCTCAACTCCGGCGGCCACGTGAGCGAGACGGTGGCCTCGCGCGCGCACGTGACCTTCGACGGCGGTTCGACCTGGTCCATGTATCCGCTGTTCTCGAGCTCGACCTACCAGGGGACTGGCGATCCCGCCGTGGCGTTCGACGCCTCGGGCCACGCCTACTACGCAACTCTTGGCTTCCGCTTCGTGGGGCCATTCAGCGCTACGAACCCCGACGTCCTGGTCTCCAACTCGGGTGACAAGGGCAAGACGTGGAACGTCGTGCGGGTCGCATCGGGCAGCGGGACCGAGACCAGCGTCGGCGACCTGCTCGACAAGGAGTACGTCGCGGCGTGGGGCAACGGCAACGCCATCGTCACTTACGGAGACTTTCGGCTCGGCCAGAAGGGCGGCTTCATCTCGGCACGGATATTCAGCTCGGTCACGCACGACGGCGGCAACACCTGGTCGACGCCAGTGGTGATCTCCGGCAGCCTTGATGAGGCGTTCGTATCCACCCCTGCGGTGGCGAGGGACGGCCGCATCTTCGTCTCGTTCCTCAACACCACCGACCTCACGACCGGCCGCGACGACTATGAGGTGGTCGAGGTTTCACCGGTGACCGGCGCGCGCCTGGCGGGCCCGACCAAGGTCGCGACAACGATCGATGGCGCCACCGACTACCCGATTGCTTTCGGCCGGCAGACCTACCAGGACAGCGTCTTCCGGAGCTGGGCGGCCGGCAACATCGCCGCCGACCCGACGAACGCTGCGCACCTGGCTGTGGTCTGGTCGGACATGCGCAACAGCACCACGCCGGCTCCCGCCGACCCGTACAAGGCCAAGACGAACTCGGACGTGATAGTGAGCCAGTCGACCGACCGCGGCCTCACGTGGTCGACTCCTGTTTCGCTTACTTTGGCGGGCGATCAGTTCCAGCCGTGGAGCGTCTACGACACGTCCGGCAGGCTGCGGATCGGCACGTTCGACCGCTCGATCGATTCCAACAATCACATGTACGGATACACCGTCGCCACGGAGACGACGTCAGGGTCGCTTTCATTCACGACAAAGACCGTTTCAACCGTAAACTCGGACCCAACCACCGGCGATAGGTGGTTTGCGCGAAACGTGAACGCAGCATTCCCGCATGCGACGGCATTCCTCGGTGACTACAGCAACATCGCGGCCACCGCCGACGGTGGAGTGGTCGCCTACTGGACCGATATGCGCAACGACGTGACGTTTGCGGGTGTCACCAGGAAGGGCGAGGACGCCTACTTCGCAAAAACGACCTAGCTGAACCACGAGGGCGGCGGGCCGACCGGCCCGCCGCCTCTTCTCTACCTTTATCAATGTGAGCTTCATGGTCTGCGACGTCGGGCCGCGCGACGGGCTGCAGAACGAGGACCGGGTTCTGGGCCCGGAGGTGCGCGCCGAGCTCTGCGACCGACTGGCGGCGGCCGGCCTCAAGCGGATCGAAGCGGCGAGCTTCGTCAACCCCAAGCTGGTCCCGCAGATGGCGGGCGCCGAAGAGGTGATGGCGGCCTTGCAACGGCGGCCCGGCACCGTCTACGCCGGCCTCGCCCTCAACGAAAAGGGGTACGAGCGCGCGATGGCGGCGCGCGTAGACGAGGTGCATTACGCCTTCGCGGCCACCGACGAGTTCGGGCGCCGCAACCAGAACGCGGGCGTCGAGGAAGGCCTCAAGACAGCACTCACGCTGGTGGCGCGGGCGCGGGCCGACAACATGCCGATCACAGTGACGGTGAGCGTCGCATTCGGGTGTCCCTTCGAGGGCCCGGTGCCGCCACAGCGAGTCCTCGGCCTCGTGGAACGCCTGATGGCCGCGGCTCCCGATGAGATCTGTTTAGCGGACACGATAGGGGTCGGCGTGCCTTCCCAGGTGAAGGAGCTCGTGGGAGGCGCGCGGCGCCTTGGGGCGAGAGTTGGCGCGCACTTCCACAACACGCGTAACACGGGTTATGCGAATGCGGTGGCGGCAATCGAAGAGGGCGCCGTATCGCTTGACGCGTCGGTCGGCGGTGCAGGAGGTTGCCCATTCGCGCCCAAAGCGACCGGAAACATCGCCACGGAGGACCTCGCCTACCTGTTGCGGGGCCTTGGCGTCGACACCGGGATTGATCTCGAGGCACTGATCGCCTGCTCACGCTGGCTAGGCGAGCGCCTTGGCAAAGAGCTGCCCGGCATGGTTGCCCGCGCCGGTGACTATCCCGCGCGGATTTCCTAGCCACAGGGCGCCCGAACCGTGCACCATGGCCCCATGCCGAAAAAGGCCGCGAGCCCGCACCGCGTCGCAGTCGTCCAGCATCCGCCGGTGGCGCTCAACCGGCAGAAGACCCTCGAGCGTGGCGTCGAGCTTCTGGAGGAGGCTGCCGCTGGTGGTGCGAGGCTGGTCTCTTTTCCCGAGGCGTGGGTGCCGGGCTACCCGGAATGGGTGTGGCGTCTGCGCCCTGGCGACGACTACACGCTGAGCGGCGACATCCACCGCCGGCTGCTGGAAAACGCAGTTGATCTCAGAGCGGGTCAGCTGAAGCCGATGCAGACGGCGGCGCGCCGGCTGAAATTGACAGTCTCGATCGGCGTGCACGAGCGCGACGGCGAGTTCAGCCGCGGCACCCTTTACAACTCGGTGGTGCTCATCGGTCCCGATGGCGAAGTGTTGAATCGGCACCGCAAGCTGATGCCCACCAACCCCGAGCGCATGGTGTGGGGAGCGGGGGACGCCACCGGCCTGCGCGTGATGGATACGCCCGCGGGCAGGGTCGGCGCCCTCATCTGCTGGGAGAACTACATGCCGCTGGCTCGATTCGCGATCTTTGCCCAGGGCTGCGAGATCTACATCGCGCCGACCTGGGACGAAGGCGGTGCTTGGCTCTCGACCATGCGACACATCGCATTGGAGGGGCGCTGCTGGGTGCTCGGGAATGGAAGCAGCATGCGGGGCAAGGACATCCCTCGTGATTTCCCCGACCGCAGCCGTCTGTTTCCCGACCTCGAGGCGTGGTTCAACCCGGGCGACTCCGTGATCGTGGACCCAAGTGGTGAGGTCGTGGCAGGACCGCTGCATGAGAAGCACGGCATCCTCTACGCCGACTGCGACCCGGCTCGGGCTTCAGCCGCGAAGCGAACTCTCGACGTCGCAGGGCACTACGGCAGGCCTGACATATTCCGCCTCGAGGTGAACCGCGAGGCACGGGCGCCTGTCGATTTCGCCGCACACGACCAGAGGGTTTAAGACCTCGAGGCCGCCCCGTACAGGGCGCCGAACTTCAAGCGCACGTAGGCGATCCATGGTTCAGGAGTCAGAGTCCTCCCGGTAACCCTCTCCATCAGCTCATTGGGGGTGAACTTCCGACCATGCCTGTACACGTTCGTCCGCAGCCATGTGAGAAGAGTTCCGAGCTCGCCCCCCTCGATCTGCGCGTCGAGGTCCGGCACCTCCAGCCGCACCTTCGCCATCAGCTGCGCTCCCATCAGGTTGCCCAGCATGTATCCCGGAAAGGTCGCGAACGACACCCCAGACCAGTGGATGTCCTGCAAGACGCCGTCCCTGTCATCAGGCACGTCGATTCCGAGGTACGACTTGACCCGCTCGCGCCACGCCTCGGGAAGGTCCTTCACCTTCAGCGAACCTTCGAGCAGCGCGTTCTCGAGCTCAAAGCGCAACAGGATGTGCAGGTTGTAGGTCACCTCATCGGCCTCGACCCTGATGAGCGACGGATATGACTTGTTCACTGCCCGATAGAAGGCTTCGTCGTCGATCCCCTTCAGCTGCGCCGGAAACGTATCGCGCAGGCTGGGAAAGAAATGGTGCCAGAAACCGGCGCTCCGGCCTATGAGGTTCTCCCACAGCCGCGACTGAGACTCGTGCACTCCTGGCGACGCGCCGCCCCACAGGGGCGTGCGGTCGAGGTTCTGCCCGATTCCCTGGTTGTACATCCCATGCCCTGCCTCATGGATCGACCCGAACAGGCACTCGCTGAAAAAGTCGCGCGACACGCGCGTGGTGATCCGCACGTCGCCGCGCCCGAACGAAATCGTGAAGGGGTGGGTCGAAAGGTCTTGGCGGCCTCGCTCCAGGTCATATCCCAGCCTGGTCACCACCCGGAGCGCGTAGTTGACCTGACCTTCAGGGTCGAACTCGCGATGGAGAACGCTGTCGTCCACGGCGTCGGCATGCCTTGCAATGTCGCCGACCAGTGGCACTATCGCCGTCCTGAGCTCCTCGAATATGCCGCGCAGCTGATCAGTGGTGAGGCCGGGCTCGGTACGGTCGAGCAGCGCGTCATACGGCCGCCCCTCGTAGCCGAGCGCGTCGGCGACACGCTTGCCCAGCTCTACGTTCTTCTCGAGGGATGGCGCGAAGAGCCCGAAGTCGGCGTTCTCGCGCGCCTTCTCCCAGACTGGCCGTGCCGTCGCCTCTGCCCTTGCAATCTCCGCCACGAGGTCCGGGGGGAGCTTGCGCGCATGTTCGTAGTCACGGCGGGTGACGCGGACCAGGCTTGCCTCGTCTGAATCGAAGGGCAGCCCGCTCGCCCCACCCTCTACAGCGTCAAGGAGGCCGCCAACCTCATCCGCGGTGAAACGGATGTGGGCGATTCTGCGCAGTGTCGTCAGCTGGTCGGCGCGATTCGCGACGCCACCAGGCGGCATGTAGGTCTCCTGGTCCCAGGCCAGCACCGCGGCGGCACGGTTGATGTCGGACACCTCGCCCAGGACTTCCTTCAATTGCTCAAGCCAATTGCTCATGCCACGACCCCCAACCTGCGTATTCTCTCCGGAATGGGACTGCCGCCCCGCTAGCTCAGTGGATAGAGCATCTGCCTTCTAAGCAGAGGGTCCGGGGT
>DAIUFK010000063.1:8168-13925 GCA_036844615.1 Candidatus Dormiibacterota bacterium | reverse complement strand
AGCACCTGTTCTGGTTCTTCGGGCACCCCGAGGTCTACATCATGATCCTGCCCGGCTTCGGCATGATCTCGGAGATCATTCCGGTCTTCGCTCGCAAGCCCATCTTCGGCTACATGTCGATGGTCGCCGCCCTCTTCGGCATCATGTTCCTGTCGATGACCGTGTGGGCGCACCACATGTTCACGGTCGGCATGAACACCTACGTCGAAGGTTTCTTCATGTTGATGACCATGCTGATCGCGGTGCCGACCGGCATCAAGTTCTTCAACTGGATCGCGACCGCCTGGTGGGGCTCGGTTGAATTCACCGTGCCCATGAAATTCGCGTGGGGCTTCCTCGCGACCTTCTTGATCGGGGGCATCACCGGCGTTTACCTGGGGTCAGTGCCCGTGGACACTCAGCTGCACCAGTCCTACTACGTGGTCGCCCACCTCCACTACGTGCTCTTCGGAGGCAGCGTGTTCACGATCTTCGCCGGGATCTACTACTGGTTCCCGAAGATCACCGGCCGGCTGCTGAACAAGACCCTTGGGGAGTGGAACTTCTGGACCCTGTTCGCCGGCTTCAACGGGACTTTCCTGATCATGCACACGCTCGGCCTCGAAGGCATGCCGCGGCGCATCGCGACCTACGCCAACCCGTCCTGGGGCACCACCAACATGATCATCACCGTCTCGTCCTTCCTCATCGCCTTCTCGGTCCTGCTGTTCCTGATCAACGTCATCCGTAGCTGGAATGGTGGAGAGATCGCGGGCGACGACCCGTGGCAGGCCAACACCCTCGAGTGGGCCACCACCTCTCCCCCGCCCCCATACAACTTCGAGAAGGTGCCGCCAGTGCACAGCTACATGCCGCTTCGCGACCTGCGCGAGGCGAGCGGGCGCGGCACGGCCGGTCCTGCGGTCCCGGCGCCGGCGCCGGCGCCGAGCTAACGATGATTGTCCTTGCCGGCGAGTGGGTGCCCGCGTGGCTCTACATGAGCATCACCTTCCTCGTCGCCGGCCTCGGGGTCGTCGGCCTGGGATGGTGGGTCCTCCGCGGCGATGCCCGCAACCGGGCTGCCGAAGCCGAATTGGAGAAGACGGAGCATCCAAAAAGCACTCACTAACGGCGCCCATCTAACCTAGAAGACATCCCTAACCTCATAGACCTCGTCATCGTGGCCGCCACGCTGGTCGGCCTTGCCAACGGTTTTCGACGCGGGTTCTGGCTCTCCCTGACGCAGTACCTGGGCCTGCTGGCCGGGGTGCTCCTTGGCGCAGTCGCGGCGCAGCCGGTGCTCGACTACCTTCGCGTCACGAGCCCTGTCGCGCGTCCTTTGGGAGCGGTGCTCGTCCTGATCATTGGAGGCAGCCTCGGATCGAGCATCGGTTACGCGACAGGTGAGCCGATCCGCAGGCGGATCCTGCGCACCGGCATCCACAGCACATCCGACTCGCTGGGCGGAGCCGTCCTCTCGACGGTAGCGGTGCTGATGATGATGTGGTTTTTGGGCTTGAGCTTTTCGCGCGGCCCGAGCGCGGACGTCGCCCAGCTGATCCAGAGGTCTGTCGTTCTGCGCGAGCTCGACTCCTTGGCGCCTCCGCCCCCGGACTTTCTCGCGAAGGTCGAGGGAATCCTCGCGGGAGTTTCGTTTCCTACAGTTTTCGCCGGGCTGGAGCCGAAGCTCCCCGCTGCCCTCCCTGTCCCCAATCCGTCCGCTGTGGATGTGCCCGCGGTGAACGATGCGGCGCAGGCGGTGGTGAAGGTGACCAACCTTGGCTGCGGTGGCCTGGTCACGGGCAGCGGGTTCTCCATAGGCGGCGGTTACGTGGTCACCAACGCCCACGTCGTGGCGGGCACCTCCGACCATCGCGTATTGACGCCGAACGGAGACGACCTGCCTGCCGCTGTCGTCTACTTCGATCCCGCACGCGACTTCGCGCTCCTCAAAGTCTCCGGGCTCACCGGTTCGGGTCTCGGTTTCGCCTCAGCCTCACGCGGGACGGATGGGGCGGTGATCGGCTACCCCGGCGGTGGGCCTGAAAGGATCGAGCCGGCGGTCGTCGATGGCGCGGTTGAAGCCCAGGGCCGCGACATCTACAGCGCAAATGCGGTGACAAGACAGGTCTATGTCATCTCAGGGAGGGTTAGGCCCGGCAATTCCGGAGGGCCGCTTGTCGACCTGCAGGGCAACGTGCTCGGGATCGTTTTCGCCACCTCGGCCACCGATCCGAACCAGGCCTACGTGCTGACCAACGACGAGATCACTCCTGACGTGAGGGACGTCAAAGGCCGCCACGCGATCGACACGTCCCGGCTGAGGTGCGCGGCCTAAGCCCCGAGAGAGCAGTTACTCGGGCTTGGCTTCCTCGATGAGCATTACTGGGATGCCGTCGACGATCGGGTAGAGGATCTTGCACTGCGGACAGCGGAGGTGTTCGGGCTCCTTGAGCTCCACCTTCGTGTGGCATTTCGGACACGCAAGGATTTCGAGCAGTTCTTCAGAGATCACGCGCGCATGGTAGTACGTTGGCGCCATGATTCTGCGGCGGCTGTACCTCTACCTGGTCAGCGCGGCCGCTCTCGCCGCGCTGGCATTCGGGCTATCGGCGCTTGGCTCAACGATCCTGCTCTTCTACTTCAACGACCCTTCGGCCGAGTTCAACAGGCCGGCACTTGCCATCTGGAGCGCTACAACCCTCGTCGCTCTGCCGGTGTGGGGCGTGCATTTCCTGTTCGCGCGGCGGTTCGCGCATCGAGACCCGGAGGAGCGCGCTTCCGCGCTCAGGCGCCTGTATCTCTACTGGGCTTGCATGGTGATGTCGATCGGTACCGCCTTCGCACTGAATGTCGCAATGTCAGGCCTCCTGCGCCCTCTCGTGGACTGCAACACAGCGCCCTACGTCCAACGCGTCACGTGCCCTGACTACAGCGGCTTTGTAGCGACCGCCCAGGCGGGCTGGGTCGCGTTGGTCCTTGTCGCGTTCTGGGCACTGCATTACCGGATCGCACGGCGCGATCGGGCAGTTGTGGGCGAGCAAGGAAGATCAGCGAGCCTGCGCCGTTGGTACATGTACACGGCTCTGCTCGTCGGCTTCCTCATGATGCTGATCGGGGCAAGCGGCGTCCTCGAGCTCAGCTGGCTGCGGATCGTAAACAGTCCGCTTGGAGTCAACCAGTTCCGTTTCATAGGTGACTCCGCGGGACTGGCCCTCGCCGGACTCGCGCTGTGGGGAGTCCATGCCAGGATCCTTGCGCGGAGGCACATCGAGGACGACCGCAAGTCCACCCTCCGCGCAGTCGAGGGCTTCATCGCCTTGGCAGTGTGCATAGTCGTGGCGCTGATCGGGGCCTCACAGATTCTCTACTACGCTCTCGCGCGCGCCCTCGGCGTCGTCAACCCAGGCAACCTGACCGGCGAGATTCTCGCCTTGCTCGCGCAGCCGGCGTCATTGCTTCTCGTTTACGGCGTCGCCTGGTTCTTGATCCGGCGCCGATTGTCGCGAGACACCGGCTCCCATGAGGTCGACCGCCAGGCGGGCGTGCGGCGTCTGTACACGAACCTCGCCGCACTGGTGTCGATGGCTGTGCTGGCGACGGGTGCGGCCGGAGTGTTGTGGGCTCTTGCGGAGCAGGTGGAAGCGCCGGTCATCGGCGTCTCGGCCGGCGATTGGAAGGATCCGATCAGCAGGTGGGTGACGCTGCTCATCGTGGGCGCTGCCGTTTGGGTCGCGCACTGGCGCCACGCTCCCTGGCCTGGCGACAGGCAGTCACTGAGCCGGCGCCTGTATGTTTGGGCGACGCTCCTCGGCAGCGTGCTTGCCGCCCTTGGCGCGGGTATCGCGCTGGTGTACGTGGTGCTTCAACAGTTCTTCAGCGCGAATCCTCGGCTCAACACCGTCGACAATCTCGATTTCGGCCACTACCTCGCAGTGCTTGTGGTGGCACTCGTGGTCGGCTTCTACCACTGGCGCGTGCTCAGGGCGGATGCGGCATCCCGGCCGGCACGGCACGAGACGGCGCCGCCGCGGGTTGCCTTGGCCGCCGTGGCGCCGGCGATCACTGCGTCGACTGTTGATGCAGCGCCGGCGCCTGTCGCGGCTCCGGCCGGAATGCGGTTCATCCTCTCAGTCTTGGACGCCACCGAGGACGACGTGCACCAGGTGCTGGCCAACCTGCCGCCGGCAGCAAGCTACCTGCTCACCCCGTTGGAGCCAGAATCGTAGAGATGGATGCCCAGACCGTACTCAGCACCACCCGGACAGTCCGCAAGCGGCTCGACTTCGACCGGCCGGTGCCCCGCGAGCTGCTGCTCCAATGCCTCGAGGTCGCGGTCCAGGCTCCGACCGGGGGCAACACTCAGGGCTGGCAGTTCGTGTTCGTCACAGAGCCGGAGCCCAAGAAGTTCATCGGGGATCTCTATCGAGAGTCCTGGACGGCTTATTCGAAGAGCCGCGGGCAAAGGTACGCGGAGGAGGATCCACGACGCGCCCAGCTCCCGCGCGTCGCGTCATCGGCGCAGTACCTAGCCGACCGCATGCACGAGATTCCGGCAATGGTCATCCCGTGCATCGAAGGACGCGTCGACAGGCCAGGAGTCTCCAACCAGGAGATGGCGGGCTTCTACGGTTCGATCCTGCCTGCCGCGTGGAGCTTCCTGCTGGCGGCGCGCGACCGCGGTCTTGTCGGCGCCTGGACCTCGCTTCACCTCAAATACGAACGTGAGGTGGCGGACTTCCTTGGCATCCCGTACGAGCGCTACACCCAGGCTGCGCTGCTGACGATCGGCTTCAGCACCGGCGGCGATTTCAAGCCTGCGGAGCGCATTCCCCTGGAGGGCATCGTCCATTGGGAGAAGTGGTAGCGCAGCCGCTGCTCGACCTCGTCGACTGGCGGCGCCGCGTCGGCGATCTGTATCGGATAAGGGGTGTTGACGCGCACAAACGTTTCAGGCGTGGCAGGGACGAGCTGTTCAAGACTCACCCACAGTCCCCGATCGAGGCCGACGAGCGGGCAGCGTTCCACGGGCTTGCGTACTTTCCCTACGACCCTGGCTGTCGCGTGAGCGGCCGGCTCGAAGCCGGCGATGGCGCCGAGCTCCTCATCGATACCGGCGGCGAAGATGGCGCGGTGCGCTACAGGCGCGCGGGACGGCTGGTTTTCGAGCTCGGTGGCGAGATGTGCCGCCTGACGGTGCTCAGCCTGGTGCAATACGCAGGAGGCCTCTTCGTCCCTTTCAGGGACGCGACCTCAGGGCATGAGACTTATGGCGGAGGCCGCTACCTGTTTGACACGGCGAAGGACACCGACGGCCTCGTGCTGGAGGTGACGCCTGGCTCGCCGCAGGTCGTCATCGATTTCAACTACGCATACAACGCTTCGTGCGCTTACAGCCCGCGGTGGGCTTGCCCGCTGGCTCCGCAGGAGAACTTCCTGAAGGTGCCGCTCAGGGCCGGCGAGCTTGTTTACAAGGCGGGTTCCGGCGCGGTCGTAACCGACCCCGAGCTCGAGGCGTTGCCGTCCACATGAAGATCGCGACAGTGGTTTGGGTGGTCGTGGCGTTCGCCGTGCTCCTGTACGGGACCGTGGCGGTGTTCGAGGCTTTCGACAGGGTCTCGCACTCGAACAGCGACACCATCAGGCCCTTCGTCATCACCATGGGCCCGCTGTGGGCGCTGGCGATCGCGGCCGCGACAGTGCTGTTACGCAGGCGGAGTAGCTAGGCACATTCTCCATCCGTTCACGGTCCGGCTGTTGCCGGACCTCCCCGCGTCC
>DAIUFK010000063.1:0-8068 GCA_036844615.1 Candidatus Dormiibacterota bacterium | reverse complement strand
ACCCATAGATAGAATTTGGGTCGAGGGCTATGGCTATAGACGAAGTAAGTAACGGGAAGGCTCGCGGGATTCAGCTCGTTCAGGTCGAGGGATTCCTCGAGGTGGCTCGCCGGGGCAGCGTCAGCCGCGCCGCGGAGGCCCTGTTCGTGACTCAGCCAACCCTCACAGCCCGCCTCCACAGCCTCGAGCGCGAGCTCGGGACTCCTCTCTTCGTGCGCACACCGCACGGAATGAGGCTGACAGATGCGGGGCGGGCCTGGGTCCCCTACGCAGAGCGAGCGTTGCGGGCGCTTGTCGATGGGCGCGACGTGCTGGAACAGGTCAGGTCGGCCTCGGCGGGGCACCTGATGATCGGAGCCGCCCCCGCCGTCAGCACATACATCCTGCCTGGCCTTCTCCAGGAGTTCGTCGCCGCCCATCCCCGGGTCGAGGTCTCCGTGCGAACCGGGCACTCCGAAGACGTCGTCGACCTTGTCCTGCGCGATGAGGTGCAGGTTGGGCTTGGGCGCGCGATCCGCCACCCCGACCTCGAGCTGCGTCCGTTTCACACCGAGGAGCTCGTGCTCGTCTGCGCCCCAGACCACGCCTTCACGAAGCGGGGCGAGGTGCCGATGGACGAGGTCGCGAACGAGAGGCTGATCATGTTCGACATCACGTCGAGCTACTACGAGATCACGCAGGCTGCCTTCCTGTCCGTGGGCGTGAAGCTTCGGGGGCTGATGGAGCTGGACTCGATCGAGGCAGCCAAAAAGATGGTGGAACGGAGCCTCGGCGTGGCGCTGCTCCCTCGCACAGCTGTCGCACGCGAGGTCGAAAGCAAGACCCTGCGCCTGGTGAAAATGAAAGACGCTCCCCCGATGTATCAGTCGATAGTGGCGTACCGCCGCAATGACGCCGGCAAACCGGAGGGCATCGTTGCCGCTTTCCTCAAGCTCCTGGCAGAGGCCACCTGACATATCAGGATTCCCGATAACCAACATCAAATCAATTGATTGGACGAATATCACCATTCTGGCTACGGTCGGCGTTATGCATGCAATGGACAACACCGACCAGTCGCAGGAACTTGAGACGGAGCCTTCCGCACACGAGTGCGAGTGCCCCGAACCTTGCAACTGCGACCACGAAAACGAATAAGCAAACCGCCTAGGCTGCCGACCTCAGCTTGAAGGAGCCGAATATGGATCTTGTCTCGACGCCCCTGCTCCCTGACGGGTTCAAAGTCCCCGCATCGCGCAACGAGGACCCGAGCAAGCGCCTGCGCCGGCTCCTCGCGACGCAGCCCTTTGTCTTCGGCCCTGGCGTCTACGACCCGTTCGGCGCCGAGCTCGTCATGTACCACGGCTTCGACGCCGTCTACTTCAGCGGCTACTCGTTCGCGATCGGCCACCTCGGCACCACGGACATGGACATCTACTCCTCTGTCGAGATCGCCGACGGCGCCCGCCGCACGGTGAGCGCCCTGCGCAAGTTCCAGCTGACGATGGCGATGGGCGACCCTGACAAGGGCGTGGCCCCGACCCACCTCGAGATCCCGCCGGTGATCGTCGACATGGATGCCGGCTACGGCAACCTCTTCAACGTCCAGCGCACCGTCGACTTGTACGTGAGGGCGGGTGTCGCGGCCGCGCACCTCGAGGACCAGGTGATGCCCAAGCGTTGCGGCCATATCGCGGGCAAGGCGCTGATCTCGGCTGACGAGTTCGTCGGCAAGCTCAAGATGATGCGCAACGCTGCCGACGACCTGGGCCATAAGGACTTCGTGATCATCGCGCGCACCGACGCCGTGTCGGCGAGCGAAGCTCCGGAATCCAAACGCGGCATCGAGCTCGCGATCGAGCGCGGCCTCCGCTACATGGACAGCGGCGTGCCTGACCTCCTGTGGTGCGAGTTTCCGACCGCGGAACGCGGGCCGACAGAGCAATTCTGCGGCGAGATTCGCAAGCGTTTCCCGAAGGCCCGCTTCGCTTTCAACTACTCGTCGTCGTTCAAGTGGTACAACGAAAAGAAACCGATCACGTGGAATGACCTCGGCGACCTCGGTGTCGGCTTCATCTTCATCACCCTCGCGCTGCAGCATGCGGCAGGCCACGGCATGTCAGTCCTCCTCGAGGACCTCAAGGCGAAGAAGGAGGAGGGCTACATGGCGCTGCAGCGCAAAGAGTGGGATGGCTCAGACATCCCGACCAAGAGCCACCACCTCTTCAGCGGCGTGCCCTACCACCAACACGTCGGCCAGCAGTACGGAGCGACGCGGCTGAGCGAGCAAATGGACGAGCACCTGGAAGTTTCCAAAGTCGTTTAAGACAGTCCTCCCCGCTCGCCGGGGAGGTGGCCCGAAGGGCCGGAGGGGGGCCGCGGCCCCGATAGACTTGGTCAAGGTCTGATGGTTCTCTATCCGTTTCGGTATGTCCGCTGGCTTGTCTCGAACATTCGACGCGCCCTCGGCAAAGCACCCGATTACGTCATCTTCCTCATCGAGAGCGACCTTCCAGCGCTGCCTGATCCTCCTCTGCCTCGCTGGCAACGCTTCTTCTCCAAACGAAGCCTCAGCATGATGGAGCTTGGCGAGAGGTTCGACCTCATCGCGCGCGACTCCAGGACCAAAGGCGTCGTCCTGCACCTGCGCCCAGTGCCGATGTCGATGGCCACCCTCCAGGACCTCCGCGAGCTCATCTCGAAACTCCGCGCCGCAGGGAAGAGAGTTGTCGCGTGGGCGCCTTTCTACACGACAGGAACCTACTACCTCGCCTGCGCGTGCGACGAGATCCTGCTGATGCCCTCGGGTTCGGTGCAGCCGCTCGGGTTCGCGACCACCGGCATGTTCCTTGCCGACGCCCTGGCCAGGTTCGGCGTCGAGGCCGATTTCGTACAGATCTCTCCCTACAAGTCGGCGGCCGACGTCCTCACCAAGTCCAAGATGTCCGACGAGCTGCGCGAACAGGTGACGTGGCTGCTGGACTCGCACCACAAAGAGCTCGTGGCCGCCATCGCCGAGAGCCGGCGGATTGACGCCAGGGCCGCGGGCGCCCTGGTCGACGCCTCGCCCTACGCGGATGACGCCGCTCTCGCCAACAAGGTCGTTGACGGCGTCCTCGCCGAGGAAGACCTCCCAGGCCACCTCGCCACCGACTCGCGGGTTGCCGTTGCGGCGTGGGAGCAGGCCCAAAGGAAGCTAAAGACCCCGCGGCCGACGCTCGGCCGCGGCAAGTACGTCGCCATCCTCCGCATCGACGGCATGATCGTCGACGGGCGCTCGGAACGACTGCCCGTCAAGCCCCCTATCGACGTCCCTCTAGTGGGCGCTCCGCGCGCCGGCGACCTCACCATCGTCCAGGCAGCGCGCCAGGTCGCCGCGGACAAGCGCGCAGCGGCCGCCGTCCTGTACATCAACTCGCCAGGCGGCTCCGCCACGGCTTCGGAAGCCATGCGCCAGGCCCTTGACCAGATCAACGCGCGCAAGCCGCTGGTGGTGGCGATGGGCCCTGTCGCCGGCTCTGGCGGCTACTGGGTGGCCACCCCCGGACGGTGGATTGTGGCAAGGCCGGGCACCCTGACAGGCTCGATCGGCGTGCTCACAGGCAAGCTCGTGATGGCAGGCCTGTGGGCGAAGCTCCACGTCAACCGAGAAACCATCGCTTTCGGCGAGCACGCGACGATGTCCAGCGACGAAAGAGCCTACTCAAAGGAGGAGCTCAAGATCGTGAAGGGCGAGATCGACAGGATCTACGAACTCTTCCTCGACGTCGTCGGCAGAGCTCGTGGGATGACGCGCGAACAGGTGCATCCGATCGCGGCAGGGAGAGTCTGGACCGGCAGGCAGGCATACGAGCGGAAGCTCGTGGACGAGCTCGGCGGCGTGGATGCCGCTTTGCGCAAGGCGCGAAGCCTGGCCGGTCTCAAGGAGAGCGCGCCGGCGCGCGAGGTGCGAGCCCCGCGCAGGATGATCCCGCCGCGCGCCCAGGCGGGCGCGGCAGGCTACGTCGGCTGGCTGCTCGAAGGAATGGCCCTGATGAATCGAGCGCCCGCGCTGGCGGTCATGAACTTCTTCACCCAGGACTGACTACAGCTCGGGGAATCTCCAGGGCTGCCGCTCGCGGACCATCGCGTACACCGCATTCACGATGCTCTCGCGGTTCGGCTTCGTGAAGTAGTCGCCGTCCGGCCCGTAGGCCGGCCGGTTCGGTGAGGCTGCGAGCGTGCGCGGCGCCGAGTCGAGGTGCCACCAACCCTGCTGGACCTCCAGCACCTGCTGCATCATGAACGCCGAGGCTCCGCCCGGCATGTCCTCGTCGAGGAACAGCACGCAGTGCGTCTTCTCGAGCGACCTGACGATGCTGTGCTCGATGTCGAAGGGGTTGAGCGTCTGGACGTCGATCACCTCGGAAGAGACCCCGAGGTCATGGAGCACGTTTGCAGCGTCAAGTGCGATGGCGCAGCACGCGCCATAGGTGACCACAGTCACATCCGAGCCTTCGCGGAGGACCTCCGGGATCCCAAGCGGAACCGTGAACTCTCCAATGTTGTCAGGCACCCTCTCCTTGAGGCGGTATCCGTTTAGAACCTCGATCACGAGCCCGGGGTTGTCGCCGCGGAACAGGAGGTTGTAGAAACCTGCAGCCTGCGTCATGTTCCGGGGCACTGCCACGTAGATGCCCTGCAGGGCGTTGAGCACCACCGCCATCGGCGAGCCCGAGTGCCAGATGCCGACGAGGCGATGACCTTTGGTCCTGATTACAACAGGCGCCTTCTGGCCACCGACAGTTCGCCAATGCAGGCTCGCCAGATCGTCAGACGCGGTCTGGAGCGCATAGAGGAAATAATCGAGGTACTGGATGTCGCAGATCGGGCGCAGGCCGCGCATCGCCGAGCCAATCGATTGGCCGAGGATCGTCGCCTCGCGTATGCCGGTGTCGGTGACTCGCAGCTCGCCGTACTTCGCCTGCAGGCCCTCAAAGACGAGGTTCACGTCACCGAGCCTGCCCACGTCCTCGCCGATGACGAACAGCCTGGGGTCGCGCGCGAAGTTGGCGTCGAAGTTGCGCAGCAGCACCTGCCTGCCGTCGACGGTGGGCGACTTGTCCGAGTACTCGGCAGGCACTACCTGCACCTTGAGCGGCGACTGTTCCGAGCGGCTGTAAACATGCGAGTTGTACCGCTCGAGGTTCTCGCGCCTGTAGCTCTCAACGAACTTGGTCAGCTCCGACCGTTCTGGTGAGTCGCTGCCGCGCATGTCGTTGAGAGCCCGCGAAGCGCTTGCGAGCACAAGCGATCGCGTCAATTTCGGCGTCTCCGCCAGCGTGCTTGACACCTCGTCCACCTCTGGCGAATCGCTTCCCTTGAGGATCGCCACAAGGTGGTCCCGCTCTTCGCGGATCGGTGACTGAAAAGCCTCCCACGCGAGGTCCCTCGCCGCCTCGACGGCCTCCTTGTCAGCCGCCTCCCAGCCCTCGATCTGCGACTCGCTGGCGATCCCCGACTCGATGATCCAGTCGCGCATCCGCGTGACGCAGTCGAACTCCTTCTCGAAGCGGAGCCGCTCCTTCGACTTGTAGCGCTCGTGGCTGCCGCTCGTCGAGTGGCCCTGCGGCTGGGTCAGCTCGGTGATGTGGAACAGGGCGGGCCTGTGCTCCCGCCTGACGCGTTCAACGCCGTTGACGTAAGCCTCGACGAGCGTCGGGTAATCCCAGCCTGGGACCACGTGTATGTCGATTCCAGGTCTGTCGTCGGGCATGAAGCCTCGAAGCACATCCGAGATCGAGGCCTTGGTGGTCTCTTTCGTGATCGGCACCGAGATGCCATAACCGTCGTCCCAGACCGACAGCGCAACGGGAACCTGCAGCACGCCGATTGCATTCACCGACTCCCAGAAAGGCCCTTCGCTCGTAGCAGCGTCCCCGATCGTCCCGAACGCCACCTCGTTGCCGTCGACCGAGAAGCCATCCTGTGCCGGCTTCAGCTGCGGGTTGTCGCGAAAGAGCTTGGAGGCGTAGGCGAGGCCGACCAGGCGTGGCATCCAGCCCGCGACGTTGGATACGTCGGCGGTGGAGTTAGGCATGTCAACCGAACGCTGGAACTCGCCCCGCTCGTCCAGGAAGCGGGTCGCGAAGTGGTTGCCCATCTGCCGGCCTCCGGACGCCGGATCGGCATCCACTGTCGCGTGGCCGTAGAGCTGCGAGAAGAAGCCACGAATGTTCGACATCCGCGTGGCCCACATGAAGGTCTGGTCGCGGTAGTAGCCGGAGCGCCAGTCCCCCGGACGAAAGGCCTTCGCCATCGCGAGCTGGGCTATCTCCTTGCCGTCGCCGAAGATCCCGAAGGTGGCGTTCCCGCGCAGCACCTCCGCACGGCCGATGATGCTCGCGCGGCGGCTGCTGTATGCAAGGCGGTAGTCGGCGATGACGGTGGTGGTGGCCAGCGAGACTTTCGAATTGCGCAGCGACTTGGCCAGCCCGACTTACCTCCTACGCTTTTCGGCGATCTGACGACCGCCGAAAACTACACTAGCACGCCGCCGACGGACCTCCTACGTGCGGTTGACACGATGAACGCCGCACTTCTATCCCGCGACCCTGCATTGCTCAACGCCCCCTCCGGCGCGCTTCGCGCGCCACCTCCCCGGCGAGCGGGGAGGACCGCGATCAAGCCGAGGTAGCTCGTTCCTCGCTTTCGTCGCCCGCGGAGTGGAGAAGTCCCGGCCGGCTGGCCGAGAACGCCTTCTTCATGTGGATATACGCCCTCTTCAGCTCGCCGCGGTTCTCCAGGATCTCGGCGTACACGCCGTGGCAGCGCATCAGTCGCTCCTCGACGCCGACCTCGGTCAGCCCGCGGATCGCGATGTTGAACTCGGTGTCACACAGCTCGTCGTCCCCGACCTCGGCGGCGATCCGCCCCAACCACAGATGCGCCTCGGCCACGTTGGCAGCCTCGCCCATGCGTTCCGCCATTGCCAGCGCCTGGTCTGCAAACTGGCGGGCCGCCTGCAAGTTGCCCTGCACGAGACTGAGCTCGCACAGGCTCATCAGCACGTGGCTTCGACCGACCTCGAGGTTGGTTTCCTCGGCCAGCTCGAGCGATCGATCCAGGTGCTGCTGGGCGGCCGCGCGGTCGCCCTTCGCCAGCAGGATCAGTGCAAGGTTGTTCTCCGCCCGCGCAAGCGAGACGCGATCCTTGACCACCTCGAGCAGCGTGATCGACCGCCCCGCGTACTTGGCTGCAGCGTCGACGTGTCCTGTCTCTTTATAAGCCGAGCTGAGGCCGCTGTACATCTTGGCCATTTTGCCCAGGTCGAACACCGAGCCCGCCGCCTCGATCGCCGCCTCGTACAGCGTGATCGCCCTGTCCCAATTTCGGTTGGCGACGTTCGCGCCGGCGAGGATGGCCAGCAGCCTGGCTTCGGTCGCGCGGGGAACCTCCGCCATGCCACGAATGATTGCGAGGGCCCGTTCGGCGAGGTCGGTGGCTCCCGGTTTCTGGGTCATGTAAGCAAGCGAGGCCTCCGAGCCCATGCACTCCGCGAGCATCAGCAGGTCGTTGACCGATTCGAAGTGGGCATGAGCCTCGCGAAGGAGCGAGGCGGCAGGTTCCGGCTGGCCGAGCTGCAGGTGCGCCTGGGCAAGGAGGAACCGGATCTGGCCCAGGCGGTTGGCAGAGGAGCCAAGCTTCAGGAGCCGCTCGCCTATCACGATTGCATCCTGCATACGGCCCTCGGCGACCGTCGCCTCGAGCTCGATCAGCCCGGTCTTCGTCTCGTCGGTGCTGCCGCTCTGGTCCGCGAGGAAGAACTCGACCGGCTTTCCGGTCCTGCGCGCGATGTGCTCGAGGGTTGGTAGAGACGGGCGGGTGCGGCCGGTCTCGATCAGGTAGATCGCGGGAGCGGTGACCATGCCCTTGCCAACCTGGGCGAGGCTGAGGCCTGACTCCTTGCGAGCCTGCTTGACGGCTCCTGCCCTCAGGTCCACGCCCGGGAGGCGCCGGTGGCCAACGCGGCGGGCACCGCCGTCCCCTTCGGGCACGGCCTCACCCCGGCCGTCGCCGGTCTCAATCACGCTGGCAGCTTAGCTGAAAT
>DAIUFK010000062.1:0-14179 GCA_036844615.1 Candidatus Dormiibacterota bacterium | reverse complement strand
ATCGAACCCACCCAGGACGCCTCAGCAGCGCCCCGCAAACGGTTTTGAAGACCGCAGGGCTAGCGTCCACAACCGTCCGTAAGCGTCCGCTTCAGTTCGGCGCGACGGACGGAATTCCCCAGTCGTTCGCATTCGTCCACCATGGTTCGCGGCCTTGGCTGTCTTTCTCGGCTGTCAGCGGCGAGGGGGGAGTCGTCGACTACCATGCTTGGCGCTCTTGCTCCTCGCTTGCATCGACGGTCAGGGGCAGGCTGGTATCAATGTCCTACTCATCGGCGTCCCTATCATCCATTCCCCAAAGGAAGGCCCACTTCGATGACTCTAGCGGGGATGAATGGGACTCGAACGCACCCATTGGCGCCGGCAACGGCGATGGCTAGGCGCGCCGGCGAGCCCTGGATACCTCTTCGTCGGCGCGCTGGATGAGACCATCAGTCGAGTCACCGGCCTCGAGTCGGGCAAAGCCGACTGTGATGGAAGCGCCGGGGCGGACCCCGGCCAACATCTCGCCCACGGCTTCAAAACGCTGCCGCGCGTTTTCGATCGAAATGCCAGGGAGAACGCACACGAACTCATCGCCGCCGACGCGAGTGATCACGTCGTATGAACGCAGGCACTCTCGAAGGGAGCTCGCGACCGCGACCAGCAATGTGTCCCCAGCCGAGTGGCCCATGGTGTCGTTCGTGGTTTTAAGCCCGTCTACATCGACATAGGCAGCCACGACCTCTCCGTTGTCACGCGCCGCGCGATTGATCTCGCGCGCGATGGCAGCCAGCCCGGCGCCCCGGCGGCTTGTTCCCGTCAACTCATCGGTCCCGGAATCTTCGCGGTCCTTGGCGGCCTGTGCCCGATCTTCGGCTGCAATCTGGCGGTCGTGGCTGCCCTGGGCGCGATCTTCTGCTGCAACTCTTCGGTCGTTGATGGCGCGCACGCGGCTGTCCGCAGCTTCAGCGCGCCCCGAGTCGGCCCGCACGCCTTCGGCTTCGGCGCGCTCACGGTTGCTCGCCGCCCGATCGCCCACGGCGTCGTCACGCGCTTCGGCCTCTCGGTCCCGCAGTTCAGCCGCAACATCACGCTCGCGCGCAGCCACCCCGGCTTCACGTCGGCGAACTGCAGTCAACTCGTCTGTTCCGGAATCTTCACGATCCTTGGCGGCCTGTGCACGATCCTCTGCTGCAACCCTGCGGTCATTGATAGCCCGTACCCGGCTGTCCGCAGCCTCGGCGCGGCCCGAGTCGGCCCGGGCGCCTTCGTCTACCGCGCGCTGCCGGTTGCTCGCCGCGCGCACCCCTGCGGTTCGGTCGAGATCACCGGCCGCGTCGTCGCGCGCTTCGGCTTCTCGATCACGCTGCTCGGCCGCGACGTCACGCTCCCGCGCGGCTAGCCCTGCCTCGCGGCGGCGCACTGCCGTCAACTCGTCTGTTTCCGAATCCTCACGGTCCTTGGCAGCCTGTGCGCGATCGTCCGCTGCAACCTTGCGGTCGTTGATGGCGCGCACGCGGCTGAACGCGGCCTCAGCGCGCCCCGAGTCGGCCCGGGCACCTTCGTCGGCCGCTCGCCGGCGGTTGCTCGCAGCGCGATCCCCAGCGGTCCGGTCGAAGTCACCCGCCGCGTCATCGCGTGCCTCGGCCTCTCGATCGCGCAGCTCAGCCGCGAGGTCGCGCGCTCGTGCAGCAAGCGCGGAGCTTTCTCGGTCTTTGGCGGCCTGCGCGCGATCTTCGGCTGCAAGCTTGCGATCGTTGATTGCTTGGGCGCGGTAGGCGGCGGCCTCTGCACGCCCCGATGCGGCCTGGGCCCCTTCATCTACCGCGCGCTGGCGGTTGCTCTCGGCGCGGTCCCCTGCGGTTCGGTCGAGATCACGCGCTGCTTCGTCGCGCGCTTCGGCCTCTCGGTCCCGCAGCCCGGCCGCCACGTCGCGGTCCTGCGCAGCCAGCCCGGCCTCGCGGCGCCGCACACCGGTTAACTCGTCGATCCCGGAATCCTCGCGGTCTTTGGCGGCCTGTACGCGATCTTCCGCCGCAACGCGGCGATCGTTGATGGCTTGGACTCGGTTGTCCGCGGCCCCAGCACGCCGCGAGGCGGCCCAGGCACCTTCGTCTGCCGCATTCTGGCGGTCACTCGCTGCGCGATCCCCAGCGGTTCGGTCGAGATCACCCGCAGCGTCGTCACGCGCCTCAGCCTCCCGGTCACGCAGGCCCGCCGCGACGTCGCGATCCTGTGCCGCCAGCCCGGCCTCCCGGCGCCGCACTCCTGTCAACTCGTCGGTGCCGGAATCCTCGCGGTCCTTTGCCGCCTGCGCGCGATCCTCGGCCGCAACCTTGCGGTCGTTGACGGCTTGGGCGCGGTTGTCGGCAGCCTCGGCGTGGCCCGAGGGGGCCCGGGCGCCTTCACCTGAAGCATGTTGACGCTCGCTCGCTGCGCGGTCGCCTGCGGTTCGGTCGTGATCGCCCGCCGCGTCGTCACGCGCTTCGGCTTCTCGATCGCGCTGCTCGGCCTCTCGGTCACGCGCATCGGCAGCTAAATCGCGGTCCCGCCCTTCTATGTCGCGCTCGCCTGCGGTTGCGAGGGCGTCTTGACCTGCATCAGGGCCATCGTGGTCTTGATCTGGGCGTGTCATGCCGGCGTCCATTCTTCAGTCACGTAAAGGCGCTCCGAGGCGCTAGGGAATGCGCGTGATGTTTCACTGTGCGGACCCCGCCATAACAATTGCAGCAACCGTTCTAGCGCGATGCCAGCACGATAGCCTTGTCAACTTGGCTGTCACGATGCTCAGAGGTGGCGGGGATGGATGGGAATCGAACCCACCCAGGACGCCTCAGCAGCGCCCCGCAAACGGTTTTGAAGACCGCGGGCCTAACGCCCGAGCGCTTCTGATGAGACTGGAGTAGGCCAGTCCACTGTCCTTGACCGTGCGGACCTGCGTGTCGTAGTCCACATGCACGATTCCGAACCTCTTCTGGAAGCCCCAGGCCCACTCGAAGTTATCGAGAAGGGACCAGAGAAAGTAGCCGCGCACGTCGGCGCCCTGGCCAACCGCATCTGCAACCGCCTGGATGTGCTGCAGTATGTATGCAGTGCGATCGGGGTCGTGCACGTGACCGTCTTCACCCACACTGTCGCCGAAAAACGCCCCGCCGTTCTCGGTCACGTAGAGCGGCGGGAGAGTTGGATACTCCCGCCCCAGTCGTACGAGCAAGCTGCGCAGGCCGTCGGGATTGACCTCCCAGTCCATCGCCGTGCGCGGCAGGTCCCGAGCCGGGAAGGTCACGTACTCCGAGCCGACGAACGGAGACGACTTCGCTCTGGAGGTTGGCTCCAGGTTCGGGCGCGCTTCGGCGGGCAACGGATGCCCACTGACGTTGTCATCGTGGTAGTAGTTGACGCCCAGGAAGTCGATTGGCGCACCGATGATCTCGAGGTCGCCAGCATGAACCAACTCCGCGAGTCCGAAATCTCGAACATCGTCAAGTAGGTCGGCCGGGTACCGCGACAGCAGGATGGGCTCGAGGTACATGCGGTTGACCAGGGCGTCGATTCGACGCGCGGCTTCCACATCCACCGGATCAGTAGGGGCGGTGGGTACCGCATTCGTCAGGTTGAGCGTGATTCCCACCGTCCGGGCGCCCAATTCGCGAAGCGCCTCGACAGCCAGCCCATGCGCAAGGTGCTGATGGTGCACAGCCGCCATTGCGGCGTGCGGATCGCGCAGGCCAGGGGCATGCTCGCCGCTCGCGTAGCCGATCAATGAGGAGCACAGAGGCTCGTTGAACGTTGTCCAATGGATGACGCGATCGCCCAGCACCTCGTGGACGACTGTGGCGTATTCGCAGAACCGATAGGCGGTGTCGCGGTTCGCCCAGCCTCCACTCTCCTGGAGTCTCTGGGGTAGGTCCCAGTGGTACAGGGTGAGCCACGGCAATATGCCCGCTTCGAGCAGCTCGTCGACCAGCCGGTTGTAGAAGTCAAGGCCCTTGCTGTTGACTTCACGATCTCCTGGCTTGATTCGCGCCCAGCTCGTGGAGAAGCGGTAGGCGCCCAGCCCGAGTTCCTTCATGAGCGCGACATCCTGCGGCATACGGTGATAGTGGTCGACGGCGACCTCAGGGGTGTCGCCACCGGCGACAGCGCCTGGTACGCGCGCGAACGCGTCCCAGATCGAGTCTTCTTTGCCGTCCTCGTGCGCCGCGCCCTCGATCTGGGCCGCAGCTGTCGCGGAGCCCCAGAGAAAGCCCGCCGGAAACTCCATTGACACTAGCCCTTGACCGCGCCTTGCATGATCCCCGCCACGAGCTGCCTGCCCGCGAACACGAACAGGATGACCAGTGGCAAGGTCGCGAGCAGCGCCCCGGCGAGAACTATCGAATAGTCGACAAAGTAGTTCGCCTGTAGGGTGGCGAGCGAAACCGGGAGCGTGGGGTTCGACTGGTTCAGCGCGATGAAAGGCCAGAAGAAGTTGGTCCAGGTCATGATGAAGGTGAAGAGCCCGAGCATCGCAGCGGCCGGCCTCGCCGACGGCACGACGATGTACCAGAACGTTTGGAACATGTTCGCTCCATCAATTCGCGCGGCCTCGATGAGCTCGTCGGGGAGCGCCTGGCCGATGTATTGCGTCATCCAGAACACGCCGAAGGCGGTCACCAACCCGGGAATGATCACCGCACCGAGTGTGCCCGTCCAGCCGAACTTCGACATCACGATGAAAAGCGGCACCACGCTCAGTTGGGTCGGGATGGCCATAGTGCCGATCACGAAGGTCAACAGCCAGTTCTGACCACGGAAGCGGAGCTTTGCGAACGCATAGCCGGCCAGCGTTGAGAAGAAGACCACCGATGCGGAGACGACTGTCGAGACGATGATGCTGTTGGTGAAGGCCTTCCAGAAGTTGACGCTTTCGTTGTTGACCACCCTGGCGGCGTTGGTGAGGAAGTTGCCGCCAGGTATCCAGGACATGTGGGGATCGTTGAGGGTGCTGGAATCACCGCTGCCAATGAGGAAGGACCAATAGAACGGAAACACCGAGGCCAAGATGACGGCAGTGAGGAATCCATAGGCCACAAAGCCGGGGCGCTGGGCGATCCGGGCTTCGGCGCGGCGGCGCTTGCCACCCCAACCCCGAGCGGTGGGTTTGCCAGTCGTCGGCAGCATCTCAGCCTGCGCGGCCATTTCAGGCCTTCTCACTGCTGGCGATCCGTCTTGTGATCGCAAGGTTGGCGAGTCCGATGACGACGATCACCAGAAACAGCAGCCACGCCACGGACGCTGCGCGGCCGAAGTTCAGCTGGGTCCAGCCCAGCTTGTAGAGGTAGATGGTCATCGTCATCCACTGTTGATCTGCTCCGCCAAGACCGGTCTGGTCGTATAGCCGCGGCTCGTCGAAGATCTGGAGTCCGCCGATGGTGGCCGTGATGATGACGAAGATCACGGTCGGACGAAGCTGCGGGATGGTGATCGAGAAGAACCGATGGAACCATCCGGCTCCGTCGATTGCCGCAGACTCGTAAAGGTCGCGCGGAATTGCCTGCATGCCCGCGAGCAGAATCAGGGCGTTGTACCCGGTCCAGCGGAAGTTGACCATCGTCGCGATGGCCAGCTGGCTGGCGAGCGGGTCGGTGTGCCAGAGGATGGGGCCGATGCCGATATGCGCGAGTATCGTGTTCACGAGTCCGTACCTTTCGCCGAACATGCTGCCGAAGATCAGGGCGACGGCCACCGGCATGACGATGAATGGCAGCAGCACGCTTACGCGCCAGAACGTCTTATTGCGAAGGTTGGTGTCGAGCACCGCTGCGATGGTGATCGCGAAGATGAGCTGGGGAATTGCCGACAGCAGGAAGATGCTCAAGGTATTCCGCAGAGCAATCCAAAACTGCCTCTGCTGCAGAATGAAGACGAAGTTGTTGAAGCCGGTCCACTTGCCCTGGCCGCCGATGAGGTCCCAGTCGTGGACCGAAACCCATCCCGTGTAGACCAGGGGAAAGAGCCCGACCAGAGCAAACAGGACGAAGAACGGGGAGACGAAGAGAAAGGGCGAGAACTTGACGTCCCAGCGGCCCAGTTTCTGGTTGACCTCCAGTCTTCGGGGTGTGCCTTCCTTGCCCGACCATCGAACAACGGCGCGACGGATCATCGACAGGCTCCTCGGTGGGCAATGATGGCGTGGCAAACTGGGCCGCCGAGCGGCCCAGTTTTCAATTCTGCGGGGTGTACCGGGTCTCTAGCTCAGTGCCTTGATGTCGGAGACCACCTGCGCCCACGAGACGTCGATGGTCTGCTTTTTGCTTTCGACGCGGGTCAGGCCGTCCTGGACTGCTTGCATGATGGCTGCGTACTTCGCACCCTTGTACGGGGTGACCTTCACAGCCTGCGCTCGCGCGGCAAAGAT
Source organism: Candidatus Dormiibacterota bacterium (assembly GCA_036844615.1). Taxonomy (GTDB): domain Bacteria; phylum Chloroflexota; class Dormibacteria; order Dormibacterales; family Dormibacteraceae; genus Palsa-872. The sequence continues at coordinate 7,797 of DAIUFK010000062.1, read as the reverse complement.
CTGGCCGATCGGTGCGTTGTTGAAGTAAGGGTTCATCGCGCCGGTCAGGGCGGGGTCGGTATAGGCGGCAACCTGACTGGGGTAGTTGCCGGTGGTAACGAAAGCAGCGATCTGCTGCTCGGGAGCGGTCAGCCAGAGAGCCAGCTCCTTGGCCGCGGCGGTGTGCTTGCCCTGGGTGGGGACCGTCAGGAAGGAGCCGCCCCAGTTGCCACCACCGTTTGGAAAGACGTTCGCAATCTTCCAGTCCTTGACCTTCGGACCGTTACCCGAGATGACGCCTAACATCCACGATGGGCAGAGCATCGTCGCCCATGCGCCGTTGGCCAGACCGGCGTTCCAGTCGTTGCTCCACTCCTGGAGGTGCGCGGAGCTCGTCGAGCTCGCGTTGAGCACCGAGGTGAAGGCAGCCTTGACGTCGGGGTTCGTGGTCGCAATCACAGTGCCGTCGCTCTGCTCGAAGAAGTTCTGGTACTGGTTGGCGAGACCCTGGAAGGTCGCGCCGGCCGAGTCGAACCACGCTGTGCCGGTTTTCTTCGCGGCGAACTGCTGGCCGACGGAGTAGTAGTTGTTCCAGTCGCCCGTGAGGAGCGCGGCTACACCGGCGGGATCACTCGCCAGCCCGGCCTTGACGAAAGGATCGGACCTGTAGCAGATCGCCTCAGGCCCGATGTCGGTTCCTGCGCCGATCAGCTTGCCGTTGACAGTTGCTGACGCACTCTTCCAGTCGAGCCAGCGGCTCTTGGTGTCGGACGTGGTCAGGTCAACGAACAGGTTTGAGTATTGCTTGAGCTTTGGCATCCAGTCGACTTCAACTGCTTCGACGTCGCCGAGGCCGGCGCCGGCGGCGAGCTTCGTGAACATGTTGTCCTGCGCCGCCTGGGATGTCGCTGCGATGTTTTGGACGACGGTCACGTTGGGGTGAAGCGTGTGGTACTGCGCCAGCATCGCGTCGCTGTAGCCGAACTTGTTGAAAGTCGCCAGGGTAAGCGTGATCGGGGTGTTATCGGTGGTGGAGGTGCTCCCTGTTGCGCAGCCGGCGATCACGAGGGTGGCGGCAATCGTCGCCCCGAGAATACTGCTGGCTCTCCTGAATCTATTCATAGCCTCCTGTGTCTACCTCCTTGTGCACTTGACGTGCTGTTTCCGCAAACGGGGCAACGCCGATTCGCCTCTATTCCCTACCCCCCTGCCCGCTCGACGTGCGGACAACAAGTTCCGTCGCCAGAATGACCCGCTTCCCACCTGACCCAGCCGCATCGATGGCTGAAAGCAAGAGACGCGCCATCTCACGGCCCATCTCTTCGATCGGTTGACGCACGCTGGACAGAGCAGGAACCGTCGACGTCGCGATCGATGAGTCGTCGAAACCGACGACTGCGACATCCAGCGGTATGCGCCGCTGATGCTTTCGAAGGATCTCGAGTGCGCCAACGGCCATCACGTCGGAGGCGCAGAAGACAGCGTCCAGGTCGGGATGCCGGCCAAGCAGAGCCTGCATGGCGATGGCGCCGCTCTCTTGTCCGAAGTCACCCGCCTGTTCGTATGACTCGTCGACGTGGAGGCCACCCTGCCGGATCGCGTCGCGGTAGCCCTGCAGCCTGTCGATGCCGGCACCCATATCGAGGGGACCGCTGATGGTGGCGATGCGCTTGTGGCCTGTCGCGAAAAGATGCTCTACCGCCATGCGGGCGCCGCCTACGTTGTCGACGTCCACGTATGTCACTGCGCCGTTGCCAGTCGGCCTTCCTCCGATCACCACTGGCGTGCCGCGCTTTTGGAGTCGTTCGGGGAGCGGATCGTTTCCATGAAGCGAGACCATCAGGACGCCATCCACGTGTCCGGCTGACAGGTAGCTTTCCAGCCTGGACTCGTCGGCCGCCGACTGCGGCGCCAGGAGTACCAGCTGCAATTGCCTGCGCGAAAGTACTTCGCTGATCCCTCGGACGAGACGAGGAAAGAATGGGTCGCCGAACAGCAACGCGGTTGGCTCGGGGATCACCAGTCCGACCGAATCAGTCCGGCCGGTGACAAGGGTGCGCGCGGCGCGGTTGGGGACGTAGCTCAGCTTATGGGCGGCGCGCTCAACGGCCCGCTTGGCCCGCGCGCTGACCCTCGGGCTCGCCGTGAAAACCCTGGAGGCGGTGGCGCGAGAAACGCCAGCGAGTTTGGCCACCTCCTCGAGTGTCGGCACCGTCGAACCATTCTGTGGGAGCGCTCTCACAACCGCGTTGTACTCCGGTTAAGCCGTCTTGTCAATAGTCGTGAGAGAGCGCTCTCCCGTCCGGCGAAAGGTTGGATGGCCGGCGATCTGTCAAAGGAGTGGCGGGGATGGATGGGAATCGAACCCACCCAGGACGCCTCAGCAGCGCCCCGCAAACGGTTTTGAAGACCGCGGGCCTGTCGTCCAGGACCGTCCGCCAACATACGCTGAAGATCAGTCGTAAGCATCGGTCGTCCGCGACGATGCGTCCTCGTCCACAAACGTCCGCCGTCTTGGCTGTCATCTTGGCTGTCATCGAGCGCCGAAGCTCCATGCTGTGGAACGATCTGTTTTGTGAACTGGTGTCCTGTCGCTGAGATCGAAATCGGCCCAAAAAAGCCTTTTGACGAGCGGACCGCGCCTGATCGCTTCGGTGGTAATGGCAAATTGAGTCTGGTCTCAGATAAGAGATTCGGAGTCGGAGGGTGGTGAAAATGGCCGGGATGGGCGTGACGGTGTTTGGGGTGGGGGCGGTTTCTCTGATGATGGCGGCATATGCTGCCGAAGGACGTGATCGACGCTTTGTGTTGGTTTTCGCGATCGCGTGCTTGCTGTCGAGCGCCTACGGATTCCTTGCCGGCGCCTGGCCATTTGGAGTTGTGGAAATCATCTGGTCTGGAGTAGCGATGCGCCGATATCAAACAAGGACTCGCGTCGAGGCGTCTGTCTGACACGCATTTCAGCCACTTACTCTTGACTCGCTTCTACGGCTTCTTTAGCTTCACCTCGGATCCACCAAATCAAAGCCAGGCCTGCTAGTGGGTCGGCCCACCAGAGTCCGAAGAACTGGTTCAGCAGTAAACCCACGAGGGCGACGCCCGCCATATACAAGCAGACCATCGAGCAAGCCGCGTCTCCCCGAAGGGCGGGACTTCCAAGTCGATCAGCGAGTGCACGCCGCCAACGCCACAGGGCGGTCATGATCAAGAGAGACGCGATCGTGAGTCCGATTCCGAGCGGCGAGGCTGAGGGCTCAAAGCGAAACACTATCGCCACCCCTGCCGAGAGCACGATGTAGACAATCAGGCCGTACAAGGCGAAGCCGACGAACTTGGTCGCGCTGCGCTCTCCCCCAGTCATCGAGCCGCGTTCCTCACTTTCCGATCGCTGGAGAAGCCGGCGCAGGACCACCACCGAAGAGAACAGTTCGATGCCACTGTCCACCCCGAAGGCGGTGAGCGCCACCGAATGCGCGGCGATGCCAGCTCCGATGGCTACAGCACCCTCTATAACCATCCAACCGACCGTCATCCACTGGGCTACACGGGCCTGTTGGAGGAGGGACCCCGCCGGGCGAACCTGGACGTTCATCGCCGTGACGTTACCGCACTTTGCCTGCACCACCCGTTGCGACGGGATCGTATTCGCGAGTTCAAACCCAACATCGATGGTGGTCGATTCGTCCACCAAATTCCGTCGCAATCCACGCGTTAAAGTGTCAAAAACGCGCAGGCTGTTGTCCGACGGTAGGCACCAAGGCCTTGACGACCCCCTCTCGACGGTTCGACCGCAAGGTGCAGCCAAACCGGCCAAGATCGCTTACAGTGAACGTGGCGCTTTTGAACGTTACCTGAGGTGGTTGACATGACGCGAATCGCCATTCTGGCTGTCAATTTGGCAGCGCTCGCTCCGACCTTCGCAGCCGCCGTGCCGTTCATGCCGTGTTGCTTCAACTCGGCCACTGGTGCCGCCACAAATATGCCATGTTGTTTCGTCGGCAACCTCCTAATGATGTGTTGTCAGCGGTTTTTTAGCTGATCAGTCGCGGAAGCAGCAGGATCGGCTGAAGTCTGAAGCCCTCCAAAGACGGAGGGCTTCAGTTTTCGAGGAGGGCCGTCTACCGCCGCTTGGAGCGCTGCAGTTGATACGTTCAGCATGCGCTCGTGATGGCTCAGAGGAGGCGCGTCAGCCTAGCTAGTGGCGGATCCGCTTGTACTCCTCGTCGCCAATCTCGCCCCGGGAGTAGCGCTGATCGAGAATCTGGCGAGCCTGGCCATCGCTCGGTCCGTGCGAGCGACCGGATCCGGGAAGTAAATCACCGCCCAGACCACGATCGCGACGAGCGCACCAACCACGAATAGGCCGATGAACATCACCAAGAGGCCGAAGCCCGTCATCCGCATGCCCATCTACTTCGAACCCATGGTACGCAGCCCGAACCGATAACCCGGCTCAGTGGACCTCTCGCACGTGGCCTTTGGCGCCGGTGCCGACGAACTTCCCCGGATCCTTGTCGAAGCTCACTTTGCAGCCGGCAGAGCAGAAGTAGTAAGCCTTGCCGTTGTGGAAAGAGCGATACTCGGCCGTCGCAGTATCGACTGTCACCTGGCATACGGGATCAATCGCATTTGTCTTGTCTGACATGTTCTCTCCTTGGCCCGTTGGGGCATGTTGGCTGATGGGCGGAGCATCATGCGATCCGACCTCGACCATGGGCTCAGCAGGTGGGCGACCGCCATCGACCGGTTGAATTACCTTCGGCTTGAAACCACGAAGACGGTTCGAGTTCGACACCACTGACAGCGAGCTCATCGCCATCGCCGCTGCGGCGATCATCGGACTCAGGCGAAGGCCCAGGAACGGATAGAGGACGCCGGCCGCGATCGGAATGCCGACGATGTTGTAGGCGAAGGCAAAGACCAGGTTCTGACGGATGTTGCGCATTGTCGCCCGGCTCAAATTGATGGCGGTGACGACACCGAGGAGAGACCCGGAGATCAAGGTGATGTCCGAAGCCTCGATGGCGACATCAGTCCCTGTGCCAATCGCCATACCAACATCCGCCTGCGCCAAGGCTGGTGCGTCATTGATCCCGTCGCCAACCATGGCAACGACTCGATGTTCGCTCTGAAGTCGCCGCACTTCGAGTGCCTTCTTGTCGGGCAGGACCTCGGCCAGCACGCGCTCAATTCCTGCCTGGCGAGCTATCGCTGCCGCGGTTTGCCGGTTGTCCCCCGTCATCATCACCACCACGACACCGAGGTCACGAAGCGCCGCAACCGCCGCGACTGAGTCGTCCTTCATTGTGTCGGCGACTCCGATCACGCCAGCCAACTTGCCATCAACGACAGCCACCATCGGTGTCTTGCCGTCCATCGATAGCCGCCGCGCCGCTTCCGCGAATCCGTCCAGGGTGACACCAGCCTCCTGGACGAATCTCTCGTTGCCGACCAGGACCCTCCGCCCGTCGATGGTGGCGCGCACACCCTTTCCGGTGACCGACCCGAAGTCCGTCGGTTGGACCAGTTCGACGCCACGCGCTCGGGCACCGGCGACGATTGCAGCTCCGAGCGGATGCTCGGAGGTTTGCTCGGCCGAGGCCACGAGCTGCAGAAGTTCATCCTCGGTGAGGTTGCCGCTGACGATCACATCCGTAAGAGCTGGAGCACCCCGAGTCAGGGTCCCGGTCTTGTCCAGAACTACGGTGTCGATCTTCTGCGCGGTCTCGAGCGCTTCGGCCGAGCGGATGAGGATTCCCTGTTCAGCGCCCTTGCCGGTGCTGACCATGATCGCAAGTGGGGTCGCGAGGCCAAGAGCGCAAGGACAGGCGATGATCAGTACGGCTACAGCGCTGACGAGCGCGAGCGTAAGCGCAGGTGGCGGACCGGCCACGAACCAGACCACGAAAGTCGCGATCGCGATGGCCATGACGACTGGAACGAAGTAGCTTGCGACCACGTCGGCGAGTCGCTGGATTGGTGCCTTTGAACCCTGGGCCTGTTCGACCAGCCGAATGATCTGGGCCAGCATTGTGTCCTTGCCGACTCGGGTGGCACGCAATCGAAAGGCACCGGTTTGATTGATGGTTGCCCCGATCACGGTGTCACCGGCCTCCTTGGTGGCCGGTATCGGCTCCCCCGTCACCATGGACTGATCCACGGTTGAGTGGCCATCGATGACATCGCCGTCGACAGGAATCTTCTCGCCGGGTCGGACTGAGATGACGTCGCCGGGAACGACTTCCTCAACCGGAACATCAGCCTCAACACCGTCCCGCACGAGACGTGCAGTGCGCGGCTGGAGCCCGATCAGCTGCCTGATCGCCTCGCCGGTGCCCGCCCTCGCCCGCGCTTCGAACAGGCGGCCGAGAAGAATCAGCGTGATGATCACGCCGACTGTCTCGAAGTAGACGCCGCGCAGGTCGGCCGGCACCAGGCTCGGCGCCGCGGTCACCAGCAGGCTGTAGCCGTAGGCGGCGGTCGTGCCCACGGTGATAAGCGCATTCATCTCAGCGCTGCGGTGCGCGATGCTGAGCCAGCCGGTGCGGTGGATCGGCCAGCCCGAGTAGAACATCACCGGTGTGATCAGCGCCAACTGCAGCCAGTGATTGAGGAGGATCGGCGGCAACCACGAAAGGGGCAGGAAGCTGTCAGTCATCGCCGCGAAGAGCACTGGCGCCATCAACAGAGCGCCGACGATCACCCGGCGGGTGAGATCGGCGATCTCGGCCTTGCGATCAGCAGCCTCGGTGGTGGCAGCTTCTGCAGGTCGCGCGGCATCCGCGCCGTTGGACGACCCTACGATGACCGGCTCTACAGGGGGCGCGGAGACGGCTTTTACCGGCGTGGACGCCGGCTCCACTATGAGCGTGCCGTGAACCATATTCATGCCGCACGCAAAGCCGAATTGCCCGCTCTTGTCGGGCATGAGCTCAACGGCGGTCTTCGCCATGGCGGGCAGCGACCTGTTCAAGGCGAAGTCCGGGAATACGACGCGGGAGGTGCAGTCGCCGCTCTCCTGGCGATCGAAAATGATCCTCAGCGGCACGCTCTGGCGCACACGGATCAGGCTGGGCGCGTAGCCGCCCTTGACTATCACTTGAACTTGCTGCACCTGGCCGACCAGTTCAGCCTGTCGCGCCTTCTTAGGGCCGAAAAAGAACCAGGCCAAGAATCCAATTAGAAGGACCCCAGCGGCGCTCACTGCTGCATCGGAAAAGTTCACTGTCTATCCAATAGATTTGAAGCGGAAAAGGGAGCGCCGTCTTCCACCACCAGAATCACACCGGCGCCCGAGCCGGGACAAGCCCTCGAACATGACGGCGCGCCTCTACGGAGCCGGCCGCACCATAGCCCTCGGCGCGTCCTCCTCGCTAACAGCGGCTCGCGCCCGGCGCTCAGCGTTCACACGCAGCACCATCCTCGCGGCCGTGATCGGGCACAGCAGTACCAGTTCCACCGGCAGTGCGTCTAGGGCGAGCTGTGGCGAGGCTGCCAGCAGACCGAGCTCTAGCACCCCGAACCCTGCCAGGACGCGCCAGTCGAAGCACATAAAGACGGTGCTGAGGAAGGTTCCGCTTCCATCCGCGGGCCCACGGGAGTTGTCCACCGTCACTCCCTGTCCGCGTTTGTATTCGGAGTCACCGACGCCGCCGTTTCAACGCTCTGACGCTGGTGGAGTGCCATCCGCAGCTCCCCGACCTGGCTCTCTAGCTCGGCGACGCGCGGATCACTCTGGGGCGCTGATGCGTGGTTGTGATCCCTACGCATCATCATCCACATCATCAAGCCCATCGAGATCGGACAGGCCAGGAAGAA
>DAIUFK010000061.1:0-14282 GCA_036844615.1 Candidatus Dormiibacterota bacterium | reverse complement strand
CCGCTGCTCGTTAAGGTGCTTTCCGAAGCCGTTCCTTTGTGAGCGACGAGCACGAGCGTCGCTACCTCGCATGGATCAAGGAGAGCATCGAGCGCGTCTACGCTTACTCGCGCGATCACCCCGGCGCTCTGTTGGAGGATGGAGCGATCAGGGATGCGATCGTGTGGCGGCTCGAGACGATCGGTGAAGCCACCAGCCATCCTTCCGACGCGCTCAAGGCAAGGCATCCGAGCTTGCCGTGGCATGAGATGCGCGGCTTCCGAAACATCGCGGCCCATGGCTACCTGACCGTCAAGGCATCTCGCGTTCGGGAGATCGTCGAACACGACGTGCCAGCGCTGTTGGCGGTAGTGGAACAGGAGCTGAGCGCTTCGTCTTAGGAGCCTCCTTGGTGCCGACCACCACCAGGTCGACGAGTTCTGGAATTGCTGGGTTCCGCCGCAGCGCTTGGACCATGCGAAGCACAGTCAGCCCTCGGACTGGATGGCCGGCCAAGACACGAGAGACGGTGGCTTCGCTGACGCCCGCCTCGCGCGCCAGCATTCGCTGGTCCCAACCTCGGACGTTCACCTGACGTCGGAGCTCAGTCGACGAGATCAGGATCACGCTGGAGACCCCGTCACACCAGCTGTTTCCGCTTGTCCATCACCACGTCGGCGAAGTCCTTCCCTTGGCCTCGCAGGTAGAGCGGCACCTGTCGGCGCAATCGGGCCAGCGCCCAATCGAGACTGGGACGGCCGTGGAGCGCGGCGAGAGAGGTCAGGTAGCCGGCGGCACCGCGAACAAGGACCAGCTCGTCGTGCTCGCGGATACGCCGGCGCACAGCCGGCGAGCAGGGACAGTCGAGTAATGCCTGCTGCAGCACTCGCCACTCCTCGGCTACCGGCCATCGATAACGCTGGCTGTTGGCAGACTGATTGCGGAGTGAGAGCCAGGTGGTGGTGGCGTAGGCCCACAGCTCAGATCGGGCTTCGAGCACCTCGACTGCCTGGCGAAGATGCGTCTCTGCCAGCACCTGGCGACCAATCTGAAACTCGAGCCGCCACACTGGCAGCGTCACGTTGCAATCCGCGGTTGCCCAAATCTCCTGCACCCACTCCTTGCTGGTCGACTTGATCTCCAGCGTCTTGTCGTAAAGGCGCGCGACCATAGCCTGCTTCCCGATCCGGAAACCTGTGAACCGGCTGCCGTCGAAATGGGCTTGAAGCGGCTCGACATATGCAGTGCTCTTGCGGCCTCTGGTGACGAACCGGCGGTAGTCTTCCTCGACGGGCAGCCAACCCTGGAAGTCGGCATAGAGATCCATGCGCGACACGGTCGGCGCCTCAACGCCATCGGCGATCCAGCCCCGCACGAATGCCTCAGCAGCTGCCACCGCCTCCGGGACAGCGACCGTATGCAGGTAATGACTTCGGAGTTGGACGTAGGCCGCCGGCAGCTTGTCCCCGCGAGCCACGAAAACCTCGAAGTCGGAGCAGTGGACCCAGTACCGGTAGTGACCCCAGCCGTTTGGCCGCACGACGACCGCGCGGCCGGGCAAGCTGATCGGCACCGGTACACCGTCGCGCTGAGCAGCGTCACGCAGGACCTCAAGCGCCTCAAGCCGGCCGACCGGCACCTTTCCGCGGAAGGAGAGGTAAAGCGAGTCGATCCCGCTCGCCAGAACCCTAACCGTGGTCTTTCCTGCTGTTTTGCGGCCCTCTGTTAGTTGGACCGGGCCGCAGTGGAGAGCGGCCACGTCGGAGGCCCCTCGCCCTAGGCACAGGCACCGGACGCGTCGTCCAATCCGGGCCCGCACGGGCGGATGCACCGGCGGGTCCGCGCATCTGCCGAGCTCGAACGCTGGCGTTGGCCGCGGCGACTCCCGATGACTCGGGTCGCAGCGGCTTGCTTGAGCGAGCGATCAGCCGAGCCACTTCCCGACCGCCTCCGGCCCGCGCGTTCCTGGTCTGAGCCGCAGCCTGGGCCTGACCGCAGACCGCAGGCCGACCCCGATTACCCGCACTTCCTGTTTCGCCGCCTGTACTCTGCGCATCGCTAAGGAACATTAGCGCGAGCTTGGCGAGTTTGCAACTGGCAATTAGCGTGGTGCTTGCGTAACTTAGCGGAAGGTGCTAGTTTTCAGCGGGATGGAGGACGCTTACACCCCGAAGAGGCTCGGCGCGTTCCTCCGCCGCCTCCGCCAGCAAAGGCGATGGAGTCTGCGAGAAGTCGAAGCCAAGACGGGCGGGAAGGTTCACAACGCCTACCTGAGCCAGATTGAGTCGGCGAAGATCCTCAGGCCCTCACTTGAAACACTGGTTCAACTCAGCCTCGCGTTCGAGATCGATTTCTGGACCCTAGTAACTGAGTCCGGACTCATGCCGAAGGATGCTCCTCAGAACCCGCAGGCATCGCGGCAGCCGCACCCCCTGGAGATGATCCCTCGCAAGAAGGTTGAGGACCTGACCTTCGACGAGCTGGAGCTCATCTCGGAGTTCATCGACTTCATCAAGTGGCGCCGCAAGGCTCGTCAAGGGCATCATCTGCCTCCAGAGGCCAAAGGCAGATTCGGTTGAGGCTTGTTTGCGGCATTAGCGAAATCGTGGCGGCGTTGCTGCCCGATAAGTGCTCACTATTTGGCAACCGTTAAACAGACGCTTGACAGATTCTCCCGCCGGGCGTAGCTTGCCGCTCATTGGGTTCGACTGCAGTGGACTGTAAGCGCCATCACCAAAATTCTCCGCATCGACACCCCTCTGATAGGCGAACCTACGTCTGACGGCAAGTAAGGAGTGGCGCATGTGCGCAGCGTCGCGAGCCACGAGCGTAACGCGTGTGGTCGGTGTGGCGTTCTTCTTAGCAGTCATGGCCGTTGCACCTGGAGCAGTTGTCGCTCCGACGATCCTTAGCCAACCAGTCCATGCCCTCGGTTCGGGCAGCTCAGTAATCCGACAATTGGGGTTCGATGCACAATGCGCACCGACAAGTGCGCAGATGAACACGCTGTGGATCAACAGTCCATGGTGGTGGGTCGGCGTTTACATAGGCGGAGACAACGTCAGTTGTAAGAGCAACGCCAACTTGACTGGTTCGTGGCTTAACACCGTGCACGGTCAGGGCTGGGAATTCGCGTTCTTTTGGGTCGGCGACCAGGCTCCCTGCATCGCTAACCCGCAACTCTACTATCTGATCAGTCCCAACACCTCGACCGCGGCCACGCAGGGCTCTAACAACGCGGCGGCTGCTTATGCCCGAATAATTAATCTTGGCGTCACCAACTCTGCGGCCGGTACTCCAATCACCTACGACTTGGACGGTTACGGACAACCGACCAAGGGCTCTTCGTGCCAGCTTGCGGTTAATGCTTTTATGGCTGCATGGACTTCCTATTTGCACGGCGGAATTGCGCAACTGTCGGGTGTATATGGTTCAACCTGTGCATCTAATCTCAATTATCTCGCCAGCGTAAGTCCGACCGTCGATTATATTTTTGGCGCCTATTACGACGGCAATCCCAGCACGTCGGACATGCCGTGCGTGTCCAGTACAAACTGGGTGAATAACCAGCGACTGAAGCAATATACGGCCAACCAGTCAGCCTCACAGTATGGCGTAAGCATCACCGTCGACTACGACTGCTCCCATGGTCCAGTCGCTCCTTCGGGCAGCTCCGGCGGATCGGCTTGTTAGCGAGGTCATAAGCAACAAATGCTCCTTCACACCAAGTACGGTCGGACCATTGGCTTGGCGAGTTGGTCGACGCTGGCTCGTCGGATGCCTAAATGCGTACTCGTAGGCGGCACGATACTGGTAGGACTCGGTGTTGTCTCTGGTTGCGGCGCCGTACCAGGGGAGATATCAACGGCCTCATCACCCCCGCCCGCGATTCCTTGGATTCAGGTCTCAGGCAAAGTCTTCATCTCGACACCAGCAGCACGGGCCTGCGGTGCTTCCGACCTGCGCGTTAAGGTACGCGGAAACGGTGTGGCTGAAGGGCAAGTTACTGAGGACCTTACGCTCGTTAACTCCGCTCCAGACGCATGTTTCTTCCACGGTCCGCCAGCGCTCCGATTGATCAGCCCTGGTAAATCTCCAATCACGGTCCGAGCAGGGTCCTTTGCTGCCCAGCGGGTTAACCTTGAGCCTAATCAGCAGGTCGAGATGATCCTTGGATGCAAGCAGCAGACTGCCACGATGGGGACCAGCCTCATTCTGAGTCCCGCCGGAGGTGGATCTATCACAGTTGGAATACGATTGCCAGCTTGCCTAAGTCCATCGATCGTCGACTTTCAAGAGGGCCCAATTCCGACTCCAACCGGAGTTGGAGCCTTATCGGTGCAGCTAAACATGCCCGCAAGCGTGACACGGGGCCAAGTAGTGAGTTATTCCGTAAACCTGAGCAACACGACCGCTGCAGCGGTCTCTCTCAGCCCATGCCCTTCCTACACTGAGCATATGAGTCAGCCGCAAGGGTTGACTGTCAGTAAGGTTCAGAGCACGTTCCTTCTTAACTGTCAGGTAGCTTCGAGCGTGCCAGCCGACGGCAGCCTAACGTTCCAAATGGAGATCCGGGTACCAGCGAATTGGAGAGTTGGACCGGCCAAGTTTCTTTGGAATCTCGAGGTTGATGGCCTGCCCGCCGCTGGATCAGTCGTACAGGTCAATTAATCTGGTCTGAAAGCTCCGATCCACCGACTCCTCGATACGGCGCCCAGGGAACTTAGTTCGGCAGCCAGTAGACTTTTCGTCAGGAAGAGAGTCGGCTGAATGCCCGCGAGGTCCTTCGCAGAATCGCATCAATCAGCCGATCAAGGCGTTCAGACGACCGGCATCCAAGGAACCGGCGCCGCTAGACCACCGAAACAAGTTGAAGCTACCCACTCGGTGTGGAATACAGCTGATGGAGAGTAGCTGCGAATGCTTTTCCACGCGCGGTTGCCGAGGCGGGGCCCCACTTTGCGCCGGTCAACGCGGGTCCACTGCCCCTAAGACTGTGCCAGCAGATTCTCCTGAGGATGAGGTTTGAAGAGGACGTTATGCAGCGCAATTCAAAATCGGCTTTCCCGCTCTTCGACAAAGTAGCATCTGCCTTCTAAGCAGAGGGTCCGGGGTTCGAATCCCTGGCGGGGCACCAATGACGTGCGTTTTGGCGAAACCGAAGCGCCGCGCCCACATTGACTCAGTCGGGGAGCACCCGTCCCCATGCGCGGCGGCGGGCGCCACCGGGTAACAAGTCTCTTCGCTCACGGCTTCCTGGCGCGTTTTGCGGTCGTGTTCCTGGCTCTGGAGGGTGCTGCCTTCTTGACGGGAGCTGCATTTTTCGGCGCCATGAGCGGAGTTGGCACCGCCGATGGTGTTGGCGGTTGCCCAGCGCCCGCTTTCGGAGCTTTGGCGCGCCACCTTGCGACCCAGGCCGGCCCCAGCGCCGCGATGCGGGCCTTGCTCAGGTTGCCCTGCATGACCCACGCCACGTCCTTGTCGGGAGATCGCAGCCACTTCTCCATGAGTGGGCGCGCGGACTCGGGCAGTGCTGCCGCGGCGACGCTCCAGCTGTAGGCCAGCGCCTGCCTGAGGACCCGAAAGTCCTCGCCCTTGCGCGCGCTGGTCGCGGCGAGCGACTTGGTGATCCGGTCCAGGACCTTGAGAACCCTGACGACATGCTCAGGCTCATCGAGCAGGCTCGGCTCGCACAGCCCTGCGATGGCGGCCCGCTGCTGGTAAGGACCCTCGGTTGCCCACTTCTCCATCTCGGCCAGCAAGCGCGGCATGCTGTGCCGGCCCAGGTGTTGCAGGGCGATCGCGACACCCTCGCGCACTCGCCAGCGAGAGTCGGCGGCCAGCTCATGCAGCCACGACATCACGGGCACGGGATCCGACACCGCGAGGTGGCCGAGCCCTGCTGTGCCGCACAGGGCGAGGAACTCGTCGCTGGACGCGGACAGGCGCCACAACCGCTCGGCGTCGGCCTCCTCTCCCACTGCTTCGACCAGCTCGAGGTTGGCTCGCGAACCGGGGAGACCCGAGTTCTTCTTGAGGAACGGCTCCCAATCGGTCAGCCGCCTGAGCTCGGCGCGATACTGCTCCACGCGTCCCATGTCTTAGAACCGATCCTACCGGCGCGGCTCGGCCACCGGCACGCTTCATCACTTCGTAGTCAGGAGGCTCTCAGAGATGACCAACATCGACTTCGTCCACCATCCGCACCCCCACGCCGAGCAGAGGAAGCTGCAGCCGCCACCGAAGGTCGCCGACCAGCACATCGGAGTGAACGGGCGGCTCGGTGCAGCGATCACGAAGCGCGTCGGCACGATGTGGGCTTTCTACATAGCCGCGGCGACGATGGCGACCTGGATGGTCCTGGCCGGCTTTGCGTGGGGTCCTTTGCACAAAATCGACCCGTATCCGTTCGCTTTTCTCCTGTTCCTCGGCAACATCGTCCAGCTGCTGTTGATGTTCGTGATCATGGTCGGCCAGCAGGTCCTGGGCGCCGCCTCAGACAAGCGTGCAGTGGTCACCTACCAGGACGCAGAGGCGATCCTGCATGAATGCCTCCAGATGCAGGAGCACCTGACGGCGCAGGACCACGCGCTCTCACGGATGCTGCATCGCCTCGAGCAGCTGGAAGCCAAGATGGAACGATCGGCGGGATAATTGCCGAAGTTGTCGGGGCGCGGCTCAGCCAGGAGTCGGGTTGGAGGTGGAGGACCGCGAAAGCGGTGATTCGATGAGCAATCAAATGAGCAATGGAGAGACCGAAGGTCCGCAGGCTGACAAGCGGAGGCTGATGCTCACCCAGATCCTGAAGAGCCCAGTGCTCAACCCGGCCGGCGATGAGGTCGGCCGCGTCGAGGATCTGATCGTGAAGCTGGGCGAGGGCGGTGGCGCCTATCCGCCGGTCACGGGAATCAAGGTCCGAATCGGCGGCAGCGATGTCTATGTCGGCCTGTCGAACATCGAGAAGCTGGAGCCCGGAGAGGTGCGCTTGAGCAGCCCGACGCTTCACACGGGAGCCTTTCAGCGCCGGCCCGGCGAGGTTCTCCTCGCCGCCGACGTTCTCGGCCGCCACCTCATGGACGTCGCCCGCGGCCGAATCGTCCAGGCGCACGACCTGGTGCTGGGCCACTCGGCTGAAGGGTGGGCGCTGCTAGGCGTCGACCGCAGCCCGCGCGCGATGCTCCGGCGCCTCATTCCTCGTCGGGCCCGGCCCGACCTTCGCCGCCACGCCATCCTCGATTGGAAGGACGTGCAGCCGTTCGTCGGGCATGTCCCGACGGCCAAGCTTCTGATGCCGCTGCAGCGCCTGCGCAGGCTGCACCCCGCCCAGATCGCAGACCTGGTGGAGGGCGCATCGCACGAGGAAGGCGAGGAGATCATCCAGGCCGTCGAGGGCGACGTGGAGCTGACGGCCGACGTTTTCGAGGAGCTCGACACCGAGCACCAGGTGGAGTTTTTGAAGTCTCGCTCGAACGAGGAGGCGGCGAAGGTGCTCGGCCGGATGGCCCCGGACGACGCCGCGGATCTTCTGGCCGAGTTCGATCATGACCGACTCGCGCCTGTGCTCAGCATGATGCCGGCCCCGCAGCAGACCAAGCTGCGCAAGCTGCTGCAATACCACCCGACCACCGCCGGCGGAATGATGAACCCTGACTACATCTCAGTGGTGCGTGGTACCTCGGCCGCCGATGCGCTCGAGCGCGTGCGCACCGACGACAAAGCGCCGCACCAGCTTTTGAGCACCGTCTTCGTGACCGACGCCGATGGCAAGTTCATGGGCAGCCTCGGCGTGGTCGACCTTTTACGCAGCGATCCCACCACCAAGGTCGAAGATGAGGGTGCCCTTGTCGGCCTGCGGGTCACCGCCGGAGCCGACCTCACCGACGTGTCGATGATGATGGCGGACTACAACCTCACCGCCCTGGCGGTCACCGACACCACATCGACCCTGGTGGGCGCGATTTCAGTCGACGACGTTCTCGAAGCGCTCGTGCCAGAAAACTGGCGGAACCGCGTCGAAGCGAGCAGCGGGGTCTGACCCCTCGGTGGCCGAGCGCGGGCCGGTGAGAGGCGACTCCCACCCGGTCCCTACCTCGGTGGTGGAGGAGAGCCACTCTGGCGACATCCACGGCGCGTTCGGCACGATCCGCGTCAGCGACGAGGCCCCGCGACGAACCTGGCGTCGACGTCTCCTCACCCTGGCCGCGATCGTTGGGCCGGGCCTCATCGTCATGGTCGGCGACAACGACGCCGGTGGCGTCTCCACCTACGCGCAGGCCGGCCAGGATTTCGGCTACTCGCTTCTGTGGACGCTCCTTCTGCTGGTTCCGGTCCTGATCGTCAACCAGGAGATGGTCGTGCGCCTTGGCGCGGTCACCGGTGTCGGCCAGGCCAGGCTGATCAAGGAGAGGTTTGGCTCCTTCTGGGGGTGGTTCTCGGTCGGCGGCTTGTTCCTTTTGAACTTCCTGATCATCAGCACCGAGTTCATCGGCGTCAGCATGGCCGGCGAGTATTTCGGCTTCAGCCCTTATGTGGTCGTCCCGCTATCGGCGATCTTGCTCATCGGGATCACCGTCACGGGCAACTTCACGCGCTGGGAGCGCGCGATGTTCGTCTTCCTTTTCGCCAGCCTGCTCGTCCTACCGCTGGCCGTGCTCAGCCATCCGGATCCGGGCGCCGTCATCAAGGGATTCGTCCAGCCCAGCATCCAGGGAGGCTTCACGTCAAATGCGGCTCTGCTGATCATTGCGATCGTCGGTACCACCGTCGCACCATGGCAGCTCTTCTTTCAGCAATCCAACGTCATCGACAAGCGCATCACCCCTCGCTGGCTGGAGTACGAGAAGGCAGACACTGTGCTCGGCGCGATTGTCGTCGTCGTCGGTGCTGCCGCGATCATGATGTCGGCCGCCTCCGCCTTCACGGGCACCAGCGACTTCGGCCACTACAGGGACGCTCTCGGCCTCGCTCGCGGACTGCGGGTACATATATCTCCCGCCGTCGGCGCGATCTTCGCGCTGGTCCTGTTCGACGCATCGATAGTCGGCGCATCAGCCGTGACTCTCGCCACGTCCTACGCGTTCGGTGACATGTTCGGCCTGCGGCACTCCTTGCACCGGGGCATTGCCGACGCGAAGCTTTTCTACGGCTCGTACGCCGCGACTGTCGCTGTGGCGGCCGCCATCGTTCTCATCCCACGTGCGCCCCTTGGTTTGATCACGACTGCGGTCCAGGCGCTCGCGGGCATCCTCTTGCCCAGCTCGACGGTCTTCGTCGTGCTGCTGTGCAACGACCGCGCCGTGCTCGGCCCGTGGGTCAACAGGCCGTGGCTGAACCTGGTGGCCGCCGTCATCGTCAGCGCGCTCCTCGTCCTTTCTATGGTGTTGGTCATCTCAACTGTTTTTCCTTCGGTTGACGTCAACCTGTTGGTGGTGGTCCTTGGCGTCCTGATGGCGGTCGCTCTGGTGGCTGGAGGCGTGTGGCTCTGGAACGGCCAGCGGGGCGCCGCTCCCGAGCCGGAGGTATCACGCGCCGATCGTGAGAGCTGGCGGATGCCGGCACTCGTCCTGCTGGAGCGCCCCACGTGGTCCGCTCCAAGACGGGTGGCGATGGTCGTCATGGCCGGCTACCTCGTGGTTGCGGTGCTCCTGTTGGCGGTCAAGGCGACGCAGCTGGCGCTTCACTAAGCGGGGCCTGCGCACCGTTAACAACTCCTTTACAAAGTTGAGTCGGCGGTCGGTCTAGAATTCACGCCCGTGCTGCTCGGCAATCGACCGGGCCGCCGCGCCCGAGCTTCGCAAGGGCGCCTGAGGCCTCTTCGCATTCTCACCATGGCCGTCATCGCCGTAGCTCTGTCGAGCGCGGCGGGCGGGTGCGCGTACTTTTTGCCCGCAGTCCAAGAAGCCTGGGACGCCTCGAACCAGGTCGTCGTCGTGCCATCGCCGACACCCTCGCTCGTAGCGGCGAGTCCTTCAGCGAAGCCCACGCCCCGCGCGCCGGGAACCTTCACGGTGCTGCTGCTCGGGTCCGACAACGACTCCAAGTTCATTGGCGACCACGTGCTGACCCAGTCGATGATCGTCGTGCGCTTCAACCCGTCAACCAAAAAGGTCGTGATGATGTCGATCCCGCGCGACCTGTGGGTTCCGCTTTCGACTGGCGGGATTGGCAAGATCGATGGGGCCTACTCGTATGGCGGCCCGGGCGCTGCGATTGCCACCGTCGAGAACAACTTTGGCATCCATATCGACGACTACATCTGGATCGGCCTGGTCGGGCTCGTGCACGTGATCGATGCAATCGGTGGGATCGATGTCGTCACCAGCCACCCGGTGCTCGACGACTTCTATCCAAGAGACATCGGAGGCGGCAGTCCTTATGAGTACCAGCGGGTCGCGGTGATGGCCGGACCGCAGCACATGTCAGGCACCCAGGCACTGCAGTACGTGCGCTCGCGCCACAACGACCTCCAGAGCGATTTCGGACGCTCGGAGCGGCAGCAGCAGGTGCTGCTCGCCCTTCGCGCAAAAGCCGCAGGGATCTCGGCGGAAGACCTCCCCGGGCTCGCCGCGTCCCTGAAAGGCCAGATAAAAACCAGCATGGGGCTGTCGCGCATCGCGACGCTGCTGCCAATCGTCGGCATCCTTGACCTCAAGAACATCCAGCAGCTCGTTCTGCTCTCCCCGTATACCCATGGCTGCGGGTGTGCGCAGGGATACGTGGTACCCGTCTGGGGCGCGATCCTGCCCCTCGTGCAGCAGTACTTCCCGTGATCTCGAGGGTCCTTGTTGCTGCAGGCCTGGCTGTGCTAATGGTCCTTTCCGCCGTGGGTTCGTACATGTACCTCGGTTCGCGCCAATCCACCCTGGCGGCGGTGCCCAAGGTGCCGACCGCGGCTTCGCCAACACCAGGGGCGTTCAACCTTCCAGGAACCCTTTTTGTGACCCAGGGTGGAGCGATTTATGCGCTCAGCGCAGGACGCTTCCATCAGCTGACCGGCGCGGCGGGCTGGACCCAGCTCTCCGACTACCCTGGGGGCAGTCTCCTGGCGGTCAAGCGCAACGTGCTCTACTCCGACGTCTACGTCCTTAGCCGTTTCGGCAGGGTCTTGAAGCGATTCACATATAACAGCGCGCCCTCCGGCAACCCCGACCCGAGCGCCAGGCACTGGGCCTTCTATCCACGGATGAGCTACAACAACAAGCTCCTGTTCTTGAGCTACGACAAACCGAAAATCGGCTTTGATGTACCGATGTCGATCTGGGCGATGCCAGTACACGGCAACATGGCCCAAGCGCACCTCTGGACCGTGTCCATCGACTACACGGGGGGTGACATGCAGCCTCTGCCCCTGCCTTCGGGCGGGCTCATGTACACCAAGTACCTGTACGACAACAACAAGATCGTCAGCCAGATCTGGCTTGCGAGCCAGCCTGAGCGCCAGTATCGTTGCGGCAGCTTTTGCATCGCGCCGCCGGCAGGGCAGCCAGGAATTGGCCAGGCGCTCACTACGCCGGCAGAGGACTGCTCGCAGCCATCGCTGTCGCCGGACCGCCACACCGTCGCGATGATCTGTTCGCGCCAGTTACAGCTGTCGTATCTCGTTCTCGCGTCGTTCAACGGCTCGAAGCTGGGGCCGCGCCGCTACATCATCACCAACCAGCTGGTGGCGCAGCCAACCTGGGCGCCCGACGGCACCGGCATCGCCTACATGGCGCCGGCTCGCCTCGGCGAGGGGTTCCAGCTGTGGTTCCTGCCGAGGCTCGCGTACGCGCCGCCGACGCCAACTCCCACCTCGAGCCCAACCCCCGGTGGCCCTGTCAGCAGTCCCAGCCCAAGCCCCGCGCCCACGCCGGCGCCTGTCGTGGTCAAGCCCATCCAGATGACCACCAACGTCGCGTTGGATGCCACCTCGCCGATGGCCTGGATCAACTAGACCCTATCAGCCGGCTAGGCCGGACACGTCGTGGGCGCAGGTCCTGTAGCGATCACCGGCTCGGCGTTGGCGGCCGCCGCCTGCTCCGCCGTGATGACCTTGTCGGTGACCATCGCGGCGAGGACGCTGCTGCGTCGCGCTGCCGCCAGGCCCGGATCGATGGTCGGGTCGTAAAGCGACGGCGCCTGGGTGACGCCGGCGAGCAATGCGTACTGGCCGATCGTCAGGCTGCCCAGCGGTTTGTGGAAGTAGTCGCAGGCGGCCTCGGTGACGCCGTATCGGTTGAGCCCGGTGGTGATCTCGCTCAGGTAATCGGCCATGATCCGGTTCTTGCCGATGACCTGTTCGACCTTGAGCGCCATCACGATGTCGACGATCTTGTTGTAGCCCTCGTTCGATCCGCCGAGATAAACGTCTTTGACGAGCTGCTCCGTGATGGTCGAGCCGCCCTGGCAGAGGCACGAATGGGTCGCGTCATAAAGGAACGCCCGGCCCAGTCCGATCGTGTCCATCCCATGGTGCTGGTAGAAGCGCTCGTCCTCGGTCGCCACCACCGCCTGCGCGAGCAGCGGGGGAACCTCGTCCTCGCCCAGCAGCACCACGCCATGCGCCCTGGTCGCGGCGAGCACGCGCTGCTGAATGTCGCTCGCGGAGGGGGTCGAAACCCACAGGGTGAGCACGCTCGGCGCCCCCAGCATCGCGATGAGGGCCAGCATGAGTGCCAAGCGCCGCGCCGGCACCGGCAGCCAGCTCATTCCGTGCCCCCCACTTGCAACTGAACGGGAGGTGCCGCGAACTCGTTACGGGGCTGCGCCTTTGCCGTGGGGCGCCAATCTTCTATTGCGTCCATTCCATATAGCATCCGGTTTAGACTCAATTTGAGATAGATACGCGGCGGGTTCAAGCGGGAAAATCGTGACTCGATCAGGTCGGCATATGGTTGGCGAGCTGAAGGTCAGCGTTCTTGGCGCCTTGGATATCCACGGCGTCGACAAGCATGCTTTGGGAAGCCGCAAGGCGCGCACCCTCATCAAGGTGCTCGCCGTGGCGCGCGGCCAGCCGGTGCCTGTCCCACGCCTTGTCGACTGCCTGTGGCCGGGCCGCCCCCCGGCGAGGCCCTCGCAGCAGATCTCAGTGCTCATCAGCCGGCTGCGATCGGTCCTGGGAGCGGAGCGGCTGCCTCGATCGGATGCCGGCTACCAGCTGCTGGCCGACTGGATCGACCTCGACGTGGCGAACCACCTGGCCACCGCCGCCGCCCGCAGGCTGGCGCAGCAGAACTATGCAAGCGCACGTCTCGCCGCGGAGGCCGCCCTCGCGCTGATGCACGGAGACCTGCTCGCCGACGAGCCGGATTCGCCGTGGGCGGACGAGGAGCGGGCAGCGGTGACGAAGCTCGGCGTCGACGTTCGCCGGACGGCCGCGCGGGCAGCCCTTGCGATTGGCGACTTTTCAGCAGCTCGTGAGATGAGCGAGGCGGTGGTCGCGGCGGATCCCTACGACGAAGGCGCGCTCCAGGTCTTCATGGCGGCGCTGGCTCACGGCGGCCAGCCGGGAACAGCGCTGGCGACCTTTGCCAGGGCTCGCAAGCGGCTGCGCGAAGACCTTGGCGTCGACCCGTCGCCGTCCACCGACGCCGTCCACAAGGCGATCCTGCAGGGCAAGCCGATACCGGGCCTGGTGATCGCCGTGGCGACCAACCACGGCCGCAACACCGGCGCGTTGCTGCCGGCCGCGGAGGAAGCTGCGGGCAACGGCCTCGCCGGCAGGGATGCGGAGCTGGTGGTGCTCGACGTGGCGCTGTCTCAGGTGACGGCCGGCGACATCAGGCTCGTGGTGGTCGAGGGCGACAGCGGTATCGGGAAGACGCGCCTCGTCACTCATTGGGCGACACGCGCCCGGAATGAGGGAGCCACCGTGCTCCTAGCCAGCTGCGCCGGCCTCGACCGCATGGTGCCCCTCCATCCGTTGATGGCGGCGCTCGATCAATTCATCGAGAGCGATCGCCGCCGCGCGCAGGCTCTGTTCGGCCCGCAGCCTCCGTTTCGCACGCTGGTCGACGGGCCGCGCGCTGAGCCCACGCCTGCCGTCATCGCTCCTGCCCTCAACGCAAGCGTGCGCAGGCGAATGTTCGAGGTCATGCTCAGCACGTTCAGCCACATCGCGTCCGCCGGGCCGACCGCGATAGTGCTCGACGACGTTCATCTGGCAGGCGAGCTGACCCGCGGATGGGTCGAATTCGCCAGGGCACGCCCCTCCGGCGTTCCGCTGCTCATCGTCGTCACGCAGCTGTTGAACAGCAGGATGTCGAGCCGCGTCGATGATCGGATCACGCTCGGGCCTTTGGACCTGGCGGCGGCGAGGCTGATTG
>DAIUFK010000060.1:299-14291 GCA_036844615.1 Candidatus Dormiibacterota bacterium | reverse complement strand
ACGCGTACGTCAAGGGGTTGATAAGATTTTTTTTCGTGAAGTGTCCGGTGAAATGTTTCGAGTGCGGAACTTTCACCATGCACATGGACCTTTCGAAGGACCATCAACACATCGCATGCGAGCGTTGCGAAATTATCTGGTGCGCCCTGTGCATAAGTCGCATCGACGTCAAGATTTCGCGCCAGTGGTTGGAGCAGCAACGATCAGCGGAGCTCAACTGAGAAGAGTTGTCCTCGGTCACGGCGCGTCGGGCACTGCGGCCTCGATGAAGCCCTACGTGGTTGGATTCAAACGTCGCGGAATCGATGCGATCGCTGTCGACCTGCCTCGCGGAACCGCGGAACGCGCAGTCCCGGTCTTCATCAAGACGTCGGGCCGGGGCCATGACGTGATTGGAGGAGGCCAGTCGTTCGGCGGCAGGGTCGCGAGCATGGCGGCGATCGAAGCGGACTTCGGCGCGCTGATCCTTTTCTCCTATCCGCTGCACCGCCCAGGGTTCCCCGACCAGCTCCGCACCGACCATCTGCCCTCGATTCGCTGCCCGACCCTTTTCCTCAGCGGCGACCGCGATCCATTCGCGCGTATCGACCTGTTGAAGGAGGCGGTGAAGGTGGTTCCCAACGCGAGGCTCGAGATCTTCAAAGGCCAGGGCCACGGCCTCCTGGCGGTCCTTGACCAGGCGCTCGACGTCGCCGCCGACTTCATTGACAAACTGAAATGACAGCAAGCCAGCACATGCTCAAAGCCAACGGGTTGCGCTTTCGCGCGATGGTGGACGGCCCGCCCGATGGAGAGATGTTCATCCTCCTTCATGGCTTTCCCGAGGGCGCGGAATCCTGGTCGAGCCAGCTCGCCGCCCTGGCCCAGGCGGGCTTCCTCGCCGTCGCGCCGGACCTTCGTGGCTACGGTCTCAGCGATGCTCCGCAGGGCGTCGAGAGCTATTCGATCGATCACCTCGCCGAGGACGTGCGTTTCATGATCACGGCCTTCGGACGCCAAGCCGCCCACGTCGCAGGCCATGACTGGGGCGCGTTTGTCGCTTGGTTCTTCGCCGGCCGCTATCCAGAGATGACAAAGACGCTCACAGTCCTATCAGTCCCGCACCCCGCTGCTCTCGCCGCCGCCAGCCGCGACGATGAGGACCAGCAGGCGCGCTCAAGCTACGTCGGCCTTTTTCTCCAGCCGGAGAAGGCGGAGCGCGTGCTGGCGGAGGACGACTACAGGCGCCTCAGGTTCATGTTCACGATCGGCCCTAACCCGAACGCGGTGCCGGCGAGAGTGGTCGACCACTTCACGCGCTCGTTGAGCCGGCCAGGCCGCCTCACTGCCGCCCTCAATTACTACAGGGCCAATCTCGGACGGGGCAACGCGTGGGAGGCAGTAACTGAGATCGGACCGATCACCATGCCGACTGCACTGCTGTGGGGCGATCAGGATCCCGCTCTCGGGCGTACCGCCGCGGAGGCGACGAGACAGCACGTGAAGGGCCCTTATAGGCTCGAGGTGCTGGAAGGCGCCGGTCACTGGTTGCAGTTCGAGCGGCCGGGCGAGGTGAGCCTCGCCCTAGCGGCCGCCGCCAGCAAGTAAGCTGTTCTCGATGCTCCACCGGGAAGATCAGGAGCGGCGTCAGACTCTGCGCCGTCTCGATGACATCTTGGAAACACTCGAACAGCTCAATCTCCACGAGAAGACCGAGCTCACCGATTACGCGGCGGAACGCCTCGTGCTGCTCGGCATCAAAGACCCTCACGACATCCCGATCCCTCAGCTGATCGAGCGCGTGTGGGCGATGCAGCAGCCGTTCCTGACCACCATCGTCGTCGAGCGTCGGCGCCGCCGGCGCCGGAAGGTTGATCCGCAGTTCACGGGCGGAGCGGATCCTGCCTGAGCTGCTGCGATCCTGATCGCAACCGTCACGCCGCGACGCTAGGTCGCTCGCGCTGAAACCTGCCGACTGGCTCGCGCTCTTCCTGCGGATCAGCTCCGACGTGCGCGATACGGTGCTGCCGCTCGCCGGCACTGAAGCGGGGCGCGCAGAGCTGACTATCGGCGCGGGTGGCGACAGGACGATGGAGGTCGACAGGGCGGCGGAGGCTGTCGTGTTCGGCAGGCTGGAGGCGGCGGCCGATGACGGCGAGCGTTTCTCAGTGCTGTCCGAGGAAGCCGGCCATCGCAGCTTTGGCGCCGATTACCCTCTTGTTCTGGTCGACCCTGTCGATGGCAGCCTCAACGCCAAGCAGGGCCTTCCCTTCTTCGGCATCATGCTCACCCTCATCGACGGGCCCACCGTCGCCGACACGGTGGTCGGCTGCGTGGTGAACCTCGTGACAGGCGAATCGTGGACGGCGATTCGCAAGCAGGGCGCGCTGCGGGCTGGTCAGCCGGTGGAGGTCCAGGCGCCGCAGGACAGGGGGCGCATCCAGCTCCTCGGCCTCGAAAGCAATCCACGCTCGCTGGCAGTCGCGCGCCAGCTGGTGGAGCGTTCGGGCAAGGTCCGAATTCTCGGCTCCATGGCGCTGTCGATTTCGCACACCGCGGCGGGCGCCTTCGACGCGTTCTGCGCACCGGTCCCCATGCGTGTCTTCGACATGACGGCGAGCCTGCTCATCCTCGGCGAGACCGGCGGTGTGGCAACTGACATCCACGGCAAGTCGCTCGCCGCACTCCCGTGCACTCTCGAAACGAAGACGACGTTGCTTTGTGCCCCCAACCGCGAGCTTCACGCAGTGGCGCTCGAGGCAATGGAAGCGGTCAAGTGATCTTCTCGCCGCAGCGAACCGTCTTCGTGCTGCTCAGCTTTGAAGGCCCCGACGAGTACAGCCAGGCCGGTGGGCTCGGCGTCCGCATGAAAGGCCTTTCGCGGACGCTGGCCCAGCTCGGCTACGAAACGCACCTCTTCTTCTGCGGCGACCCCGACCTGCCAGGCGAGGAGACGCACGAAGGCGGCCGCCTTCACTACCGGCGTTGGTGCCAGTGGATCTCCGCCAAGCATCGCGGCGGCGTTTACGACGGTGAGGACGAGAAGATCCGCGACTGGAACTCAAGCCTGCCCCTGAGCGTCATCAACCAGGTGATCTCGCCGGCCGTCGCAGCGGGTCGCAATGTAGTGCTGATGGGAGAGGAGTGGCATACGGCTGCCTCGATGAACCTCATCTCGGATTCGCTGTACTTCCGAGGTCTCCGCGACCGCGTCGTCATGCTGTGGAACGCCAACAACACTTTCGGCTTTCACCGGATCAACTGGGGCGCTCTCGCTTTCGCCGTGACCATGACGACGGTCAGCCGCTACATGAAATTCAAGATGTGGGAGTCGGGCCAGAACCCGATGGTCATCCCCAACGGCATCCCGCGTTCCTCCATCCAGGATGCCGATCCGGAGGCGGTCGCGGAGCTGAGGGCGGCGGCGGCCGCCGACCATTTCTGTTTCAAGATCGGCCGCTTCGACCCCGACAAGCGCTGGTTGATGGCGATTTCCGCCACCGGCTACCTGAAGCGCCACAACCAGCGGGTGCGCCTGGTGATGCGAGGTGGGCACGAGGCGCACGGCGGCGAGGTCTTCGCGCACGCGCAGCACCAGGGCTTGAACGTGATCGACGTCAGCGCTCCCAGCGAGCCATCGGCGCTGTCGGCGATTCTTCGCCAGAACCCCGAAGCCGACGTCATCAACCTGACGAGCTTCGTCAGCGAACCGATGGTCGCGGTCATCTACTCCGCATGCGACGCGGTGCTTGCCAACTCCGGGCACGAGCCGTTCGGGCTCGTCGGACTCGAGGTGATGGCGGCAGGCGGCCTCGCGGTGACAGGGTCCACGGGCGAGGACTATGCCGAGGCGTTCAGGAACGCGCTGGTCCTGGAGACGGACGATCCGATCGAGCTGGTGACCGAGCTCAACCTGCTCAAGCAGCGCCCGCAGCTGGCGGCGGCCATGCGCAGGCGCGGCAGGGTCACTGCGCGGCAGTACACGTGGGAGAAGGTCATCGACCAGCTTCTCTTGAGAGTGGAGTTCGCCGCCGCCCAGCAGGCGGTGCGGATGCCGACCACCGAGCCTGGGCCCGTCAAAGCGCCGAGGCGGCAATCGCGTAAAACGCCCGCGTAAGGTGGCGGAGAACCTTGTTGTTTACACGGTGGTGCACCAGCCGCGGCGGCTGAAGCTGCCGGCGCAGGTCATTCCGCCGCGCACCTCACCCGAGACGATTCCCGACTTCGTGTTCGACGAAGAGATGAACCGCAGGTACTTCGACAAGGTGGCGACCTTCGCGTACACGCCTGCAAGCGCGATGTTCCGCGATCTTGCCAAGCGTGGTTGGAAGATGTCGATAGGCTTCAGCAACTCGTTTCTGCTGCAGGCCGAGGCATGGGCGCCGAAGGTGCTGGATTCTTTCAAGCGGCTCTGCGCCAGCCCGAACGTGGAGGTCGTTTGCGTCGAGCCATACCACTCGTGGTTGTTCTACGTCGACATCCTCGCGTTCAAGGAAGCGATGGTGCACGCCCGCGAGCGCCTCGAGGGACTCTTTCAGAAGGCGGTGACTGTCACCGACACGACCGAGATGTTCATGTCGAACGACGTCTACTTCGCGCTTCAACAGTGTGGATTCACCGGAGCTTTCATGGAGGGCCGCGCATGGCAGCTGGGATGGCGCGAGCCAACCCATGTCTATCGCTACCCGCTGCAGCGGCTTGCGCTTCTGTGCCGTCATCACGAGCTCTCTGACGACATTGGCTATCGCTTCTCCAACCGAAGCTGGACCGAGTTCCCACTCACGGCTGAGCGCTACGCGGGCTGGCTCCGCGACACGTGGGGGGACCTGGTGACTCTGGGTTGGGACTTCGAGACGTTCGGCGAGCACCACAGCGCGAACTCGGGCATCTTCACGTTCGTGCCCGCCCTTGCGGCGGAGCTCAAGAAGCGAAAGGTCAGGATGATGCTGGCGTCGGAGGCCGTCGCCGAGCTTGGCGACAAGGGCTTCGAGGTGCCTATCAACGAGTACGGGACGACGTGGGCGGGCGAGGGAGGGATGGAGTTCTTCCTCGGCAACTCAGCGCAGCAGGGCATCTTCCGCCTCATGCATCACGCTTACTCCAAGGCGCGCCTCACCGGCGACCCGCGACTTGTCGAGATCGCCAAATGGCTGCTGCAATCCGACAACCTCCATCTCATCCAGTGGTTCAGCCGCTGGGGCCCAGAGGCGGAGGTCAGCGCCTACTTCACCCCTGACGAGTGGTGGGAGCTCGGGGCTCTCGGCATTCTGCGAGAGCAGCAACGCGTTTACGTGAACTTCATCCGGGCTTTGGACGACTGGGCGAAATAAAAACGGCTGACACACTGAGGTGTCCTACCAACAGCCCTCCACCAAAACCACCCACCCAGGGGGCCGGTGCGGTGGAGGACAGAATACGGCCGCCTTTTCCGGGCTCCAATACCTGTCTTAACAAGGCCGCTTCCACACGGTGTGCTGACGGCCACCCCCGCGACGCTGGGATGATTGCTTGGTGAAGCCGCTCCACGTCGCCTTTGTGTGGCACATGCACCAGCCCTATTACAAGGACGACCTCACTAACACCTACCTGCTGCCCTGGGTGCGGCTGCGCTCCTCCAAGGACTACTACAAGATGCCCGCACTGCTCGACGCCTACCCCAAGGTGCGGGCGACCTTCAACCTCGTGCCTTCGCTGCTCGCGCAGATCGAGGATTACGGTAAGGAGGAATCCGTCGACCTCTTCCTCAACCTGAGCCGCCGCGATGCGGAGGACCTGTCGGGGGAGGAGAGAGAGTTCGTCCTTCGCTGGATGCGCGAGTCTCCAAGGGCGCTCCGGGTCCAGCAGTCCCCGCGATACCTGGAGCTTGCCTCTCGCCCCGTGGACGCGCAGTTCACCGTTGCGGACATGCGCGATCTGCAGGTGTGGTTCAACCTCGCCTGGTTCGATCCCGCATGGGCCGAGTCGGACCCCCGCCTGGCGGAGCTCAAGCGCAAGGACCGCGACTTCTCGGAGCACGACAAGGTCCCCCTGTTCGCCGCCCAGATGGAAATCATGGAAATGGTCATTCCCAAGTACCGCGAGCTCGCCGACCGCGGCCAGGCCGAGCTGACCTTCTCGCCGTACTACCACCCGATCCTCCCGCTCCTCGGCCACGTCGACTCGGCGCGCACCGCGAACCCGCAGCTGCAGCTTCCTGAGCGCCACTTCTCCCATCGCGAGGATGCCGAGCGTCAGATCGAGCTTGGGCAGGGCCTCTTCGAGCGCCTGATCGGGCGAAAGCCCACCGGTATGTGGCCGTCCGAGATGGCAGTCGGGGAAAGCGTGGTGGGAATGGCGGTGAGAGCCGGTATCGACTGGATGATCAGCGACGCCGAGGTGCTGGCGCGCTCGTTGGACGGCCCGCTAACGCCTGAGCGGCTGTACCAGCCGCACCGCGTGGATCGCGAAGGCCGATCGCTGGGGATGGTGTTTCGCGACTCAGGGCTCTCGAACGTCATCGGCTTCGACTACCAGCGCATGTCGTCGATCGACGCTGCGCGAGATCTCATCGACAGGTTGAAACGCATCCGCGAACAGCAGGAGGATCGCGACTTCCTCGCGGTGATCGCGCTCGACGGCGAGAACGCCTGGGAGTTCTACCCGCGGGACGGCCACGATTTCCTGAACGCCCTCTACACGGAGCTCGAGGCTTCGCAGGACATCATCACCACCACCGTCAGCGACTTCCTGCAGGAACACCCAGCGCAGCAGCAGCTGCACAGGCTTCACACGGGGAGCTGGATCGGGGCGAGCCTCGATACCTGGATCGGCGACCCGGAGCACAACACTGCGTGGGACCTGCTGGCGGAGACGCGGGACTGGCTGGAGGAGCAATCGCGCCAGCGCCCAAAGGAATCCGAGCATGCGGCGCTGGCGTGGCGCGAGATCCTGATCACCGAGGGCAGCGACTGGTTCTGGTGGTTCAGCCGCAAGCACGACTCGGGCATGGACCCAATCTGGGACAACCAGTTCCGGCTCCATCTCCGCAACGTGTACAAGCTGATGGGCCAGCGCCCGCCCGCCCGCCTCTTCCAGCCCATCATCGAGCGGGCCAGCACCCCGGAACGAGGCGTCCCGTCGGTGAGCATCAGCCCTACCTCGATCAAAGATCCGAGTTGGAGCCATGCGGGCTATTACCTGGTCGGCTCGGGCTTCGGCGCCCTGCACAGGCCCGCCGGCTTCGTCGAGCGAGTGTTCTACGGCAGCGACCACGAGCGCCTGTACTTCCGGATCGACACCCCTCGCACGCCCGCCGAGCTCGAGGCCCAGCACGTCGACTTCTGGATCTACTGCTCCGGCGCGCCCGCCGGTGAGGGCGGAGGACACATCGACCTGCCGCTGCCGGCGGCAGCCACCGCCGAGCTTGGCTTCGAGCCTGCCTACGTGATCCGGATAGTTCCCCACGCGAAAGGTGCTTCGGTCACCGTCGCCAGGGTGGTTGAGCCGCAGACCAAGGCCGAGGCCGAGAACGAGTGGGAGGCAGCCGATCCCTTCTTCCTTTCAGTGCCGTACGAGCACCTTGCAAAGCGCGAAGGGGACACGCTCGAGCTGGCGCTCGTGGTCAGCCGTGAAGGCCGCGACATCGAGCAGGTGCCACCAAACGGTTCGCTTGGCCTGCGCATCCCCGGCGACCCGCACCCTGTCGAGGTGACGGAAGCACGCCACCTGAAGGTGCTGCTGGCCACCGCGGAGCTGGTGCCGTTCGCGAAATCGGGCAGCGTGGCCGACGTCACCGCCGCCCTGTCGAAAGAGCTGCACCGTCTCGGCCACGACGTGCGGCTTGTCATGCCTCGTTATCGTCAGATCGACATCGCCCGCCACGGCCTCAAGCCAGTGGTCACCGACCTGCAGGTGCCTTTCGGCGCGCAGGCTCTGGCGGCCACCATCTTCGAGGGTCGCCTCGGTGAGATCCCGGTGTACTTCGTCGACTGCCCGTCCCTGTACGACCGCGACGGCATCTACGGGTTTGGAGACGACGACGCGAGGTCTGTGTACTTCAGCCGCGCCGTCCTGGAGATGCTGCCCGCGCTGAAGTTCATCCCCGACGTGGTTCACGTCCACGACTCGTTCGCGGCGCTGATTCCGAACTTGATCGAGCGTGTCTATGCGGAGGGGCCGATCGGGGAGGTCGCGACGGCTCTCACGATCCACAACCTGGCTGAGCAGGGCAAGTTCGGCTTCGGCGCGCTGCAGCTCGCGGGCCTTGAGAAGTGGGGCCTGCTTCGCGCCGGCATCCCGGGCCTCGACGATGTCGTCAACTTTCTAGCTCGCGGCATCCATTTCTCCGACGTCGTCAACACCGTGAGTGAGCGCTACGCGAAAGAGATCCAGACCCCCGAGTTCGGAGAGGGTCTCGACGAGCTGCTGCGCAGCCACGCACACAAGCTCCACGGGATCATCGACGGCATCGACTACGAGCTGTTCGACCCCGAGCACGATCCCAACATCCCGCATCACTATTCGGCGCTGGCGCCGGAGGCAAAGGCGCTGGACCGCGCGGAGCTGCGGACCGAGCTCAAGCTCGAGCACACCGACAAACCGCTGTGCGCCATCGTCTCCAGGTTCTACGACGTCAAGGGTCTCGACCTGGTCGAGCAGGCGATGCCCGCTCTCATGCAGCTCGGCGTGCAGATAGTGGTTGTCGGCGCGGGCGACAGGCGCTACGAAGACATGTTCAGGCGCTGGGCCGCAGAGCGGCCGAAGCAGGTGGCCGCCGCCATCGGTTTCGACTCCGCCCTCGCGCAGCGCGTCTACGCCGGCGCGGACATGCTGTGGATGCCATCTCGCTTCGAGCCGTGCGGCCTCGCGCAGCTGATCGCCCTGCGCTACGGCACGATCCCGGTGGTTCGCGCGACGGGCGGCCTCGCGGACACGATCAAGGACTACGACCCTGTGGCCGCGACGGGGAACGGTTTCAGGTTCGACGCCTACGACCCGTGGCAGTTCTTCGCGGCTGTCGTCAGGGCGGCGGAGACCTATCGGCACCCCTCCCTGTGGGCGTGGCTGATCCGCAGGGCGATGACCGAGGACGTGTCGTGGTCGCGCTCAGCCGAGAAGTACGTGCAGCTCTATCTCGCTGGGATCAGCGCTCGACGCGAACGGCGAGGAGTATCAGCCGCCCCAGTCGGGCAATAGGCGCAGCTGCTCCACTCGCCGCGCGCCTGGTGCGTAGGCGGTGTTGAAGTAGTCGATCACCATCCGCCTCGCGGCGAACTCGGTGGCGATGTGCCGGATGGAAGCCTTCATCATCTCCACCCACCGTTGCGGGATGCCGTTCGCGTCCCGCTCGAAATACAGCGGCACGACCTCGCGCTCGAGCAGCCTGTACATGCTCTCCGCCTCGGCCTGGTCGTCGACCTCCGGGCGATCGAGAGTGGCGCCCGACGGGATCGCCCAGCCCAGCTCCACCCTGTAGCCCTCGTCCCACCAACCGTCGAGGATGCTCACGTTGAGCACCCCGTTGGCGCCTGCCTTCATGCCGCTCGTGCCGCTCGCCTCAAGGAACCTGCGCGGGTTGTTCAGCCACACGTCTGCGCCGCGCACCAGGTGGCCGGCGAGCTCGATGTCGTAGTCCTTGAGAAAGACGACTCGGGGCTGCTCGCGGGCGAGCGCGACGACGCCGGCGGCGATGTCCTTGCCGGGCTGGTCGGCGGGGTGAGCTTTGCCGGCGAACAGGAACTGCACTGGCTGCTTGGCGCTCTTCAGCAGCTTGGCCAGCCGGGGCCGGTCCTGCAGCAGAAGGTTGGCGCGCTTGTAGGGCGCGAAGCGCCTGCCGAAGCCGAGCGTTAGCGCGTTGAGGTCGAGGTCTGCAGGGTGCTCCGACCTCGTCCGCGCTATCTCGAGGAGGCGTCGCTTGAGCTCGACATGGAGCGTCCACAGCTCGCCCGCCGGGATCTCGTACACGGCCTCCCACCGCCCGTCGGCGCCGTCGAGGTCCCACCAGTCGGGGCCTACATAGCGGCGCAGCAGAGCGCGGATCTCAGGCGCCACCCAGGTGGGCATGTGGACTCCGTTCGTCACCGAACCAATCGGCACCTGGATCTCGGGAAGTCCTCGCCATGCATCCTTCCAGAGCCGCTTCGAGACGGTGCCATGCAGGCGGCTCACTCCGACCGCCTGGTCGGCGAGGCGCAACGCTGCGTAGGTGGTGCAGAGCCTCTCGCGTGGATCGCCAGGCCGCTGCCTGCCGAGGTCCATGAACCTGTCGAACGAGATGCCAACCTCGTTCAGGTAAGGACCGAGGAGGTCCCACACGAGGCCTGGCTCGAAGTAATCGCTCCCCGCAGCGATTGGCGTGTGGGTGGTGAAGACGATGCCGGCCCTGGCGACGAGCCGTGCCTCCTCGAGGGTCATGCGCCGCGAGGAGCGAAGCTCGCGAATCCTCTCGATCGCGCAAAGAAAGCTGTGGCCCTCGTTGAGATGGAAGACGCTTGCCACCATGCCGAGCGCGCGCAGGGCGCGTACGCCGCCGATGCCAAGCACGATCTCCTGGCGGAGCCGCCGGTCGGGCTCCGGGACGTAGAGGCGATCCGTGATCGCGCGCAGGTCGGCAGGGTTGGACTCGACGTCGGTGTCAAGGAGGAAGAGCGGGACTCTGCCGACCTGCGCCCGCCACACGGCGATCTTCACTGTGCGATTGCCGATGGGAGCCTCGACCTCGACCCCCTCCACCTTCCGCACAGGGAGGTCGCTCCCTCGATGCTCCGTGTACACCTCGACCTGGCGTCCAGCCGCGTCAATCTCCTGCCGTCCGAAGCCCTGCCTGTACAAAAGGCCGACTGCGACCAGCGGCAACCCGAGGTCGCTGGTGGCCTTCAGGTGGTCGCCGGCGAGGACTCCAAGCCCGCCCGAATAGATGGGAAGGCATTCGGCGAGGCCGAACTCGAGCGAGAAATATCCGATGACGAGGGGCGCCTTGGCGTCCATGAAGTTGGGGCGCCTGTCGTAGTACTCGCGATAGGCGGCCCGGGCATCCTCGAGCGCCGACCCAACTTCCTCGCGCTCCAGGGCCTGGCCCACACCTTCCTCGCCGAGCTGAGAGAGCAAGAGGACCGGGTTCTGCCGCGTCGACTCCCAGCGTTCCGCATCGAGGGCCCTGAACACGCCCTCGATCCGCGGCTCCCAGGTCCAGAGAAGGTCGTGGGCGAAGTGATTGAGCTCCTCGAGCACAGGGCTGAGGTGGTCGATTTTCTCCAGCATCGACTTACGATGGTATCGACTGCGATGACTGGGGCATGAAAGCGGTAGTCATGGCAGGCGGCGAGGGGTCTCGTCTCCGCCCGCTGACCAGCCGCCAGCCAAAACCCCTTGTGCCGGTTGCCGGGCGGCCGATCATGGAGCACATCCTTCTGCACCTCAGGCGCAACCAGATGCGCGACGTGGTGGCGACGGTGCAGTACCTGGGCGCTTCGATCCGCAACTACTTCGGCGACGGCTCAGAGCAGGGCGTGGCGCTCACCTACTCGGTCGAGGACTCTCCGCTCGGCACTGCAGGATCGGTGATGCTCGCGCGATCCCAGCTCACCGAGCCGTTCGTCGTCATCTCCGGCGATTCGCTCACCGACATCGACCTGGTCGCCGCGGCCCGCTTCCATCGCGAGCGGCGCGCGCTTGCGACCATCGTCCTCAAGCCGGTGCCCAACCCGCTCGAGTACGGCGTGGTCGTGGTCGACGAAGGCGGCGCGGTCCAGCGGTTCATCGAGAAGCCGAGCTGGGGCGAGGTCATCTCGGACCTCGCCAACACAGGCATCTACATCCTGGATCCCGCCGTGTTCGAGTTCTTCAGGGCGGGCGAGCCGACCGACTGGTCGGGGGATGTGTTCCCCAAGCTGCTGAAGCAGGGCGAGCCTGTCTTCGGCTGGGTAGCTCCGGGCTACTGGGAGGACGTCGGCAGCCACGGCGCCTACATCAAGGCGAACTTCGACTGCCTCGAGGGCCGCGTCAAGGTCGAGCTTCCGGGTCAGAGGGTGGGCGAGGGGATCTGGATCCATCCCGACGCTGAGGTTTCCCCGTCGGCGCGCATCGACGGCCCTGCGCTCATCTGCGCAGGCGCCAAGGTGCAGGGAGGAGCCTGGGTCAACGGGCCCTGTGTGGTCGGCGGCAACACGACGATCGATTCGGGCGCCAAGGTGTCGAACTCGATCATCTGGGACCACACCTACATAGGCGAGAACTCGCGCCTTCGCGGTGCTGTCGTGTGCCGCTCGGTGACGGTCAAGAACGGATGCCTCCTCGAGGAGGGCAGCGTGATCGGCAGCGAGGTGGTGATCGGCGCCGGCTCGACTGTCAACCCCAACGTCAGGATCTGGCCCAACAAGGAGGTCGAGCCCGGCGCCGTGGTGCACGAGTCGATCATCTGGGCGGGCTCGTGGAAGCGGAACCTGTTCACCTCGTACGGTCTCACCGGGCTCATCAACGTGGAGTTCACCCCGGAGTTCGGCGCCAGGCTCGGTGCCGCGGTCGCGGCGCTGAGCCCGAAGGGAACCGAGATCGCGATCTCCAGGGACTACACGCGATCGGCTCGCATGATCCATCGCGCGGTGATCTCGGGAATGATCTCTTCTGGCGCCAACGTCACCGACCTGTCGGTCCTTCCGGCGCCGGTCGCGCGCTACTGGGCGCGCCATACCCACGTGTCGGCGGTCCACGTGCAGACCTCGCCAGTCGACCCGCGCTCGGCCGACATCCGCATCTTCGACGACCACGGCCTGGACCTCGACAAGCGCATCGAGCGAAAGCTCGAGAGCCTTTACTTCCG
Source organism: Candidatus Dormiibacterota bacterium (assembly GCA_036844615.1). Classification (GTDB taxonomy): domain Bacteria; phylum Chloroflexota; class Dormibacteria; order Dormibacterales; family Dormibacteraceae; genus Palsa-872. The sequence goes on along the minus strand of DAIUFK010000060.1, from coordinate 1,516 downwards.
CGAGGACATCCGCCGCGTCTCCCACTACGAGATGGGTCGGATCATCAGGCGGGACGGGCAGACCGACCGTTACGTCGAGGAGCTGCTCAGCAGAATCGACGTGGAGGCGGTGCGAGGCGCCGCATTCAAGATCCTGGTCGACTACAACAACGGGGCAGCTGCCCTCGCGCTGCCGAGGGTGCTGCAAGAGATGAACGCCACTGTCATCCCGCTCAGCGCGGCGCCGGCCGAGATAGTGGTCGAGCAGGATGCGGCGAGCTTTCGCGCGCACCTCGTCGAGATGGGCGTGATCGTCGCCGCGGTGAAAGCCAAGCTCGGAATCTTCATTGACACGCCAGGCGAACGTTGCTTCCTCATCGATGAGACAGGGGAGGTGCTCGACCACGACACGGCGTTCGCGGTCCTCGTTCAGCTCGCCCTGGCGAACAAGCCGGGCATGGTGCTCGGCCCGGCTTCGGCGTCGCTCGCCTTCTCGATGATCGCCGAGAAGCTGGAGAGCCGTTTCGTGCCGACTAAGATCACCCCCGGCGCCGTGCTGCGTGCAGCCCAGCATGCCGAGACAGTGGTCGCCTCGGATGGCGCCGGCGGCTACTGCTGGCCGGACTTCGCGGTTTCGTTCGATGCCATCTTCACGACTGTGCGGGTGATGGAGCTGATCGCGCGAACAGGCGCATCGCTTGGTGTTTTGCGGTCGAACCTCCCGGCGGTGGCCCATCGCACTGCTGTCGAGTTCTGCCCGTGGGAGGTCAAGGGCCGGGTGATGCGGACGATGATGGAAAAGCACCTGAAAGACCGCGTCGACCTGACCGACGGGGTCAAGGTGTTCGTCGAGGGCGGCTGGGTGCTGGTGGTGCCTGACGCCGACCGTCCCGAGTACCACATCATCGCTTCCACCCTCGACCCGGTCCGTTCTGACTCGCTGGTCGAGGAATACTCGGCATTGGTGCGCTCGGTTGTTACCGAGATGGCGCCTCAGGCCGAGGGCGTGGTCGAGACGTGAGTCTCATAAGATTGGAGGTCGCCAGCGGGAGTAGCTCATCTGGCAGAGCGCGACCTTCCCAAGGTTGAGGTAGCGGGTTCGATCCCCGTCTCCCGCTCCATTCGCATAAGCTCGTTACGCGGGAGACGACTTTGATTTATCTGGCGCCGCGGGCGCCAGTTGCGCTCCATTCGCATAAGCTCGTTACGCGGGAGACGACTTTGATTTATCTGGCGCC
>DAIUFK010000060.1:0-199 GCA_036844615.1 Candidatus Dormiibacterota bacterium | reverse complement strand
GCGGGCGCCAGTTGCGCTCCATAGCAATCCGGCAAAAGGTGGAGGTACGAATTGACACAGACGGCGAAGGGTGGCTTCGAGATCACGGCCTGGGATGAGAAGCCTGCAGGCGCGTCGGGAGGCCCGAAGGTGACCAGGGCGACCGTGACGCAGAAGTTCACCGGCGACATCAAGGGCACAGGCACCACCGAATACCTGA
>DAIUFK010000059.1:0-14395 GCA_036844615.1 Candidatus Dormiibacterota bacterium | reverse complement strand
CCCTGACGACGGCGCAGTCTTTCTAAGTTGCATCCTTGATCCAGCCGGCGGCGCCACAGTCCGCTCGGCACTTGAGGCGCTGGCTCATCGCTCTGGCGCCGGCGACGATCGCACCTACGACCGGCGAATGGCGGATGGGTTGGTCGACATGTCAATGCATGCGCTCGACAACGGGCTGGTGCCGCAGAACGCGAGCCAGCGCACTCACCTCCAGGTCACCACTTCGCTGGAGACGCTTCTTGGCCTCGACGGCGCACCGGCGGCGGAGATGGAGTTCGCGCTGCCGATCTCATCCAAGACCGTAGAGCGGCTCGCCTGCGACAGCTCGGTCACCCGCATCCTGCTTGGTTCGGACTCGATGGTCATCGATGTCGGCCGTGCCAGGCGCGTGATCTCTGGGCCACAGCGAAAGGCACTCAACGCCCGTGACAAGGGTTGCGTCTGGCCGGGTTGTGACCGGCCGGCATCCTGGACGTCGGGACACCACATCGTCCACTGGATCAGAGGCGGCTCTGGTGAGCTGGCCAACCTGACTTTGCTCTGTTATCGCCATCACTGGATGGTCCACGAAGGTGGCTGGCAAATCGTCCGATCGGATGACGGGCGCATCACGACCATCCCGCCGAAAGTCACTTTCGGACCTTCGCCGAGAGGCCCTGACTAGCTACAAGTAATGCCGGCGGATCGCTCCCAGGTTGTTGAAGATCCGGACTCCGAACGCGACGATTGCCGCGATTGACAAGTCGACGCCAAGCTTGTCGCCGAAGTAGGTGAGGCCTGCCGCCAGCGTCATGTTGGTGAGGAGGCCGCTGAAGAACACACGTGGCTCGAAGGTGCCTGCGATGTAGGCCTTGAACGCCCCGAAGATCGAGTCGAGCGCCGCGAGGAGGGCGACCGCCGTGTAGCGGGCGTAGGTGATGGGGATCGTGACGGGCGAGAGCAGGCCGAGGAATACGCCGAGGATCGCGAACACTATCGCGACGACGATTACTTGCATAGAGGCGACGGTGACGGTATCGGCGACGGTGACGGTCGCGGGGTTGCCCCTGGCGACGGCGAAGGACTTGGTGGGTGGAGCGCTGACCGGTATCCAACCGCGGGCTCTGCAGGGTTCATCACGTTGACGTACTCGAGGTCGGACGAGTTGTAGTTGACGTTCTTGCCTCCGGCGATTGCCTTCAGGGCAGCGACTTTGTCGGCAAGGCTCGTGAACTCCTCGGGTGTCAGCACGCGGCCGAAGTAAACCTTCCAACCGCGCTTGGCGAGAAGGGTCAGGTCACCACACGAGTCGAAGATGAACCCCGCGATCTGCTGGCCGAGCAGCGTCGGGAAAATCCGTTGCATGTTCACCATCGCTGTCAGGAGCGCCTGGTCGATCGGCCGATCGCCGATCTTCGGGTCTGGGCCGTTTGGGCCCTGGACGTCCACGAGCCCGCCGCCAGACGAAGCCGGCCCGAGGATGGCGGCCTGGTCCGACATCAGATAGAGCGTCGTCGCCTTGCCCGAGTGATAGACGGCGACGGGCCGCCACTCGGTTATCGTCACCAGCACGCTCCCCGAGATCTGCGGCTCGACAGTCGCGTTCTGGACCCAGACCTGGGCAAGCAAGTGCTCGCGATCGGCCTCGCCGTCCACTGACAGCACCGACTGCGTGTTCGCGAGCCCGGCGGCCTTCGCCACCTGCTCGCTCGTGAGGTGCTGCGCGCCGGCGACGGTTACTGTGCGGACTGCCAGCGCAGGACCGAACCAGAGCCAGCCAAGCAGCGCGATTTCCGCCACCGCCGCTGTCAGCGCGATCGCGCGCAACGACCAGTGGACATCAGGCTCGCGCAGCGATCGCTCCGACCGTGTCCACAGCTGACCCTTGAGCGGCTCGCTGGATTCGAGGCCACGTCGCGAACCGATCTTTGGGATCAATGCGCTGATAGAGCTCAATGAGCGGCGCCTTCTCAGCCTCATTCGATTGGCGGTCCCACCTGGTGCGCCCGGCGCTGGATGGCGTGGTCGACGAGACGCTGGCAAAGTTGGTCGAACGAGACCCCTGCCGCGCGAGCCGCGTCAGGGAGCAACGAAAGCTCGGTGAGGCCCGGAACCGTGTTGACCTCGAGGATCCACGGCGTGCTCTTGGCGTCGACGATGATGTCGACCCGCGCCATGCCCGCGCAGCCGAGCAGCACAAAAGCCCGGCCTGCCGCGTCAGCAGAGGTGGCGCGTGCGCGCTCCTCGATGCGAGCGGGAATTATGTGATGCGACTTGCCTGCGGTGTACTTCGCGTCGTAGTCGTAGGTCGGGTTGTCGCTGACTATCTCTAGTGTCTCCAGCACCTGCACCTCCGGTGTCGCAAGCACTCCGACCGTGATCTCCGTGCCGGCCACGAAGTGCTGCACGAGGACGCGTCGGTCGTAGCGCGCGGCGAGCACGAGGCCTGTCGCCACTGCATCGGCATCGCCGGCGATCGTCAGCCCGATGGTCGAGCCTTCGCGCACCGGCTTGATCACGAGCGGCATGCCGTACCTCGACACAAGGCGCTCCACCACGTCCGCCGCGACGCCTTCCTTGATCTCGAGCTCCTCGAAGTCGGGGATGTGGAGGCCCGCGCCCGCCATCACGGAGTTAGCGCGCGCTTTGTCCATGCACAGGGCCGAGGCGAGAATGCCGGAGCCGGTGTACGGGATGCCCAGCAGCTCGAACATTCCCTGCACCGCACCGTCCTCGCCGAGCCTGCCGTGGAGGGCGTTGAACACACAGGCGAAGCCGCCGTCGCGAAGCGCGTCCCATGTGTTCGCGTCGAGGTCCACCGCAACGACCTCGTGGCCGAGACCACGCAGCGCCGCCTCGACCTGCGCGCCCGAGCGCAGCGACACCTCGCGCTCGGCCGAGCGCCCGCCGCGCAACACCGCGAGCTTCAGCGCCACCGGCCCACCATCTCGACCTCGGCCTCGATGTCGATGTTGAAGCGCCGCTTGACCTCCGTTCGCGCCCTCTCGATGAGTCGCGCCACGTCGTCGGCGGTCGCTCCTCCCTCGTTGACTATGAAGTTGCCGTGCAGCTGCGAGATGACGGCGGCGCCCTCGCGAATGCCTTTCAATCCGGCGGCCTGAACAAGCCTCCCCGCGGAGTCGCCCGGCGGGTTCTTGAAAACGCTGCCGCAGTTCTTGGTCTTGATTGGCTGCGTCTCGTTCCGCTCCCTCGTCAGCTTCGCCATCAGCGTCTTCGCCTCCTCCCCGTCGCCGCGGTGCAGCTGGATGGTTGCCTCCACGACCAGCGCGCCCTTGAGAGCTCCATCGCGAAGCGCGGATGTGCGGTAGCCGAGCTTCAGGTCGGCAGGACTCCATTTCTGGACGCCCGCGCCGGGCACGAAGCCGCAGGCTTCGACAAGGACCTCGCGCAGCTCCTTGCCCCAGCAACCCGCGTTTTGGTACACGGCGCCGCCCACAGTTCCCGGCACGCCGATGGCAAACTCGAAACCGCGGAGGCCGGAGTCGGCGGCGATGCGCGCGAGCCGCATCATCTTCAAGCCCGCGGCGGCGCGCAACTTGGTGCCTTCGACGTGGTGCTCGCGGGTGACCACGCGCACGACGAGGCCTTCAACCCCCGCATCGGCGACCAGCAGGTTGGTGCCGGCGCCGAGGAGCAGGTACGGGATGCCGCGCTCGTGGCAGCCGGCCAACACTTTCTCGATCGCCTCGACCCGACCAAGCTCGACGAAGAAATCAGCAGGGCCGCCGATCCCAAACGACGTGCGCGTGGCGAGCGGCTCTTTCTCCGTCACTCCGGAGAGGCCGCGCAGCCAGGCGAGGTTAGACGCGCTGCGCCAGTTCATCGCCCAGCTTGCGGATATCACCCGCGCCCATCAACAGAAGAAGGTCGTCAGGCCCGACCAGGCCCTCGAGCGCCTGGCGCGCGCCTTCGAAATCGCCCACGTACGAGCCGTTGGGAAGGAGGTTTGCAAGGTCGCTCGCCTGTACGCCCGTCGGATTGTCCTCGCCTGCCGAGTACACGTCGAGCAACAGCACCTTGTCCGCGGCGGTGAACGCTCGCGAGAAGTCGCGCATGAAGGCGCTGAGACGCGAGTAACGGTGCGGCTGGAAGACGACGATGAGGCGCCGGTGGCGAAGCTCGCGAGCCGCCTGGAGGGTGGCTCGCACCTTGGTCGGATGGTGCCCGTAATCGTCATAGACTGCAGCGCCCTGGAAGACTCCGATGAACTCGAGCCGGCGGTGGGCTCCGGGGAATCGCTGCAGCGCACCCGCGACGTCCGAGAAGCTCAGCCCACACTCGAGCGCCATCGCTGCGGCGCCTGTCGCGTTCTGCACGTTGTGCCTGCCGGGTTGCCGCAGGTTGACCCTGCCAAGCTCGCGGCCGTTGTGGTGGATGGCGAAAGGCCGTCCCTCATCGCACCGGTAGTCGGCGTGCTCGCTGAAGCCATAGGTGACGCGCCTTGCGGGCGACTCGAGGGATCGAGCCCGCTCGTCATCGGCGCACAACACCACGAGGCCGTCTGCCGGCAGGCCCGCGACGAACTCGGCGAAGAGATCGCGAACCGCCCCCACGTCCTTGAAATGGTCGGTGTGGTCCAGCTCGATGTTGGTGATGATCGCCCGCTTTGGATGGTGGAGGACAAGGCTGCCATCGGACTCGTCGACCTCAGCCACCAGCCACTGCGAGCGACCCGCGCGCGAGCTGGAACCGTCGCCGACGAGGACCGTCGGGTCGAAGCCTGCCTCGGTCAGGATGTGCCCGAGCATGTAGGTGACAGTGGTCTTGCCCGCGCTGCCACCGACGGCGATCGACTCGCGCTCCGCGATGAGCTCCGCGAGCAGCTCGGCGCGAGTGAGGACCTTGACCCCCATCGCGCGCGCCGCTTCGAGCTCTGGCGACGACTTGATGGCGCCGCTGTACACGAGGAGGTCCTTGAAAAGCACGTGCTCGGGGTCGTGCCCGAGATCCACGCGGATGCCTTCGTCTTCGAGCTGAGCAGTGGTGTCAGAGGCCCTCAGGTCGCATCCGCTGACCTCGTCGCCGCGAGCCGCGAGGACCCGCGCGAGCGCGGAGACCCCCGCGCCGCCGATGCCCATCAGGTGGACCTTCATCTGTTCAAGACCTCTTTGAGAACGCCCAGCACGCGCTGCGCGGCATCCCGGCGGCCCGCTGCGGCCGCGGCCTTCGCCATGGCGCGAAGCCGATCCGCGGTGAGGCCGTCAAGCGTGGCGAGCAGGCTCTCGGGCGTCAGCTTGGCATCGCCGATGCTGACAGCGGCGCCGGCGGCCACCATGGCGGCGGCATTCTCCTCCTGGTGGCCGCCGCCGAACGTGCCTGGCACGAGCACCATCGGCAGCCCGACCGCAGCCAGCTCGGCGATGGTTCCCACGCCGGCTCTGCTGACGACGAGGTCGGCGCTGCCCATCAACGACGCCATGTCGTCGACGAATGCGAGACCGCGATAACCCGGACGCTGATGGCTCACGATCCCTTCGGCTCCCTGTTGCCCCGCGACGTGCACCACCTCCTGGAAGCGCTCGCACAGCGCATCGAGCGCTCCCCACACTGCCTGGTTGAGGTTGCGGGCGCCCTGGCTGCCGCCAGTGATGAGCAGGTGGCGAGGAGGCACTGCAGGCGTGCGCCGCGCGAATCCATCGCGAAGCGGAACCCCTGTCATGACAACACGCTTTGCTTGTAGGCGTTTTTCGGTTCCGGGGAGCGTCGTGCAGATCGCGGCTGCCGAGCCCGCAAAGATGCGCGTGGCGAGGCCCGGGCGCACGTCCTTCTCGTGAAGCACGTAGGGAATGTGCCGGATGCGAGCGGCGGCAACAGCGGGCGCCATCACATAACCGCCCATGCCGAGGACGATGTCGGGCTTGAAGCCGTCGACGATGCGAAGGCCGGCGCGCAGGGCCGCCGGGATGATGGCAGGCAGCGCGACGTTCTTCCACACCGCGTCGCGGTCCAATCCGCGCACGCTGACCGTCGCCAGCTCGAAGCCGGCGGCAGGCACCAAACGCTCTTCGGGCCCTCCGGCGCGCCCGACCAGCAGGACTGCACCGTCAGGTTCCTCAGCGCGAAAGGCTCGCGCGACCGCGAGCGCCGGATAGAGGTGCCCTCCGGTCCCGCCGCCCGCTATCAAAAGGCGCATTGGTTCTCCTATTTACTCCCGTGGACGCGCTACTCCCTCGCCGCGCGATGCTGAGCAGGACGCCTACCGCCGCCAGCGTCGTGGCGAGCGCAGTGCCTCCATAGCTGAAGAACGGCAGCGGCACGCCGGCGATCGGCAGGGTGTTGGTCACCGTCGCCATGTTGAGGAGCGCTTCGAAGGCGATCCACGTCGTGATCCCGACCGCCAGCACGACCCCGAACCGATCGGGTGCGCGCAGCGCCGCACGATAACCGCGAAGCGCAAAGCATAGGAAGCCCAACATGACAAGTGTGGTGCCGGCAAGCCCTGTCTCCTCGCCGATGATGGCGAAGATGAAGTCCGTGTGAGCCTCCGGCAGCCACCCGTACTTCTCGACCGAGTTGCCGATGCCTACCCCGAAGAAGCCGCCTGAGCCAAGTCCGTACAGCGCCTGGGTTGATTGAAAGCCGGCGCCCAGCGGATCGGAAAACGGATCCCTGAAAGAGACGAGACGCGCGAAGCGGTACTGCTCGAAAAGGGTGACGGCGATCAGCCCCAGGCCGAGCATCGCGACGAGCAGCACGATGTGGCGGAAGCGACCGCCGCCTGCCCAGTAGGCGCTCAGGACGATCCCGACCATGACTATCGAGGTGCCCACGTCCTTCTCGAGCATCAGCAGCGCGAGCACGCCGGCGAGCATCGCTGCAATTGGGACGAGCCCTCTCTGGAACGTCCCTATGCTCTTGGCGTTGCGGTCGATCCAGTGGGCGATGAACACGGCGAATGCGAGCTTGCCAAGCTCCGACGGCTGGAAGGTGCCGAGCGGCCCCGCGTCGAACCAGCGCCGTGCGCCATTGACAGTCACGCCAAGGTGCGGAACGAGCACCAGGATCATCAACACCGCCACCGCCACCGCACCCGCCGGCGCCAGGGGGCGCAGGCGCCTGTAATCGATGCGGCTGAGCACGAAAAGGGCTGCAAAGCCGATGACCAGCCAGACCGCCTGGCGCTCGGCGTAGTAGAAAGCCGACTCCTTCTGCGTGTACGCGAACGCGACGCTCGCGCTGGTCACCATGACCAGGCCTGCCCCGCACAGGAAGACCGTCGTGAACAGGAGCAGGCGGTCCGGCTGGCGCTCCTCGCGCGTTCCAGTGCTCATGACCCGAACCTGGCCTGGACCGCTGCCTTGAACCGACGTCCCCTGTCCTCGTAATCCTTGAACATGTCGAAGCTCTTGTAGGCGGGACTGAGAAGCACCACCCCGCCAGGTCGCGCAAGGCCTCCCGCCAGCTCAACGGCCTCATCGATGTCGGCTGCGCGAACCACCTTCGGGTGGTTGCGAAGGCCGTCGGCGAGGAGGTCGGCGGAGGCCCCGATCAGGACCACTGCTTCGACGTTGGCGAGCACGTCCGCCAGCCAATCGCCGAGCTCGAAGCCGCTGCCGTAGCCGCCGGCGATGAGGACTACGGGCGTGTTGGGAAAGGCGCTGAGCGCCACGCGACCCGCGTCGGGGTTGGTGGCCTTGGAGTCGTTGTACCAGCGCACGCCCTCCCATTCGCCGACGAGCTCGAGGCGATGCTCAACGCCCTTGAAAGCGCGAACCGCAGCGTCGATGGCGTCGTCGGAAAGGCCGGTGATCCTCCCGACAGCTGCCGCCGCGAGGGCGTTCTCCATGTTGTGCCGGCCGGGCAGCGGCATCGGCGGCAAGGGTCGGTGCTGGTCGAACCACACCACGTGGGCGCGCGTGCGTTCAGCGAGCCGGCGGGTGGCCGCGTCGCGGCCGTTGAGGACAGCGAAATCGTCGGCTCCCGCGAACTCGATGGCGCGGGCCTTCAGGTCCACGTATCGCTCGAAGCTGCCGTGGCGGTCGAGATGGTCTGGCGTGATGTTCAGGATCACGCCGACGTGCAGGTGCGGCCGCTCGACCGATTCGAGCTGAAAGCTCGACAGCTCCAGCACTACCCAGTGTCTTGGCGTGATCTCATCAAGGCGGTCGAGGACCGTGTCGCCGATGTTGCCGCCGACGATCACCGGCCTGTCTCCCGTGGCGAGGACGGCGCCGGTCAGCGCAGTCGTCGTGGTCTTGCCGTTGGTGCCGGTGATGCCGACCACCGTGCCTGGACAAAGCCGCAGAAAGAGGTCGATCTCGCTGGAGACCGCGATGCGGCGCTCGCGAGCCTGTTTCAACAGCTCGGAGTCCCAGGGCACACCGGGGCTCGCGTACACCACGTCCACGCCCTCGAGAACGCTCTCGTCATAGCCGCCAAGCCGCAGGTCTGCCGACGCCGGGAGCTGCGCGATTGTCTCCTCGAGGTCGATCTCGGACCTGCGGTCCACGACCCTGACTCGCTCGCCCTTGCCCGTGAGGTGGTTGGCGAGGGCAACCCCGCTGCGCGCCGCCCCGACGACCAGGGCGATGGTGGTCAACTGACCAGCCGCGCCACCCCGAAAGCGGCCAGAGCCGAGAGGAGCCCCGCGCCCCAAAAGGAGAGCGCGATGCGATTCTCAGACCAACCCTCGTGGTGGAACGTGTAGTGGATCGGGGTCATCTTGAAAACTCTGCGGCCGCCGCTGGCTTTGAAGTAAGCCACCTGAATGATGACAGACAGCGTCTCCAGCACAAACACCAGGCCGATGAGCGGCAGCAAGACAATCAGTCCCTGCTGCACCGCCATCGCAGCGAGCGCGAACCCGATCGCGAGCGAACCGGTGTCCCCCATGAAGAGGCGCGCGGGGTAGCGATTGAAAACGAGAAAGGCGACGAGCGCGCCGCACAGCGTGATCGCCACCGCCTTCTCACCGGCCGGCGCGCCGGGCAGCAGCAGCACGATCGCCGCGAAGGCGATAAGCGATAGCCCGCCCGCCAGGCCATCCATCCCGTCGGTGAGATTGACTGCGTTGGCGGTGCCGACGATCGCCAGCACCGCAAGTGGAAAAATCACCCACGGCGTCACCGGCAGGAAAAGCTGGTGCGATGCGCCCTGCGCAGTTGCAAGCCATGCGACAGGGATCGCCAGCAGGACCTGGACAGGGAACTTTAGGCGGGCGGGAATGCCTCGCGTGCCGACCTGGAGCTTGCTGCGGTCGTCGGCGAAACCGATGAGGCCCCCCACGAGCAGGCCGGCTGTCGCCGGCAGCGCGCCTGCGTGTCCGGCGATCGTCGCGAGCACGCCGGCGACGATCCCGAGTGCGGCGAACAGGATCCCGCCGCCCGTCGGCGTCCCCGCCTTTTTCTGGTGGCTGTCGGGCAGCTCGGCCTGGATCACCTGGCCAGATTTCCAGCGCCGCAGCGCGCGGATCAGAAATGGATAGAGGACCAGCGCGAGAGCCAGCACTCCCACGAAGGTGATCGCCGAAAAGATGCTCACCTTGTCAGCTCTTTGACGACTTCGTCGAGGCGGATGCCGTGCGATCCCTTGACCAGGACGCGGTCGCCTTCAACCGCGTTCCGCCGCACCCACAGGACAGCCTCGGCCTTGTTGGGAACGATCTCGCCTCCAGCCGCCTCCGCAAGAATCCGCGCGCGCTCGCCATCGATCACGCAGACCGCATCGAACACCTTGGCAGCATGCAGGCCGACCACTCGGTGCGATTCGTCGGCAAGCGCGCCAAGCTCTCGCATCTCGCCGAGAACCGCAAGCAGCCGTCCACCACGTGGTCGATCGCTCATCGCCGCGAAGGCAGCGAGCATCGACTCCGGGCTCGCGTTGTAAGCGTCGTCGACGACCACGAAGCCGGCGGGCGCCTTGATTTCTTGAAGGCGGTGATCGACGGCGACCTCCGCAAGCGATTCGGCGCCGACCTCCAGAGGCACGCCTGCGAAGTCGGCGGCAGCGAGCGCCGCCACCGCGTTCATCGCTTGGTGACGACCCTCGAGCCCAAGACGCACATCAATGCCACGCACCGAGAACGTCGATCCGCCCTCGGGCAGGGCGTGATAGTTGTCGGCGCGGTAGTCGCCGCCCGCAAACCCAAAGCTGACCACCCCGGCGGGCGTCATGCCCGCCAGGAGCTCGAAGTACTCGTCGTCGGCATTGAGCACAGCGAGCCCTGACTCCGGCAATCCCTTGACCAGCTCGCCCTTGCTTGTTGCAAGCTCGTCCTGCGAGGCGAAGAACTCGATGTGCACGACGCCGATGTTGGTGATGATGCCGATCGCCGGTTGCGCCAGCTCCACCAGGCGGCCGATGTCGCCGGGCTTTTGCATCCCCATCTCCAGCACGAGGGCCGTGTGCTCGGCCTCGAGGCAAAGCATGGTGAGCGGCACGCCGGTCTCGGTGTTCAGGTTTCCCGATGTGTGCAGGACGTTGTACCGGCGGCCGAGGGCGGCGGCCAGCATCTCCTTCGTCGAGGTCTTGCCGTTGCTTCCGGTAATCGCCACGACAAGTGGTCGCACCTTGTCGGCCGCAAAGCGGGCGAGTGAGTACAGCGCACCCCACGTGCTGCCGACCAGGACCTGGCCCACTCCCGGAACCGACTCCATCCGCCGCTCGACGATGAGCATCCCCGCGCCGCGTTCGATGGCGTCGGGGACGAAGTCGTGGCCGTCCATCTCGGCCCCCTTGAGCGCGAAGAAGACGCCGCCCTGGACCACCTCGCGGGAATCGGTGTGAAAGGTCGAGAAGGCGTTGCCGACGAAGGTGCCTCCGATCTGCCCGCCGCCGGTCGCCCCAAGTATCTCGAGGAGTGTCAGTCGCATCTACTTAAGTTTGTAACGATCCACGCCGCGAGCAGGCACGGTGCGGCGGCAACTGTGGCGGGTTTAACGGTGCTCCGGGGTGATGTGCCAGTCGACGACCATCGTCTGGGCGATCTTCTGCCAGACCGGCGCCGCGGTGAAGTAGCCGTCATTGAGGGTCCAGTCCTGGTCGCTGCCGGGGACGTTCGGCTTGCGGATGACGACGATCATCGTGAAGCGCGGGTGTGCCGCGGGCAGAAAGCCGACAAATGACGCCCACACCTTCTGCGTGTACTTGCCCTTGACCGGGATCTGCGAGGTCCCCGTCTTGCCACCCTGGTCGAGCTCGAAGCCGGGGACCCGCGAGGTCCAGCCGGAGCCGTGTTGGACCACCGATTGCATCATCGCCGTCATCTGCTTGGCGGTGGCCGGGCTGATGACCTGTCGCTGCGGGGCGAGCATCACCGGGTTGATCTGGTTGCCGATCCGCTCGACCACGTGTGCGGGCGCGTACTTGCCCCCGTTGGCGATCACGTTGATCGCCGAAAGCATCTGCACCATGTTGACGTCGATGCCCTGGCCGAACGCGGAGGTCGCGTACTGCGAGTCGGCCATCTTGGCTGCGGACGGAGGAGGCAGGGAGGTCTCTCCCGCGACGTCGACTCCGCTGGGCTGGGTCAACCCAAAGCTCTGCAGGTAGTTGTAGAAGTTCTTGTGGCCTTCGGCCAGCATCGCCTTCATCGCGCCAACGTTGAGGGAGTGTTCGAGGACGTAGGTGTAAGTGATCTTTCCGTGGTTGGCGCCGTCCCAGTCGGCGATCCGGTAGCCGCCTATGTATAGCGCGCCAGGATCGTCGATAACGGTGTTCGGCTTGATCTTGCCAACGTCAAGAGCCCCCGACAGGGTGACCACCTTCATCACCGAGCCGGGCTCGTAGAGGTAGCTCAACACGTTGTCTTTGAAATGCGCGACAGGCGTGGTGTTGAAGGCGTTGGCGTTGTAGCTCGGGTAATCGGCCCACGCGACGATGCCGCCTGTCTTGGGGTCCATGATCAGCACGCTTCCGCTTTCTGCCCTCGCCTTTTTGACGCCGGCGGCCAGCGCCTGCTCTGCAGCGAACTGGATGTTGGCGTCGAGCGATGTCACGAGGTTCACGCCGGGGACTGGGTCCTTGTGCGTGTGAGAGCCGAGAACTATCTCGTTGTTGGCGAGGTCCCTGTAGCTGGAGATATAGCCAGGGGTGCCGGAGAGCGCCGCCTGGTAATGCGATTCGAGACCGTACGTCCCGTCGCCTGCGTAGTTGACGAAGCCGAGCAGGTTCGCCGCGAGCGAAGAGCTTGCCGCGATGCCTGGCAGGTAGGAACGCTGCTGCTCCTCTTCCAGCCCTACGCCTGGCAGCTTCATCAGGCGCAGGTGGTCGGCCTTGTCCTTGGAGAACCGGCGCAGGACGTACGCGAACTTGCGGCCTGAGGCAAGCGTCTGCGCGATGGTGTTCCGGTCCACGCCGAGCACCGACGAAAGCGCGCCCGCCACCTGGTCGCGCTGCCCGACAGGCACCTGGTCGGGCGAGACGAAGGCCGAGTAGACGGTGGTGTTGACCACCAGCTGCGTCAGGTTGCGGTCGAAGATCACTCCCCGGGTCGCGGGAAGCTCCACCACCTCGCGGTATTGAGCGGCAGCCTGCTGCGCGAGCTGGCCGTGGCGGAGCACCTGCCAGTAAGCAAGACGCGTCCACACCACCGAGGAAAGCAGAAGCGCTGCCACAAGCATCGCGAAGATCCGCAGCCGGGGCGAGGTCGCGCGCTCGAGACGTCCGAGGGGCCTGAAACCTAGCGCCCCCAAAGCCATCAGCGGGTGGCGGCCATCACGTCGTGAGCGCCCACCACCTTCTCGACCACAGCAGCCACCATGCGCTGCCAGAGAGGGGTGGAGTCGCTGGGGGAGGCGCCGATCGGCGCCTGCAGGTCGATCGCCACAGGCTGGCTCACCACATATTTGTTTGGCGTCTTCAGCTGCATCCCGCTCTGCGCGGCGGACTGCTCGACCTGGGCAGGCGCGTGCTGTGTGACCTCCTGGTAGCGCAGCTGGTCCTGCTCCGCGAGGAGCTGGCTCTGCTGGGCCTGTAGGCGCGCGATCTCATAGGACGATTGCGTGATCTGGGCGGCAAGCGCGAGGTAGAAGAGCACTCCGATGACCACTGCGCCGAGGCCAAGGTAGGCATGGCCGAACGCATTGAGGTGCAGGCGCTCGGCGGCGACGTTGCTCGCCACCTGCACGAAGCCACGCGTGCGTCGACGGCGCCGCGCGGGCACGTGCTGCGCGCCTGCGGCGCCAAGGCGGCGCCGAGTCAGTATTCGGGTTGATATCAAAACGTGTGCCTCATTTGTTGCCTGGACGTGTGCTTCATCTGTTGCTTCGACGTATGGGTAGAAATTTGATTGGGTGGTGCCTGGTAGCCGGAGGGGTTAGACCGGCCACCAGGACTTGGTGAGGAGGGAACGCTGCTTAGAGCTTTTGCGCCACCCGCAGTCGCGCCGACCTGGCGCGGGGGTTGGCCGCCACCTCCTCTTCGGAGGGGCGGACTGGGCGGCGGGTGATGATGCGAAGGGTTGCCCGGTGGCCGCAGGTGCAGACTGGCTGCTGGGGTGGGCAGATGCAGTCTTTGGACTCGACGTTGAAGAATGACTTCACCAAGCGGTCTTCCAAGGAATGGAAGCTGATCGTCGCCATACGACCACCGGGTTTGAGTGTTGAAAGAGCTGCTTGCAGTCCTGCCTCGATCTCGTCGAGCTCGTTGTTGACGGCTATCCGCAGGCCCTGAAACGTCCTGGTCGCGACGTTGATGTCGCGTGGCCAGGCCTTCCTTGGGATCGCGGCCTCCACCGCAGAGGCGAGGTCGCGGGTAGTGCGCAGAGGGCGCCGCGCCACTATGAACTGAGCGATCCTGCGCGCCCATCGCTCTTCGCCGTAGCTCCGAATGATGCGCTCGATCTCAGAGGGCTCGAACGTGTTGACAATCCGTTCGGCGGTGAGCTCCGAGGTTACATCCATGCGCATGTCGAGCGGTCCGTCGCCGCGGAAGCTGAATCCGCGCTCGGGGGCGTCGAGCTGGGTGCTGGAGATTCCGAAGTCGAAGAGGATCAGATCGGCCTGATTGAAGCCGGCTCTTTCGGCAATTGCGCCGAGGTCGGCGAAGCGTCCGTGGGCCATTTCGGCAGAGGCCCCAAACTGGGCCAGCGCCGCCTGCGCGGCTTTGACAGCGGCGGGATCGCGGTCGATCCCGAGCAGCCGGCCGCCAGGAATGATTCTCTCCAGGATCAGGCGGGCGTGGCCCGCCTGCCCGACCGTGCAGTCGATCGCGACTGCGCCCGGTCCGGGCTGAAGCAGCTCTATTACCTCTTGTGAAAGTGCGGGTTGGTGCGGGCTCAGCGGCCTGAGATCACCCTGTCAGCGGATTCGGTAAAGCGCCCTTGCGCGTCTGCGCTGTAGCTGTCCCATCGGTCCTCTTGCCAGATTTCCACCCGGGACCCGCTCCCGATGACCACCACCGACGATGGGGACTCGATCCCCGCCAGCCGGCGCTGCTCCGGACGCAGGATGATCCG
>DAIUFK010000058.1:8949-15022 GCA_036844615.1 Candidatus Dormiibacterota bacterium | reverse complement strand
GTGGCGGACAGGTTGGGATTTGAACCCAAGACAGCCTTGCGGCTGTACGGCATTTCCAGTGCCGCGCCTTCGACCGGACTCGGCCACCTGTCCGTTGAGGAAAGTTTAGGTGAGGATCAGTTTGTAGCCTGTCTCAGAACATAGCGGACTCGGTCAGGACACTTCGTATACGCGAAGCCAGTCGTTGCTAAAGATGAGCGTCGCTGATTGCGGTGCTTGATCCTTTGGTGATGCCACCAGGACGTCCCCTGGTTGGAGGGCGGCGCTCGTGCCGGCGCCCAGTCGGACGACGTGCACTGATGCGAGCAGATCGTTCACGTTATTCGCGTTCGGGGCTGATGGTGGCGGTGGCTGAAAGACAAAGAGAGGAAACGAGTAGTTAATCCCCGCGCCGTCGGTGATGTACATCGTGTGCTGGCCTGCGACGCGATGGCCGACCTCCAATGCGGTGATGGCGCCGTCCTGAAAGGAGCCTGCGGCCAACGCCGGGTACGCGGTAAACAACCAGACGTTGGCGCCAATTCCATTGAGGAGCAGCGCCAGCGTCCCCCAAACCGCGATGCGCTTTCTCTGCTGCACGCTGCGTTTAGCAGCCAGCAGGGCTTGTACCCCGTAGATCATCAAGACAACACAGAACGGCAACATGGAAGCGGCTCGCAACGCGTGGGGTGTTGCTTGCGACGTGAGTGCGGCAGCAAAGGGCGACGCAAAGAATCCCAAGAGCACAAATCGCGGGAATGGCTCACTGAAACGTCGCGCGCACGCTAGAACGCCAATCAGCAACAGCGGCACTGCGACCACAAGCAGCATCCCGCCGAAGTGGATGTTGTGGCGCCAGTTGAAGTCGCCCCAGGCGAGCAGAAACTCCGGCGAAGGGATGTACGTGAGATAGAGCACGATGAA
Source organism: Candidatus Dormiibacterota bacterium (assembly GCA_036844615.1). Classification (GTDB taxonomy): domain Bacteria; phylum Chloroflexota; class Dormibacteria; order Dormibacterales; family Dormibacteraceae; genus Palsa-872. The sequence goes on along the minus strand of DAIUFK010000058.1, from coordinate 14,119 downwards.
ATGGCCAAGAGCGACCAGCGGGTTGGCGTCGTTGAGGATGCCGATGCGCTCGAACCGTCCGGTGAGTGCTCCAGGATGGCCGGCGCCCCAGACGATTAGAACCACATAGCCGAGGGCGACGGGGATGAGTGCCAACCACCACGACGAGAACCTGCGCCACGGCAGGCCAAAGCTGGCACACAGGACGAGGGCAAAGACAGCGATCTGCAACCGTGCCGGCGTGTAGGTAAACGTCCCCAACATCAAGGAGAAGCCGGCAAGCAGGTAATTCAGCCGTGGACGTGAGGTTTGCGCCGCGGCCAGAAAGTAGAGCGCTGCGCTGATTGCGAAGACGAGCGAGATCACCTCAAAGGCCACGCGACTCTCCAACATGAGCCACGGTGTCATCGCGGCAATCAAAAAAGTCAGCGAAGTGACGGTGTACGACCTGGTCACCTTCCAAGCTGCTGCCGCCAACGCGAGCACAGTTAGAGCTCCGAAGACCGCGGCGGGGAGCCGGGTGGTCGCGACCGTCAAGGGCAGAAAGCGAGTGACCGCGGCGACCGAGTAAATGTAGATCGGGTTCTTGTAATCCTCAAAGGATTCAAAGAAGAGAGGCAGGTGCGCTCCGTGCTCGTCGGTCCCGTAGTGGGCGATGGCCCAGCCGTCGTAGCCGACCGCGGCTTCGTCCTGAAAGAAGCCACGTGGCACGGAGTCGAGGGCGAAGACGTTGCGCAAAGCCAGGGCCAGCACCGCAATGAGCGAGAGAAGGCGCCAACGGTCGCGTAGAAGCCGCTCGATATTCCACTGGCGCCCACTCAACCCGCGGGCTAGCAGGTTGGCTGGATGGCACGTTCTGCGTGGACCGTGCCGTCCTGCAAACCAATAAGCCGCGGGTTGTGCCTCCTTGCGGAACCTGTCCGAACAGACCGACGGCGAACCGCGAGCGCGGCGGTTAGGTCGTTAGGGATATCACGAAGACGACCAAGGCGACAAAACACCAGCCACCGTTGAGTGAAAAGGAACCAGAGAAGCTGCAGTCGCTGTGAGCAATCGGCGGAAAGAGCGGAAAGAAGTACCAGCACACTATGTCGAGGCGGCCACGTGCCCAAGCTTAGGTCGGCGTCCCGTGACTGGCACCCTGCAAACGCAGGTGCCCAGTTGGACGCTCCAAAAAACCCCGGCAACCTCACGAGCCCTGACCCTCTAGGCGGGGTCGAAGCGGTACACCGTGCCGCTGTGGTCGACAAGGTAGAGCTCGCCGGAGTCGTCCTCGCCGAAAGATGAGATCAAGTAGGCGGTGTCGCGGAGGTTTGAGACCCTCCAGCGCCCGCCGAACCTGACAAGAGTCCAGAGGCGGCCCGTGCAGTAGTCCCCGAAGATGTAGAAACCGGACAGCGCCGGGATCCTCGCTCCGCGGTAGACATAGCCGCCAGTCACCGAGCATTGGCCGCCGACGTGCGAGTACTCGGTGATCGGTTTCATATCGCCGGCTCGCGTCGGCCCCAACCGATAGCGGTGTGTCGCCTCCCAGAATGGCCAGCCGTAGTTCGCCCCGCCTGCCGCCGTTCTGGATTGGAAGTCGATCTCCTCCCAGGCGTTCTGCCCAACATCACCGATGAAGAGATCGCCAGTGGCCCGGTCGAAGCTGAACCGCCACGGGTTGCGCAGGCCGTAGGCCCAGATCTCGCGCCGCGTGCCCGCGCCAAGGTTGGGATTGCCCGACGGCACGGTGTAAGGCCCTGTCGCGCCCACCTGGATTCGAAGCAGCTTCCCAAGGAGGGTGGTGAGGCTCTGGCCGTTGCCCTGGGGCGCGTGGCCGGTGCCGACGTCGCCGCCCGCGCCGCCATCGCCCATTCCGATGTAAAGCAGGCCGTCGGGGCCGAACTTGACGAGGCCTCCGTTGTGGTTGGCCTGTGGCTGATGGATGGTCAGCAGCGTCTGTCCTGATGTGCGATCGGCGACGTCGGCGAGCGGCGCCGCTCGATACCGCGCGATGACAGTGTCGCCGACGTTGGTCGACGAGCGCGTGTAGTCGACGATGAAGACTCCGTTCGTCTTGAAGTCCGGATGGAACGCGACACTGAGGAGTCCGCGCTCACCGCCGGCTATCACGAGCGAGCGGATGTCGAGAAACGGTGTCGGGAGGAGGACGCTGTTCTTCACGACGCGGATACGGCCGACCTGCTCGACGATGAAGAGCCGTCCGGAACCGTCTCCGGCGCCGGTGACGTAGACGGGATCCCCCAAGCCCCCCGCGATCTTCGTGAACTTGAAGGCTCTGTTGTTGGCGCTGGGCCCGCTCGGTGTGGCAAGGGTTGGGGTTGGCGTCGAGAGGGTCGGAGTGGGGGAGGGTGAAGGCGTCGGCAAAGGCGAGAAGTGCGCAATGGGCGGCGCGGAGGTCGAGCACGCGCTCACCAACAAAGCGGCGGCCAGGAGCCCGGTCAGGTTTCGCACATTGACTCTTACTGATCGAGGGTACTGGTTGGAGCGCCCCCTCCGGCGGGCCCGGCCCGCCACCTCCCCACAAGTGGGGAGGATATGCAGCCGAATCCTCCCCGCTTCGCGGGGAGGGGGTGACCCAGGCTCGGAGCCCCTCCTCCTGCAACCAAACGATCGGTTCGTGCATCCAATGGTCAAGACATGATTGGTGTTGTGATGGAGCAGCGGCCTCAGATCATGGCCCGCGCGGCAGGGGGCGATGCACAGGCTTTCGCCACGCTCATCGAGCCTCTGCTCGACCCTGCATACCGCCTGGCGGCGGTGATGCTGGCCGACCGCTCCACCGCCGAGGATGCGGTCCAGGAGGCCTCGATCAAAGCATGGCGAAAGCTGGGCCAGCTCCGCGGCGATGCCGGCTCATTGCGATCGTGGTTCCTTTCCATCGTCGCCAACGAGTGCCGCATGGTGCGGCGCCAGCACTGGTGGTCGGTGACCAAGGTGGCGGAGGTTCGCCCGCTGCAGGTGGTCGGCGATCACTTCGACGCGGCCTCGACCGACCTGAAGACCGCGCTGCTGCGGCTGAGCCCCGGCGAGCGACTCCCGTTGGTTCTCCATTTCTACCTCGACCTGCCTCTCGAAGAGGTGGCCCGCACGCTCGGGCTCTCGCCCTCCGCCGCCAAATCCCGAATTTATCGAGCAGCTCGCAAGCTGCGATCGGACCTGACCCTCGAGGAGGTGTTCTGAAATGACCCGCGAAGATTTCCGCCGCGAGATCGGCGACGCGTTCGACTCGATCAGCGGGTCGTCCAGCCCCGCTATGTCCGACCGCGTCCGCGCGGCCCTGGCCGAGGCCCCCGAGCATCGTGGCCCAGTCTGGATCGCCGCCCTGGCGGCTGCAGTGATCGCTGTCGTCCTCGTCGGCGTGCTCCTGGTCGGCAACCCGCTGAACCGCGGGCCGCTCTCGCCCGGCGGCCTCGGGACCAAGAGCCCGACGCCTTGCACTCCGACGTGCCCTGCTCCGTTGCCTTCACCCTCCCCCAACCCGAGCGCTGCTCCTTCGCCGGGCTTCACCTGCGTGGTGTCGCCGCTCATGACGATGAGCCAGCCGCCGCAGACCGCATTCATCGATGCAGTGCGCACTGGCACGCACACCGGCTACGACCGCATCACCATCGAGTTCAAGAACGGCCAGCCGCAGAGCATCCAGCTGCGCCCTCAGACAGGCACGACCTTTACGCGCGACGCGATTGGCGACAAGGTCACGCTCAGTGGCCGGTACGGCATCCTCGTGGTCATCAAGGGCGCTGACGCGCACACGTCGTACAGCGGCTCGACCGACATCAAGACCAATTACCCCGGGTTGCTGGAGGCGCGCCAGGTGGGAGACTTCGAGGGCACAGTTCAGTGGGCTCTCGGCCTCGCCTCGAGCCAGTGCTACCACGTCTACACCCTGGACAACCCCACGCGCCTGGTGATCGACCTGAAGAACAGCTGAATATCTTCCCCGCCTGCGGGGAAGTACCCGGCGCAGCCGGGGGATGGGGACGCCCAGTTGCCTTCGGCGGCGCCACGGGTCATCATCGCGGAGAGGGTTCGAGGAAAACGGCTGCATCTTTCGATCTCCGCGTTCGGGAGCTCGTCGCTACGGCGCGCGGCCCCCTGATCGACCTCGCGTGGAAGTCGCCTGAGTTCGACGAGGCGGAGCGCCATCTGGTCGGCTACGAGCTCTTCCGCGATGACATGTCGACGCGCCCACCCACGCGTCGCACGTGGAAGACGATGCCCCTCGACGTCGTCGAGGCGCGCGGATTGGAGAACCTGCCCAACAGCGAATATGGGGTGCTGCCGATCTGGCGCCTTTACGCCCCACAGCCACCCTACGCGATCGAGTTCGGCCTTCCGACCCTGCCCAACCACAGCGGTGGCGACCCGCAGGCTGTGACGCCTCCTGAGGAGCGAATCCACGCCCTAGCGTGGTTGCAGCGCGACGGCCTGATCACATCCGAGGAATTAGAGCTGGCGGTTGATCAGCTCCTGGGGAGGAACGTGCCGCCGGCGGCGGTTGCCGAGCCGGTGCACGAGGCAGCGATTTCTCGGGCGCCGGCTGCGGCCATCACGCGGGCAAGGGCGACGCGGACGCTTGTCGCCTACATCGCCGTCGCAGTCGTTTTGATCCTTGCAGCGGTTGTAGGTGCACCGTTCGTCGGCGGCATCGTCTTCGCTCATCCCTCAGCGGTTCGCATTCTGTCGTCGCCATCCCCTTCTCCAGTGCTGCCCTCGCCTTCCCCAACTCCATCGGCGAAGCAGGTCAACTTGCGCGCGATCCTCATCAAGCCGACCGACCTCAGGACCGGCTACGTTGCGGGGCTGTTCGATGCGACTCCCCTGTGCTCCGCTTGTGTGCCTTCGTCGTCCAGCCTCTCCGTCACACTCAAGAATTCACAGCTCAATCGATCGATCATTACGGGAACGAGCGTCGCTCCAAGCGCGGCCGACAGCAAGACAGTCCTCCAGGCGCTGATGGCATCCTGGAGCACCGGCGGCTGGGCCTCTGCAAAGGGTCTTGGCGACGAGAGCCACACGTACAGCTCAACCCAGAGTGGCAGGACGTACTTCTATGTGGTGTGGCGATCGGGTGTGATCACCAATGAGGTCGTCTTGGTGGCGCTAAAGGGAACCCGCACGTTGCAGGACGCGCTGGCTCTGGCCAATCTCCAGCAGTCACGCACGGTCGCGGCCCACGCCTGAG
>DAIUFK010000058.1:0-8849 GCA_036844615.1 Candidatus Dormiibacterota bacterium | reverse complement strand
CGGCCGCGCCACGTCAGCCCCGAGCAGTGGCAGAAGTTCGAGGTTTACGCCAGTGAGATCTTCACCGCGTTCGGAATGGACCTCAAGACGCCGGGAACCCGGGCGACCCCTACACGTTTCCTGCGCGCTCTCTATGACGCCACCTCAGGGTACGAAGGTGATCCCAAGCTCCTGACGGCGTTTCCCACCGAGTGCCGTGGCGGTCCGGACTGCAGCATCGCGCAGGTGATCGAGGGGCCCATCGAATTCTTTTCTCTTTGCGAGCATCATGCGCTGCCTTTCCACGGGCATGCCTACATCGGCTACATCGCGCACGAGGAGATCATCGGGATCTCGAAGCTGACCAGGCTGGTGAGGGTGTTCGCGCGCCGCTTCACGGTGCAGGAGCGGGTGGGTGTCGAGATCGCCGATGAGCTGGTGCGTGTGCTCCAGCCCCACGGTGTGGCGGTGCACCTCAACGCCATGCACCTCTGCACGCAGATGCGCGGTGTTCGCGAAGGGCACTCGCGCACGCTCACCTCGTTTTGGCGCGGGAACTATGAGTCGGATCCTCAGCTGCGCACCGAGTTCCTGCAGGCCGCCAATCAGCCGTCCCACTGAGTGCTCGCGCCCTTCGACATCCTGTTCGAAGCGGAAGCCCCGCATGCGTACACGCTGCCTGCCGATCTGAAGCACGTGTACGGGCGGCTGGGCTTTTCTACGCCTGTCGTCTACTCGAACTTCGTCTCTTCGGTGGATGGCGTCGTTACGCTCGGCTCCAAACCATCAGCGGGCTCGGTGATCAGCGGCAAGTACCCCGCGGATCGCTTTTTGATGGGTTTGCTGCGCGCCTGCGCGGACGCTGTCCTGATCGGCGCGGGTACGCTCCGCGCGACTCCAGGGCACCTGTGGACGCCGGCGCACGTCTATCCCGAGCTGGCGACTGAGTTCACCGCCCTGCGCAGCGGTCTCGGGCGCAGCGCGGAACCCGCGCTCGTGGTGCTGACCGCAAGCGGAAAGATCGATTTTGCGCACCCTGCCCTCAAGCGAGGAGCCACTGTAGTGACCACTGCGGCGGGGGCGAAGGCGATAGGGGAGAAGCTGCCGAAGACGTGCGACCTGGTGGTGATAGGGAAGGGGAAGGTGCTCGACATGGGCAACACCATCAAGGAGATCAGGGAGCGCGGCCACGAGGTCCTGCTCTCCGAGGGTGGCCCGCACGTGGTGGGCCAGATGATCGAGGCGAACCTCCTCGACGAGGTCTTCCTCACGGTCTCGCCGGTGCTGGCAGGGCGCGACAAGGAGGAGAGGTTCGGGATGGTGGAAGGAGTCGAGCTGCTGCCAGCTAAAGGCACGTGGAGCAAACTCCTGAGCGCACGCCGCCATGGGGATTACCTATTCCTGCGGTACGGCCTTAAGTGAACGTCCCCTCCGGGCCAGCCGGAGGGGGCGTTCAGGTTTGGTTGAACGCTCGAGCCCGCAACACTCGTTTGAGGTCGTCCTGGGATTCGAGGAGGGAGCGCCTCACCGGGCCGGGGAGCTCCTTTTTCAACCATGTGTCGGTGAGGTCGACCACCGCTCTCGTCACCACCATGTCCGGGTACATCGACTTGACGAACTGGAGGGCTTCCTCGATAACCTTCGACTCCCATATCGGCAGCAGGCTTTGGAAGAACGGCTCGACGTAAGCGCTCAGCAGCTGCTCCTGGTCGGCACGATGAAAGCCGGACGCGATGGCGCGCTTCATGGCCAGTGAGAGGTCGTCGCCGGTGACCGCCGCCCACGCCTCCGCTTTTGCCTCAGCCACAGGCCGCGCCGCACGCGCTGAAGCTGCCGCCCTGCGGCCCAGGTCCGTCGGGTCTCGCTTAAGCTCCGCCGCGATCAGGTCCTCGCTTGCCTCCCCGATCGTCGCAAGGGCGTTGATGGTGCTCCACCGGACACCGAAGTCGACGGTCAACCCGTCAAGCTTCGTGCTCCCATCCAGAAGCCCCTTCACCCATGCCACGTCGTCACGCTGCCGGGCGGCGCCGATGAAAGCCGTGGCCCACAGGAGCTGCATGTCGCTCGCAGGCGCGACTCTCGACATCCGCTCCTTCGCTCGCTGGGCGACCCCCTCACGGAGCGACGCGCGCCTGTGCGGATCGCCATACGTGTGGATGGCTGTCGACATGCGGCCGATGAGTGAGCCGAGGATCGCTGCGTCGATCTCGACGTCCATGTTCGCGAGCGAGATCTCCACATACTCGGCAGTCCTCAGCTCAGCGTCCCGAACCATGTCCCACAGCGCCTCCCAGAGGATCGCCCGGGCCTCCGGCTCGTCGAGGCCCGCGAGGTGCGTCTTGAGGGTCGCGAGCGACCGCTCGTCCAGCGCGATCTTGGTGTAGGTGAGGTCGCCGTCATTCAGAAGGATCAGGTCGGGTGCCTGCTCGCCCGCGAGCTGAGGTACAGGAGTCGAGGCGCCCTGCACGTCAAGCTCCACATAGCTCCGTCGAACGAGCGCATTGCCCTGTACGTCGAAAAGCCCGATGCGAAGGCGATGCGGCCGCAGGGTCGGATGATTCTTGGGCGCGGCCTGCACGAGCGCTGCGCTCTTTATGCGCGTGCCCTCCGTCTTCAGCTTGGCGCTCATCGTGTTGACTCCCGCTTCCTCGAGCCACATACGCGACCAAGCCTTTAGGTCGCGCCCTGACGATTCCTCCAGGGGCGCGAGGAAGTCGGTGAGCTCGGTGTTGCCATATTCGTGGCGCTTGAAGTAGGCCTCGACCCCGCGGAAGAAAGCATCCTCGCCGACCCACGCGACAAGCTGCTTCAGCACCGACCCGCCCTTCTCATACGTGATGGCGTCGAAATTGAGCAGCACGGATTCGACGTCGGGTATGTCCGCGACGATCGGGTGGGTGGTGGGGAGCTGGTCCTGCGCCTTGGCCTCTGCCTTGTAGCTCATCGCGAACCAGTTCCAGGTGCTTTTGAAGCGCGTCGCCTCGACGTTGCCGAGATTGCCCATGTACGTGGCAAAGGTCTCGTTGAGCCATAGGCCGTCCCACCAGCGCATGGTCACCAGGTCGCCGAACCACATGTGGGCCATCTCATGGAGGATGGTTTCGCATCGGCGCATGCGCATCCCCTCTGTCACTCGCGACCTGAACACATACTGCTCCGTGAAGGTCACGCAGCCCGCGTTCTCCATCGCCCCGGCGGAGAACTCCGGCACAAAGAGCTGGTCGTACTTGCCAAACACGTACGGATAGCCGAACCGCTCTTCGAAGTAGTCGAGGCCCTGGCGAGTGACCTCGAAGATCTCGTCAGGATCCAGGTACTTCATCAGCGACTGGCGGCAATAGATGCCCAGCGCAATTCCGCGGTGGTCCTGGTGGACAGAGTGATAATGGCCGGCCACTATCGCGGCGAGGTACGTCGACATCACCTTGGTGGTGGGAAACGACCACACCGATCCATCGCGTTTGCCCGGCGTGTTTGAAACCACCACCCAGTCGTCGGGAGCCTTGACGGAGAACGCGTAAGTCCCTTTCAGGTCGGGTTGGTCGAAGCACGCAAACGCACGGTGTGCGTCGTAGCTGGCGAACTGGCTGTGTATGTAGACGCGGTCGTCGACAGGGTCCTGAAACCGATGCAGCCCGGTCCCGTCATCCATGTAGCTCGCGGTGCAGGACACGGTCAGCGTGTTGTCGGGCGCGAGGTTGGGGAGCTGAAGCCGGCCGCCGTCGAACGATCCTGCAGGCAACGCATTGCCGTTGAGCTCGGCCTTCGACACAGCAGGGCCGATGAACTCGATGAACGTGCTCGAACCCGGACGGCTGCATCGAAAGGTGACAGTGGTGTCCGACCCGAAGGTCTCGTCGCCGGTGGTCAGATCGAGCCTCACGTCGTAATGAAAATCGGAGATAAGCCCGGCTCGGTCCTGGGCTTCTGGGCGAGCCAGGTTGTTGCGGAGGTTGAGGGGCGTGTCTAGCAGGTGTCGCTGCCCAGGAGCAAGGGCGCCGAGGCTGCGACCGCCGGGCTGTTCGAAACTGCGACCAGCGCGCCGGACTTGACGCCCGTTGGCAGAGTGACCACCTTCAGGAGGTCGACACGGGTGAAGCCGGTGGGCTTGAAGCTGGTGCCCGGCAAGTTGGTGGTCGTGCCAGTGCAGCGGTCGAAGAATTTGAGGGTGTATCCAACGCTGGCGTTTTGGGGGGTCGAGAACTTCATCTCAACCATCACCTTGCATTGCGCGTTCAGCTTGCAGTTGGTGTAGTCGACCGCGTTGACTCCCTGGCAGGGGTGAGTAGTTTGGATGCAGAAGGCGACGCTGGTCACCGGAGTGACGGACGCAGGCGCGTAAGTCGGCACCGGCAACGTCCCTCCGGTGTTCGTCGGCGTGGGTGAGGACTTCGGCGAAGCCTTAGGCGATGTCTTTGGGCTGGGCGTGGCGTGAGCGATGGGGCCCGATGAGGGCCGCGTTTTGAGGTAGATGCCGATGGCGCCGCCGAGCAGGAGCAGTACCAGCACGGCGATGGCAGCCGGGATCAGCCAGGATGGCCGCTCGCGAGGAGCGCGGCTCTGTGGTGGGACCGACGGCCTGCGGGCAGCGGTGGGAGGCGGCACAGTGGCCGGCTTTGGAGCAGCCGTCTCGGTCGTGAAGTCGACAGGAGCGCCGGCCACCGGCCCGGTCGGTGTCCACACCGGCGTCGCCATGGGCGTCCACGTCGACTCGGGAGCGGCCGGGGTTGGAGCCGGGGTTGGAGTTGCTGAGGGTGGTTTGTACATCGGGGCAGCCGGGGCAGCCGGCGGCTCATAAGGCGCTGAGGCTGGTGGCGGCTCCGGCGGCGCCGGAGCGGCGGTCTCCCAAGTCGCAGGCGCTGGGGCATTGGTGCCGAATGTCGATGGCGCGGCGGTGGGAGCCGACGGCGGTGGCACTGTCGTGTCAAACGGCGAAGGTGGCGCCGTTTCGGCAGGTGGCGGCACAGGCGGGCTGGTGACGAACGCCGGCGGCGCCGGGGGCGCCTCGGGCGGAGCCTGGGGAGGCGCCGGCGGCGGCGAATAAGGCGCGTATGCCGAGGGCATCGCAGGCCCTGGCGGCGCGGGCTCCGGCGCTCGAGGAGGGGGGTCGTAGGACGCCGCCGCTCGGGGCAGCGGCGTGTCCTCCCGAGGAAACGTCGGCACGAAAGGTGGAGGCTGTGGTGCCGGTGCGTCCGCAGCAGGGCCTTCTGTCTTCGGAAGGAACGGCGTGATCGATGGCATCTCGCGGCCGCCCGCGCGCGTTGCCAGCTCGGCCTGCGAGGCTGTCATGCGGTCGGGCGCGAGCAGCGCCGAAGCCATCTCCCTAAGCGCGCCTTGCGCACGGTCGGCGGCAGGGCCCATTGCGCCGCTGGCCATCGAGCGCATCGTCACGACCAGGCCCGGCGGAATGTTCGGAGGTGCGGGTGCTCCCGCCGGGTCGACGCCGAAGGCTGCGCAGATCGCCATGCCGCTTGAACGCACGTCAGCGCGAAGGTCACTCTGCGAGGGAGCGCCGCGAACGGCGCCCGCCGGGTGTCCCGCCAGCCTGACCTCGCCGTTTCCGTTGACGCGGACAGACGCAGCGCCGAAGCCGCCCATTGCAATGCCTGCCTCGTGTAGCGCGGCCACACCCGAAAGCAGAGCAGCACCGAGCGCCGCGGCCGCCGGCGGCGTCAGCGGTCCACGCGAGAGGATGGTGCCGAGCGGCACTCCTTCATTGGGTTCGACCGCAACCCATAGGCCGTTCGGATCGGTACCCCAGGCGAGGACGGGGGAGAGGGCAGGATGCCGGTGGTCGAACAGCCTCTGGATGCGCGGAACTGCACCTGCAGCCTCGGCGGCCGGAACCGGGATTTCATGTATGACGACGGATTTCCCATTCTTGAGGACGGCCTTCCAGCCCTGGCCGACACCTGGATCGACTAGCTCGATCAGCCTCGGCTTGGGCTCACTCTCGGGCATATGGGGGCCATGGTAACCTTGCCGGACGTGGCTTATGTAATCGTTCAACCGTGTGTGGGCGTGAAAGACGCCTCGTGCGTTGAGGTCTGTCCGGTGGACTGCATACACACCGACGAAGCCGCGACGATGTACTTCATCGACCCCGACGAGTGCATCGACTGCGGTGCTTGCGTCGATCCCTGCCCTGTGGACGCCATCTTCCCCGAGGACGAGGTTCCGGAGCAGTGGCGTGACTACATCAAGATCAACGCCGACTATTTCAAAGCTAAGTAGCAGCACCTAGCGTGGCACGGCACGCGGTAACCCTCATCCCTGGCGACGGCGTGGGACCCGAGATCTGCGACGCGACGGTTCGCGTGCTGGAGGCCAGCGGCGTCTTGTTCGACTGGGACGTCCACCAGGCCGGCGAGAACGTCATCAAGGAGTTCGGGACACCGCTGCCGGAGCATGTGCTCGCCTCGATCCGCAAGAACAAGGTTGCCCTCAAGGGCCCTATCTCGACCCCGATTGGGAGTGGTTTTCGGAGCGTGAACGTCGCGCTGCGCCTGGAGCTGGACCTTTACGCGCTCGTCCGCCCAGTCAAGGCTTATAAGGGCGCTCGCAACCTCCGCGATGACCTCGATTTCGTGATCGTGCGGGAGAACACGGAAGACCTCTACGCCGGCATCGAGTTCGAGCTCGGGACGCCTGACGCAGATCACCTGATCAAAGAGATCTCGGCCCTCGCCAAGAAGAAGATCCGGCCCGACAGCGGTCTCTCCATCAAGCCAGTTTCCGTGAGCGGTTCAGAGCGCATCGTGGAGTTCGCCTTCGACTACGCGCGAAAGAACGGGCGCCGCAAAGTGACGGCCGTGCACAAGGCGAACATCATGAAGCACACCGACGGACTGTTCCTGGCCGTCGCGCGCCGGGTCGCCGAGCGCAACCCGGACATCGAGTTCGAGGACCGGATCGTCGACAACATGTGCATGCAACTGGTCCTGCGCCCGAAGGAATACGACATCCTGTGCTGCCTGAACCTGTACGGCGACATCATCTCCGACCTTGGCGCCGGAATGATCGGCGGCTTGGGCCTGGCGCCTGGCGCAAACATCGGGACCACGTGCGCCGTTTTCGAAGCCACCCATGGCAGCGCACCGAAGTACAAGGGCCTCAACAAGGTGAACCCGATGGCGGTCATGCTGTCGGGCGTTCTCATGCTTCGCCATCTGAATGAGACCGCTGCAGCTGACGCAGTCGAAGGCGCCATCGCCGCTGTCATCGCGGACGGCAAGAACGTCACCTACGACCTGAAGGAGAGGCGCGACGACACCACCTCCGTGGGGACCAGCCAGGTGGCCGATGCGGTGATCGCGCAACTGAAAGCAGGAGCGTGAAGGGGCTCAGCCAGGACGTGGTGCGCCTGCGCCGCCTCTGGAATGAGCACATCCACCGTCCGTTTCCGGCCTCAAGCGACGACCCGCGAGTGCAAGAGGTGGCGCTGTACTCCTCGTGGCTCGGCAGCATGGTCGAGGTGGCGCTACGCCTGGGGGCGCTCGACGCGGAGCACGCGAAGATGCTCAAGGTGCGCCGAAAGGAGGGCAACCAGGTGTTGTTCCGCGCCAGCGGGGAGCTCGGCGAGCCAGTGCGCTCGTATGTCGCGCGCCTGATCGCGATCGAGGACATCCTTTCGGGGTTGCCGCTCGAATGAAAAAGATTGGTGCGGTCATCGCCTCCTTGTTGATGGCGACCGCGTGCAGCAGCGGCGGCGGCTCACCGCTGGTGGCGACGCCCACCGTGTCGCCTGTCGGGGTGCTGGTGGCCGCGCCCGACTCGGGGGACCAGCCGTCGTTCGCGCTTCGAACCGGGCGTGCGCCGGCGCTGAGCCTGCAGGAGCTATTCCACCCCAGCTACAGCGTTCCGGACGACCCTGCCAACGTCAGGACGCTGCTTGTGACCGGCGACGTCATCCCGGCAAGGGGGGTGAACTATTACCAGTCGGTTCGCCACGACTACCTGTGGCCGTTCCGGCCCACCGCCGCCTACACGAAGAACGCCGACATCACGTACATCAACCTTGAAGCGCCGCTGTTCGCGGGCTGTCCTGTGAGCCCGGCCGAAAGCTTCACCTTCTGCGGCGATGCCCGGACGGTCAACGGGCTGACCTACATGGGCGCGGACGTCGTCAACCTCGCCAACAACCACCTAAGCAACTACGGTGCGAAGGGGATAAGCGCCACCGACCTGCTGCTGCACCAGCACGGGATGCAGACGTCGGGGTTGGGGCCAGTCGCGGTGATCAATGTGCGGGGGCTGAAGTTCGGGTTCATCGGGTTCAATGGGGTTGGGCTGGCGATCGACAGGACGGCGCTGAAGGCGGGCATAGTCAGGGCGCGGCAGCTCGCCGACGTGGTGGTCGTGCAGTTTCACTGGGGAAAGGAATACGAGCGTCAGCCGAAGCCCGATCCTGGCGTGCCAACCCCGGACGATCCGGCAACTATCGCGCACCTCTCGATCGATTGGGGCGCCGACATCGTGATCGGCAACCACCCGCACTGGTACCAGGGCGTCGAGGTATACCATGGCAAGCTCATCACTTACGCGCATGGAAACTTCGTGTTCGACCAGATGTGGTCTGAGCAGACGCGGGAGGGAGTGATAGGGACCTATACGTTCCTTGGGACAAAGCTCGTTGCGGCGACGTGGAAGGCAGTGCGCAGCTACGACTACGGCCAGCCTGAGTTCATGAATGCGAAAGACAACGCGATAGCCCTGACAACGATGGAAGCCGCAAGCGACCAGCTGGCCCTGCGCCTGAAAGAACCCACCACAACCCCGATCCCGGCCCTACCAAAAGCCCCGGTATGCGCCCCCCAGCACGCCCCCCCACCGATTGGAATAGGCGGCACGAGCGTAGGAGAGTGCGCGCC
>DAIUFK010000057.1:7168-15135 GCA_036844615.1 Candidatus Dormiibacterota bacterium | reverse complement strand
TGCCGGCACAGTGCAGGCGCTCACCGCAGGCTCCGTTTCTCGAACAGGCCCGCCGAGTTGAGTTGGCCCTAGTTCGAGAGATAGGAGATGGAAATGCCTACAGGCACCATCAAGAAACTGGTCGCGGACCGTGGCTTCGGCTTTATCGCAGCCGAAGACGGTAAGGAATTCTTCTTCCACAGGAGTGGCACCGAAGGTGACTTCGACAGCCTCCAGGGTGGCGAGAAGGTTTCCTTCGAGATCGAGGCGAGCCCCAAGGGGCCACGCGCGAAGAGCGTTCGCACCCTCTAAGGGTTAAACGACCAATTAAGCCCCGGGCCTCACGGCCCGGGGTTTTTTATTTCTACCCGCCGAGGTAAGCACGCCTCACTGCCGGGTTGTGCAACAGGTCGTCGCCGCTGCCGGTCAGCAGGATCCGGCCGGTCTCGATGACGTAGGCGCGGTCAGCGATGGCGAGGGCGCGCAGCGCGTTCTGCTCGACCAGCAGGATCGTCGTCCCGTCGCGGTGGATCTCCTCGATCGCCTCGAACACCTCGTCGACCATCTGCGGAGCAAGCCCCAGCGATGGCTCGTCCAGCAACAACAGCCGCGGCTTGGCGAGCAGCCCGCGCGCAATCGCGAGCATCTGCTGCTCGCCGCCCGACAGCGTGCCTGCGCGCATCGCTCGTCGCTCGCCGAGGATTGGAAAGCGCTTCATCGCCGCCTCGATGTCCTTTGCCGCGGCCGCGCGGTCGCGCCTCGCCCACGTAGCGAGCTCCAGGTTTTCGAACACGGTTTGGCGCGCCAGGATCTCGCGTCCTTCTGGCACCTGCACCAGGCCGCGGCGGACGATGGTTGACGGCTTGGCGTCAGTCAGGTCCAGGCCGTCGAACGTCGCCCTCCCCGAGTCAGGACGTATGAGGCCCGACAGCGCGTTGAGGATGGTTGACTTTCCGGCCCCGTTGGCGCCGATGAGTGCCACCACCTCACCCGCCGCGACACGCAGTGAGGCTCCCCGAACCGCATTCACAGCGCCATAGCTCACTGAAAGGTCGCGAACCTCGAGGATCGCGCTTTCGGGCTCGGCCGTGACTTTGGATTTAGCCGCGGCCTCAACCACTTCAGTGGCCTCATCGACCCCGCTCGCTCCGGGTGCGCTCGAGACCTCCCGCTCGCCACCGGTGCCCAGATATGCCTTGATCACGGCGGCGTCGGTCGAGACCTCCTTGGGGGTGCCGTCGGCGATCTTTCGGCCGAAGTTGAGCACAGCTACACGTGTGCAGACACCCATCACGAGACGCATGTCGTGGTCGATGAGGAGGATCGTCAGGCCGTCCTTGTTGAGACGTTCGATCAGCTCGCGCATCCCTTGTTTCTCCGACGGGTTCATGCCGGCGGCAGGTTCATCGAGGATCAGGAGGCGTGGCTGCTGTGCAAGCGCACGGGCAATCTCGAGGCGCCTCTGGTCGCCATAGGGCAGCGTCCCCGCCGCGCGACCTCCCATCCCGCTTGGGTCGAGCCCAGCGATCTCCATCAGCCTGTGGGCTTCGTTGAGACGCGCGCGTTCGCTGCGGCGAAAGACCGGCAGCGTAGCCAGCTGCGAAAGCGTGTCGTCGCGGTGTCGCGAGTGCATTCCCACGAAGACGTTGTCGAGGGCACTGAGGTCTTTGAACAGCCGGATGTTTTGAAATGTGCGCGCGATGCCGAGCCCGGCGATCCGGTGGGCTCTGAGCCCAGCGAGTCGATCCGACCCGATCCAGGCTTGGCCAGACTGAAAGGGCACGTAGCCGGTGATGACGTTTACCAGCGTGGTCTTACCCGCGCCGTTGGGGCCTATAAGGCCCTGGATCGATCCTTCCTCCACGTCCAGCGACACTCCGTCGACGGCGCGCACGCCGCCGAAGTGGCGCTGGACGCTATCCAGGCGAAGGAGCATGGGCTTGCGGCCGAGGCCACCAGCGAGGCCTGACGACGGCGAAACCGCCACGGCCGACGATGCCTTGCGGCCTGAAGACGATGACGGCGATCAGGATCACGCCGCTCACCACGTCACGGTAGTCAGCGGCCTGGCGGATTATCTCTGGCAGCGTCGTTAGAAACAGGGCTCCGACGACAGGTCCGAAGATGTTGCCGCTTCCACCCAGCACTGCGAACGTGAGGATTTGCACCGCGCGTGAGACGCCGTACTGGGCGTCGCCAGGATCCACGAAGAAATTGAGGTGGGCTTCGAGCCCTCCCGCGAATCCGGCGATGACTGCGCTCAGCGTGAAGGCGAGTAACTTGTACCGCGCCACGTCGATCCCCTGGCTCAGGGCTGCGAGCTCGTCCTGGCGAATGGCCGACCATGCATGGCCGAGCCTGCCCTTGGTCAGACGCCACATTAGAAAAACCACCACCACCAGGGCGACCAGGACGATGTTGATGCCGCCGAGCGGGTCGGCGTTCCCGTTCTTGAGCCCCAGGCCCTCACCGGTAATCGGCAGGTTGAGGATCACGCCAAGCCGCAGGGCCTCGATGAAGCCAATGGTCGCGATCGCCAGGAACACGCCCCGCAGGCGCAGTACCGGCAATCCGACAAGCACTCCGACCACGCCCGCAAGCAGCGTCCCCGCGGCGAGGTTCAGCGCGAACGGAGTGTGCCAGTAAAGGTCCATCAGGACGGATGTGTACGCGCCGATGGCCATGAAGCCAGGCGCGGCAAGCGACAGCTGGCCCGAGTAGAGGACCACGAACATGGAGGTGGCGATGATGCTGTTGATCCCGATCTGGGCGATGAGCAGCGTGTGCGAGTTGTAGAAGCCGATCGGGTCGGACACGAGCTGCAGGAGGAAGTCCATCAGCTCCTCAAACCTTCTCTCTCAGCTGGGCGCCGAACAGGCCTTGCGGGCGCAGGACCAACATCAGGAAAAGGGCCGCAAAGGCGACGCCGGCCCGCGCATTGCTGCCCAGAACCACGAGTGCGAGCACCTCGATCAAGCCCAACAGGTAGCCGCCGGCCACGGCGCCGGGAATGCTGCCCATACCGCCGAGCACGATCACGGCCAGCCCGCGCACCTCGACGTTGTCCCGGCCGATGTACGGGCTGATATCGCCGAGGGCCACTCCAAAGAGGATGCCGGCCAAGCCGCCGAGCGCGGACGAGATGATCAGCGTGAGCGAGATCATGCGGTCGACGTCCAGGCCCATCAGCTGCGCCGCGCGGGGATTCTCCGCCACAGCGCGAAGTCCGCGGCCGACCTGCGTGTACCTCATCACGTAGCCGAGCACGAGCATGAGGAAGATCGAGATCGGGATGATGGCGACCTTGCTCGCCTCCAGGGTGAGTCCCGCCACGTGCCAGGTTGGGTTGGGGACCACCCCGGCGGGAAATGCAACTGAGTTCGCACCGTCCACCCACAGCCACCTGAAGATCGTGTCGGGGCGTCCCTGCTCGATTGCCGCAACAATGACCAGCGCGAGCCCGATCGTGGAGATGAGCGCGGCGATCGGCGGAGCCCGCCGGCGCCGCAGAGGGCGCAGGCAGACATGTTCGATGACCAGACCCATCAGCGCAGCGACGGCGACGCCGAGCGCGGACGCGACCCAGAAGGACTGGCCGTGGTTGACCACGAGCGAGTAGGTGATCGCGGCACCGAGCATGAAGACGGCGCTGTGTGCCAGGTTGAGGATGTCGAGAATCCCGAAGACAAGCGTGTAGCCGACCGCGAACAGGGCGTAGATCGATCCGATGAAGATCGCGTTTAGGAGCTGCTGTCCCAAAACAAGAACGGGGGGATCAGGATCCCCCCGTTACCTCTCCCATATGCCCTTTCTAACTTGCCTTGATCTCGTGGACGAGAGTGAAGCCGCCGTTGCCGTCCATCGCGATCACCCAAACGGTCTGCTTGACGTCGTGTGTGGCGGTGAACTGGAACGGCCCGAGCGGGGTCTGAATGTTGACCGACTCCATGGCGGCCCGCAGCTTGTCGCGGTCGCCGGCGAGGTCGCTGAAGGTCAGGTTCGCGCGGCTGGCAGAATCGGCGAGGATCTTGATCGCCGTGTAGCCCTGCGCCCCGAACTGGTCGGGGTCCTTGTTGTACTCGGCCTTGTATGCGGTGACGAACTCGGCGTTGGACGGGAAATCGTTGCCTTTGAACCACGCGCTTGCGCTTCGGGCGCCCTTGCCGCTGGCGCCGGCCTGGGCGGAAACGGTGGCGGTGTTGAATCCGTTGCCGCCAAGGAACTGGCCGGTCCAGTTCTGCTTGCGTGCCTCGGTCATGATCTTGGCCGGGATGCCGCCGAGGGAGGTGATGAAGATCACGTCAGGCTTGAGCTGCACCGCCTGGGTGACATAGGGCGACAGGTCGGCCTCCGCCTTATTGAATTTGATGGTCTTGAGCAGCTGGATGTTGTATTGGCCGACCGTGTCCTGAACGATCTTGCCCCCGTCGCTGGAGAACTTGTCATCCTGCGCGACGAGCAACACACCGGTCTTCGGATGAGAATCCTCGGAGTAGGACTTGATGTTGGCGGGGATCGCCGTCTGTTCGCCCAGGCTGTCGCGGAACACGTACTTGCACGGTGCGGCGGCAGGGAAGTTGCAATCCGGGACGATGTGGATGCCGGTTGTGCTCACGGCGAGGATTGGCGTCTTCAGGCCTTCGGCGAGCGGATGCGCGCCCACTGCTGAGTTCGAAAGCGTCGGTCCGAGCAGCGCGAGGTCCTGTTCCTGCTGGATCAATTTCTGTGCGAGCTGTGAGGCCTGCGCCTTGTCCGAGGCATCGTCGTTGATGGTGAGCTGGATCTTTGCCCCGTTGACGCCGCCGGCGGCGTTGATCTGCTTCACCGCCAGGTTCATGCCGTCTCGGCTCTGCGGGCCGTAAACGCCCCCGGCCCCGGTGATCGAAAGGATCGCGCCGAGCTTGATCACGTTGGTTGACGAGCCGCTTCCCGAGCCGCAGGCGGCGATGACGATGGCTGCCACCAGGCAGGAAACGAGGCGTACCCCTTTCATTTCCGAACTCCCTTTCAAAAAGCCCCAGCAGACCCTTAACGTATCAAACCTTTGGGCGCTTGTCGGGTCTCAGTCCTTAAGCCGCTTCTTGAGGCGTGGGATGTCGAGCCTGGGGTGGGGGTACTTGGGGTTCATCTCGTCGAGGGTCTCGCTCACGATCTTGCTGACTGCCCAGTCACGGTAGGCCTTGTCGTCCGCGGGGATGACGTACCAGGGCGCCCAATCCGTCGAGCAGTTGGTGATGGCGATGCTGAACGCGCTCATATAGTCGTCCCAGTAGGCGCGCTCGGCGAGGTCGGTCGCGTGGAATTTCCAGTGCTTCTCAGGGTCGTTGAGGCGATCGAGCAACCGTTGTCGCTGCTCGTCGTAAGAGATGTGCAGGGCGAACTTGATGATCTTCGTCCCGCTTCGAACCAGCTCTTTCTCGAACGCGTTGATCTGCTTGTAGCGCTGCTCGATGACCGGCGGTTTGGCCAGGTCATGAACGCGGGCTATGAGGACGTCCTCGTAGTGCGAGCGGTTGAAGATTCCGACGACACCGGGTTCCGGCAGGGCCTTCCGGATTCGCCACAGGAAGTTGTGTCGCTTCTCCTCTGGGGTCGGCTGCTTGAACGTTGTGATGTGGACTCCCTGCGGGTTGAGGTGCCCCATCACGTGCGTAATGGTTCCGTCCTTACCGCCGGTGTCCATCGATTGCAGCACGATTAGGACCGCTCGCCGGTGCTCCGCGAACAGGCGCTCCTGCAGGTTGAAGAGCTCGGCGTGGGCCGCCTCCATCTCCTTGCGCGCCTTCTTTCGCTTCTTCAGTCCGGGAGTCGAGTCGGGATCAATATCCGCCATCCGGAAGCGACCATCGCGTAGCTGTGCGCGCAGAACCTCACGAATCTCTTTGTCTTTGGCCATCAAGCCCAGTGTAAGTGTCCCACTCCGGAGGGAGCAGGACCGTTATGGCAGTTCGGCCGGCACCACTTCGAGGGTCAGGAGGTGATCGTTGCGCAGCACGGTCAGCGGAAGCTTGGAGCCGATGCGCGTTTCCACCATCAATCGCTGAAGATCGCCCGCCTTGGCCACCGAGGCCTCGCCGACCGAAACGATGATGTCGCCGCCCTTCAAACCGGCGCCCTCGGCGGGGCTGCCGCTGACGACCTCCTGGACCTCGACCCCCGCCTTGCGCTCGAGGCGCTGAGCCATTGCCGGCGGTAGCGCGCGGGTTCCGCCAGCAATGCCGATGTAGCCGCGGCGCACGCGCCCGTTTCGCATCAGCGCAGCGAGGATCGCCTGCGTTGTCGCATTGAGTGGTACGGCGAGTCCGAGACCCATCCCGGCGACTGCGGTGTTCACCCCGATCAGGCGAGCCTTCCAGTCGGCCAGCGCGCCGCCCGAGTTGCCGGGGTTGAGGGCGGCGTCGGTCTGGATGACGTCCTCGACAAAGCGGCGGTGGCCGTTGCCGTCGGCGGTCGCCAGCGAGCGGCCTAACCCGCTGACGACCCCCGACGTGACCGATCCCGAGAAGCCCATGGGGTTTCCGATCGCCACCACGAGCTGCCCGACCCGCAGGGTGTCAGCATCCCCGATCGGCATGGCCTCGAGCGTGGCCGCCCGCGCCCGGGCGATTGCCAGGTCTGAGAGGGGGTCGGCGCCGACCACGTCAAGCTCGTACTCGGTCCCATCGATGAACGACGCGCTGGCGGAGCGCGCCTGGGCGACAACGTGGGCGGAGGTGACGAGGTAACCGTCGGGCGTGATGACGACTCCAGAGCCGGCGCCGCCATCGCGGGGGCTGCCGCTCCTGCTGACGCGGAGGCTTGCGACCGAGGGCAGGACGCGCTCGGCCACTGTGCTGACGATCTGGGAGTAGGCGTCGAGAGCTTCGCGTTCGGTGGGGGTGGCAGTGGCTCCGTTTTGCATGGTGTTACAAGATTACGACGTAACAACACTGGATGTGTGGGCCCTCGCCCTCCGTCTTTTTGACTTGGCGGCTCGGGTGGCCTTTTTTGGCTTTGAGAGCTCCTTCGCGGCGGCGTGCATAGCTTCGAACTCGACCTTGAAGTTCTCCACGATTCGCTCGGGGTCGGGCACCAGGCCGGCGTCCGTGGCGATTCCCAGCCTCACCCCGCCGTCGTAGCTGAGGATGCTGATGCCGAGGCCCAGGTGGCCTGATTGCGGTACCCAGAACATGACGTTGTCGATCTTTCGGCCCGCCAGGTAAAGGGGCTGGCGCGGTCCTGGCACGTTGGTGAGAACAGCTGTCGCCTTGCTTCCGAAGAACCGCAGGCCCAGCTGCTCGACTTCGACAGGAGCGTGGCCAATCAGGTTGAGCGCCCCGAACGCCACAATCGCATCCGGGGAGCTCTTGAGCTCGTCCATCTCCTGTTTGATGCTGCGAACCCGCCGCACCGGGTCGACGATGCCGATGGGGAGGGTGAGGAAGACCAGGCCGAACGCATTGCCCAACTTGTGCGCCTGGTCGAGGGGCCGGAGGTTGACGGGTACGGAGGCTCGGATGGCGATCCCGGCGGTGGGCTGGCCGCGCTTCTCCATGTATCGGCGAAGGGCGCCGGTCGCGACGGCCACGAGAACGTCGTTGACAGTCGCCCCAAACGCCTTGCCGATTGCCTTGAAGTCTTCGAGGGGCACCGCCTCTGACCACGCCGCCCGCTTGGGGCGCCCGAGCTTGCCCTTGAAGAGTGTTTGGGGGTCCGGTGGGAGCGCCACCATGCGTCCCAGGCGGTAGGCTCCGTGAACACCAGCGCGTGCAAGGGCGAGCGCCTTGCCCGGGTGGGCGACAAGATCCTGACCACTGGCGACGCCACGGCCGACCATTGCCGGGAGCCAGCTCAGCGGCTGCGCGTCATCGGGGGGCGGCTGCACTGTCGCGCGAGGCTGCCTCGCGCTTGGTGATTCGTCGGTTAGCGAGAGCATCACTCGGACCAGCGCAATGCCGTCGGCTATGGAGTGGTGCACCCGGGTGATGACGACCGAGCCCCCTCGGTAG
>DAIUFK010000057.1:0-7068 GCA_036844615.1 Candidatus Dormiibacterota bacterium | reverse complement strand
GCGCCATCACGCCGGTGACCATCATCAGGTTGGTCGGGTCTTCCATTCCAAGCCAGGCCGCGTCGATGCTCGCCATTGGCGTCCGTTTGGTCATCGCTGGCCGATGCTACGCCTACGCCGGGCGGCCGAAAACCACGGCGAACGCCAGATTTACGAATTCTTCATATCTGGGTGATGTAGCTGATCAACCGCGCCGATTGAATTGGGGCGTGAGCGTCGAGACGGCTGCCGAGCGCACGAATTCCGCGCCGGTGCCGGTACGCCGGGGCGTCACCCGGCGCCAGGCGCTGGCGGCGGCCCTCGCAACCGGGGTCGGGGTGGGCGCCATTCGCATGCTCGGCGCCTCGATGCAGCGGCTCTCCCAACCGCGTGCGGCGTCCGGTGCGGATTGGATATCGCCTCTCGGGTCCGAGTCTGCACGCGTCATGCACCTGCTCCGCCGCGCGACCCTTGGTTACACGGACGCCCAGCTCGAGAGCGCGCTGTCCGTGGGCTTCAACAAAACGGTGGACCGGTTGCTGGAGACCCCTCCCGCCGAGCCGCCGCCGTTCGATGCGTCGACTGCCCCGGGCGGTCGCTTTCCAATCGTTCAGCTGCAGCAGTGGTGGGTGGACCAAATGCTCAGCACCCCAACGCCTTTCGCCGAGCGGATGACCCTGTTCTGGCACGGGCACTTCACCAGCGACTACCGCAAAGCAGCCGACCACACCTTCATGTACTGGCAGAACCTGACGTGGCGGCGCATGGCGGTGACGAACCTGCGATCAATGCTCATGCAGGTCACCACCGACCCGGCGATGCTGCGCTACCTCGATCTTGCAACCTCGACCGGCCAGAGCCCCAACGAGAACTACTCACGCGAGCTCATGGAGCTCTTCACGATGGGCGCCGGCAACTTCACAGAAGAGGACGTGCGCCAGGGCGCGCGCGCCCTGGCAGGTTGGCAGCTGCCGCGCCCTGATTCGTTTGCGACCACCAGCGTCGCCAACAAGGTCACGCGCCGCTTGCCGGTTTACACGACGCAGATGGCCGGCGTCTTCAACCCCCGGCGTGCTTACAACGGGCCAGTCACCTTCCTGGGTCAATCGGGTGCATTCGACACGCAGGCTGTGATCGATCGCATCCTCGCGCAGCCGGCGACTGCTCCATTCATTGCGGGGAAAGTGGCGCAGCAGTTCGTCAGCCCACTGCCAGACCAGCGATTCGTCAACGAGCTCGGGGACATCTTTCGGCGCAGCAAGTACGACCTCAAGGCTCTGATGCGTGCGGTCTTCGCCAGCGACCAGTTCTCTTCACCCGCCGGCTACCGGGCCCTGTTGAAGTCTCCAACCGAGCTCATGGTTCACGCCGCCAAAGCGCTCGGGGTGGCGGGGCTCTCGAAGGTGATCGTCACCGCCGGATCCGGGATGGGGCAGAGCGTCTTCGATCCACCAGACGTCAACGGGTGGCCCAACAACGCCGCGTGGATCTCCTCCAACACGGTGGTCGAGCGCGTGAATTTCGTCACCGCCGCACTCGCCCATGCCAAGGCACTGCCATCTGCATCAGGTGCGGTGCACACGCACCTGGAGGGAATCGTGAGCACGCAGACAGCCAACCTTTTCAACCAGGCAGCTGACGAAAGGTCGCGCTGGTTCATCGCGCTGGCCTCGCCGGAATTCCAACTCAAGTAGGTGAATGTGAAATGAGCAGCGAGATCGGCATCAACCAGCTGAAGCGCCGCGATTTCCTGAAAGCCGGGCTGGTATTCGGCGCCGGGGCGTCAGGCCTGGCGGCGGGCTACGCGGCGGTACCTGACGCATTCGCCAGGGCGGTCTACGCCGCCAAGCAGGAGGGCGTCAGCAACGACAACGTCCTCGTGATGATCCAGCTGGCCGGTGGCAACGATGGCCTGCGCACGCTGGTCCCGCTCAGCGACCCGACGCTCCACGATCTTCGTCCGATGCTCTCGGGTCCGATGGTCTCGAAGGCCTTGCCACTCAGTGCCGACTTCGGCCTCAACCACAACCTTGGTGGCATCAAGAGCCTGTGGGACAAGGGCAAGGTCGCAATCGTGCAGGGGGTCGGCTACGACAATCCCACCTTCTCGCACTTCGAATCGATTCGCATCTGGGAGACAGGCGATCCCACGCGGCGCCAGGTCGATGGCTGGCTTGGGCGAACTCTCGCCAAGGCCTATGACTCAAACGGCCATCCACTGACGGGCTGTGCCTGCGGCGCGACCGACGTCCCCGGGGCGCTGCGCGACCTGCAGGCCACGATGAGCGTGATCCAGAACCAGAAGACGTTTGGTTTCACCGGCGGGAGCGAGGTGGAGGCGGCGGTCGGAGCGCTGTACAAAGGCACACCTGGGATTTACGGCGCGCTCTTCGACACCGCAATCGCGACTGCCAACGAGACGATCACCGCGCTCCGCACTTCGTCGGCCAGCTACCAGCCGATGGCCAGCTATACGGACAGCGTGAAGCTCGTCTACTCATCCAAGAACCAGCTCGCTGCCGCTCTCCAGCTCGCAGCCGAGCTCATCGTCACCGGCACTGGCGTCAAGCTGCTGCATGTCACCCTTGGCGGATTCGACACGCACTACACCGAGCTCAATCGCCACGACGACCTGATGGGCTACCTCGACTCTGCGGTGAGCGCCTTCTATCAAGATCTGGCGGCGCATGGCAAGGCGCACAACGTGCTCATCGCGACATGGTCGGAGTTCGGCAGGCGACCGATGGAGAATGCAAGCGGCGGCACCGACCACGGGGCGGCTGCGCCTCTGCTGCTCGTCGGCGACCCTGTGAAGGGCGGGCTCTACGGCCAATCGCCAAGCCTCACCAGCCTCGACGACACCGGCAACCTCAAGCATGCTGTCGACTTCCGCTCGGTGTACCAGGAGATCCTGAGCGGGCATCTCGGCGCCGACTCAGGCGAGATCCTGGGCGCCAAGTTCGACCAGGTGCCATTCCTGAGAGCGCCAGTGGCGGCCGGCTGACGACTTGCGCGTCTTCATCCTCAGGGCAGGAGCGACAGCGCTGACGGTTGCCGCGACTCTGGCGTCGGCATGGTGGGTGACGGCGCATTTGAAGAATCCGGCCGCGCCTCTTCAGCCGATCGTGCTCAGCACACGGTCTGGCGGGGAAGTCACTCTCACGCCATCGGTTCAGCCCGCTGACGTAGCACCGATCACCTCCACCTATGCGTCCTGACAGGCTCGCTGCTCACCACTTCGAGGCGATGGGCACCAGCTGCGCCCTATTCGGCGTGGGGATTGATCGCGGAGAGTTGGTCGCCAGTGAGCTGTGGGTTCGGCGGATGGCCGCGCGACTGACTCGCTTCTCTACCGACAGCGAGGTGGCGAGTCTCAATCGAGCGATGGGCCGATGGGAGGATGTCAGCCCCGAGCTCGAGGAGTTGCTCCGCGCGTCGCTGCGCGCCTTCGAGCTCAGCAGAGGGCTTGTCAACATTGCTGTGCTGCCGTCGATGCTGGCAATCGGCTATGGGCGCCCGCTGTCGGAGGGCCCGACCCCCGCAACGCTTGGAGATGCGTTGCCGTCGCCGCCCTTGCCGGAGGTTCTCACTGTGCGGCCCGGGCGCGCTCGACTCGCGCGCGGTTGCGGAATTGACCTCGGTGGGGTGGCGAAGGGTTGGATGGCGGACCGGGTGCTCGAGCGCATGGGCTCCAATGCCCTGGCGAATCTTGGTGGCGACCTCAGCGCACGGGGGGCTGGGCCAGATGGCCGTGGGTGGCCGGTCGGAATCGCAGGGCAGGCGGTCGGGCTTCGCGATCAAGGCGCCGCCACCAGCAGCGTCCTGCGCAGAAGGTGGGGGGACCTCCATCACCTCATCGACCCGCGGACCGGACTGCCCTCACAGTCGGGACTGCAGGAAGTCTCGGTGATCGCGCGTACCGCTCTTGAAGCTGAGGTGATCGCGAAGGCTGCTTTGCTGGCGGGGCCTGATATCGCGCCCGCGATCTGCGCCGTCCACGCTCTTGCGTGGTGGTTCGGCGCATCAAGTCCGGCTCCGGCGGGCCGGACCTGAGACTTCTGTAATGACCACCGACCAGTTCCTGTGGGTGTTGGCTCGAGTGGCGGGACTTGGGTCGTATGCGTCTCTCGCCATTGCCCTGGTGACCGGTATCGCCCTGCGCACGGCGGTCTTCGATTGGCTTGGAAACAATAAGGCGCTCCGCTCCCTCCATGAGTACACCACCGTGCTGTGGATCCCGCTCGCAGGCATCCACATGGGGGCGATCGTGCTGGACTCCACCGCGCGAATTGGCGTGCTGGACCTCGTGGTGCCTTTTCACGCGGTGTACGGAACACTCGCAATCGGACTCGGCACACTCGCTTTCGATTTGCTGGTCGTGGTCACGGTGACCGCGCTCCTCAAGCGACAGATCAGGCCCGACATCTGGAAGTGGCTCCATCGACTTGCATATGCGGCCTTCGCACTGATGTTCTTCCATGCGGTGCTGAGTGGGACGGACTTCAGCGATCCGGTGGTGTCCGCGGTCAGCTGGGGAGCCGCAGCTGCTCTGCTGGCGCTCGGGCTCGCGCGAGCTGCGTGGGGTCGACTGCCCACTTAGGCCGCGGCTTGCCTTCTCAGCTCGATCACTCGCCTTCTCAGCTCGTGCTCCGCCTCGAGCGGGTCCTCGATCTCATTGCGCTCGCGGTGCCAGCGCTCCATCGCGAGGTCGAGCTGCGCAGTCTGCAGACGCGCAAGGGCGAGGTAGGCCCGCAGGCCACCCTTGCCCAGCGCGCGCATGCGCTCGGTGAGCCGGCGCCACGGGCTCGACAGGACGTCCACGTCCGGAGGCAGGATCGCGCCGCTGCCTTCCGCCGCCTCCTTTCTGAGCTGATCGGCCAGCGCCCTGGCTTCGATCTGGATCCCGGACAGCAGCAGGGCGACGACAGCTGCGGTGAATGGGCCGGTCATGATCAGCGTCCGCAGGTGGATCTCGACAAGCCCGAGAACCGAGCCCTCGACGGGGAAGAAAGCAAGCCACGCGTCCCACGAGAAGTGGGCAGCTATCGCGACGAGGAAGCCGCTCGCGATCGCTATGACCTTCTCCCTGCGACCTGGCAGCTGGCGCGCGATGCCGATGCCCGCACCGATAAGAGCCGTGTACGTGGCATGCCCGAAAAAGAGGCCGAGGACCTGGCGCGCGTACCACTGGAAGCCTGCCGCATACCCGCCTGCGCCCTCGGGGCTGAAGATCGCGTACAGGTTGGTCATGTACGCGATCGACTCCATGAAGTTGAAGCCGAGGCCGACCGCGGCGCCGTACACGATGCCGTCGACGACGTCGTCGAACTCGTTGCGCATAACGAGGAAGAGCAGGAGCACCGCGATGCCCTTTGCAAGCTCCTCCAGAAGGCCGGCTGAGAAAGCGTTGGAGGCGTCGAGGCCTGGGCCTGGCACGAGCGTGCGCTCGGCGATAGCGCCCCAAAGGCTCTCACCCCAGATCACCATGCTGGTGGCGACGATCGCGCCCCAGGCGAACGCCACCAATACGAGGCGCCATGGCTCCTTCTCATTGCGATCCAGTCGGCGAACGACGAAGAGGCCGAAGGCTGTGGTGGGCAGGCATGCAAGTGCGGAGATGGTGGCCACGGTGGGACCTGCCGAGTTGGTGAACACGAAGACGTCGATGAGCAGGAGCCACAGCAGCACCGCCAGTCCGAGGAGGACGCCGGCGCGGATGAGGTGGCGCCTGCGGTCGGCGGGATCGCGGTCGAAGGCCCGCACCCCTATGAAGGTGCCGAGCGCAACAAGGGCGACGGCAAGCAGGCCGTACAGGGCTGCGCGCGAAGGGATGGTGTCGAGGTAGACATAGTCGAGGATCGAGCTCGCGACGAGCACGATCACGACGACGACCGCGATGGCGATGGCGACGCCGTAACGGGAGGGACGGCTGCTGGGTCGGGGGTTGGCGGCTCGCAGGGTGGGGTTGGCGCTCACGTTCGCTCGACCACGACGATGCGCCTCGCCAGGACCTCTACAGGGACGCCGTTCTCAAGGCGCTCGATGACGAAGACGTATTGGCCAGGGAGGTTGTGCTGCAGTCCTGCGGGCACGCCAACCGGAATGATGGTTTGGGCAGTGAGCTGGACCGGCGTTCCGGGGCCGACCTTGCCGACGATCGCCTCGAAGCTGTCGTACCAGCGGGCGTCGACAGCGATGTTCTGTGGCAGCGTGGACCAGTCCACGACAGCGGCGAACTCCTCTGTGCGCGCGAAAGTCCTTCGATCCGGGCCTGAGGTGATGTGGGTCGCGGGGTCGTACTGGAAGACGCCGACGATGGTGGCCTTGACGCCGGTGGTCTGGCCTGGGGGTTCGAAATAGAGGAACTCGGCCAGGCCGACGGCCAGGATGAGGATGGCGACGACGTCGAACACGAGGAGGGTGCGATAGAGGGTCCTGACCGGGTCGTGGGGGGCGGCGCGCACCGCCGCCAGTTTATCCAGCGGTGCTGCGCGTTCTATGAGGGAACCAAATAACCAGGCGGGAGATAACCACATGCCAATGAGAACGGGGAGCCCCAAGCGTCAGCGCCAGTACAAGCACATCAAGGAGAGCCTGCTCGAGCGCGGGACGGGGCTCAAGAAGGCGAAGGAGATAGCGGCGCGGACGGTGAACAAGGAGCGCGCGCGGGCGGGGGAGAGCCGGACGGCGAGCAGGTCGTCGATCGATGACATCTCATCGGGCCGGCGCGGTGGGTTGCACTCGCACACGGGGTCGAAGGGGCGCACCTACGACCAGCTGCGCAACGAGGCGCGGGAGCATGGGATCAAGGGGCGGTCGAAGATGACTAAGGCCGAGCTGCTCAAGTCGCTCAGTCGCTGACCGGCACGTCCGGAGTTGTTGCACGCTTTCTGACGGCTGGGAAGAGGGAGTTGGGGTGGGGTTTGGCGTCGCGTGCGCGGCCTGGAGGTGGGGTAGGGCGTGGCCGGATTTTGGAAGTGAAAAAAGGGCCGCTGTTAACAGCGTTTTTGCCTTGATTTTGAATACGAAATCGCTATAATACGAACATGTGTTCTGCAGAGGTTTGGGGCCAGGTTTCCGGCCCTGAGA
>DAIUFK010000056.1:8698-15505 GCA_036844615.1 Candidatus Dormiibacterota bacterium | reverse complement strand
CATAGGAGTAACTCATCGCGCGTGCGGCTTCGCCGCAGGCGCTGCTCTCTTTCCGTGCAAGGATGGGATTTGTCTAAGAATTATTTCTCCTCGCCACGATTGGCAGCCGCAAAGACAAAGTTATGGCCGGGGGGACCCCGGCCAACCCTGCCACGATGGTCGTAAGCATTCGCTCATTACTTTCGGCGTCGCCGAATTGTCACCATGCAACCCTTGTCACTCCATGGCTTCTCGTATAATTTTGAAAAGCCCACCGCCATTGGAGTAAGCACACCCTGAATCAGAGTCGGCTCGCAACCCGCGGCGTGGTTCCAGGGGAGCAGTCTGGCCTCGAGATCGGGATCGGGCGCTACGCCCGTCGCGCTTACGGATTCGATGAGGTTGCGCTCGTCCCCGGAGGCGTGACCCTAAACCCTGACGAGGTTGACATCACCTTCTCGCTTGGCGACCGCCTCAGGCTCCCGATCCCAATCTGGGGTTCGGCAATGGACGGCGTCGTCGACGTCGAGTTCGCTATCGCGATGGGCAAGCTCGGCGGCCTTGCGGTGCTGAACCTTGACGGCGTCCACACCCGCTACGAGGATTCGGCCCCGATCATCAAGAGAATCGCCGAGGCAGACAAGGCGCAGATCAACGCTCTTCTCAAAGAGGTTTACCGCGAGCCCGTCAAGCCCAAGCTCATCTCCGAGCGCATCCACGCGATCAAGGCCGCCGGCATTCCGTGTGCAGTCTCGTCGATCCCCGCTCGCGCCGAAGAGAGAGCCGAGCTTGCGCAGAAGGCGGGCGCGGACGTCCTCGTCGTGCAGGGCACTGTGCTCACCGCCCGCCACTCCTCCAAGTCGTATCACCAGCTCTCTTTCGAGCAGCTCGTCAGGGCTTGCGACATCCCCGTGGTGGTCGGCAACTGCGTCCACTACGAGACCGCGCTGGAGCTGATGGAGACGGGCATCGGCGGCATCCTGGTCGGCGTCGGCCCGGGGGCCGCCTGCACGACGCGAGGGGTCCTGGGGGTGGGCGTGCCCCAGGTGACCGCCACCGCTGACGTCGCCGCCGCCCGTGACGAGCACATGAGGAGAGGTGGCCGGCGCGTGGCAGTCATCACCGACGGCGGCATGCGCATCGGGGCCGACGTGTGCAAGGCGTTCGCGTCAGGCGCCGACGCCGTCATGATCGGGACCCCGCTCGCCGGAGCCGAGGAGTCTGCTTCCAAAGGCTTCAACTGGGGCATGGCGACGCCGGACCCGAACCTGCCGCGCGGGACTCGCATCCACGTCGGCACCAAGGCAACGCTCAAAGAGATCCTGCTCGGGCCGGCGCGCGTTGACGACGGCAGCCAGAACTTCGCTGGCGCGCTGCGATCCGCGCTCGGAGTCTGCGGGGCCAACAACATCGCCGAGTTCCAGCACGTCGAGATGGTCATAGCCCCCTCGATCACCTCAGAAGGCAAGAGCTTCCAGCAAGCCCAGCATGTCGGCATGGGAAAGGGCTGACCTGAGCAGGACAGCGACGGCCGCCCGGCCTCGCAAAGAGTCGAAGGCCGAAGCGCGCCAGCAGACGATCCTCGTGCTCGACTTCGGCTCCCAGTTCAGCCAGCTCATCGCGCGCCGCGTGCGCGAGGCGAGCGTCTACTGCGAGCTCGTCCCGGGGACGACGCCATGGGCGGAGTTGAAAGAGCGGCAACCCGCCGGCCTCATCCTGAGCGGCGGTCCTTCCAGCGTCTATGAGCCGGGTGCGCCCCAGGTCGACGTGGAAGCGCTTCGGGCCGGCATTCCAGTCCTTGGCATCTGCTACGGCATGCAGCTCATCGCCCACCACCTCGGCGGCAAGGTCGACCCTGGTCACGCTCGCGAGTACGGCCCGGCGCTCCTCGCCGTGCGCGAGCCGAACGGCCTCTTCCAGGGCTTGAACACCGAGCTTCCGGTCTGGATGAGCCACGGCGACCACGTCAGCGAGCTGCCCCCAGGCTTTAGGTCCCTTGCCTCGAGCGGCAACTCGCCGGTCGCCGCCTTCACCGACGGCCGCGGCATCTTCGGCATCCAGTTCCACCCCGAGGTGGTGCATACGCCGAGCGGGCGCGAGGTTCTGCGCAACTTCCTGTACGGCATCTGTCACTGCGACGCCTCGTGGACTGCGGGCTCATTCATTGCGGAGGCGACCGAGAGCATTCGCGCTCAGGTCGGTGGCGGCAGGGTGATCTGCGCTCTCTCGGGCGGCGTGGATTCGGCGGTGGCCGCGATGCTGGTTCACCAGGCGGTTGGCGATCAGCTCACCTGCGTGTTCGTCAACAACGGGCTGCTGCGCAAGGAGGAGCCGGAGCGTGTGCTCGCGGTGATGCACGGCAACCTCGACATGAACATCCGCTACGTCGATGCCACCGAGCGATTCCTCGAGGCCCTGAGCGGCGTGATCGACCCGGAGCAGAAGAGGCGCATCGTCGGCCGCGAGTTCATCACCGTGTTCGAGGCGGAGGCGAAGAGCCTGGGCCACATCGACTTCCTCGCCCAGGGCACCCTCTATCCCGACGTCATCGAGTCCACCGCCCCCGACGTGTCGTCGACGGCGGCGAAGATCAAGACCCACCACAACGTGGGAGGGCTTCCCCCAGGCCTTCGCTTCCAGCTCATCGAGCCCCTCCGCTACCTCTTCAAGGACGAGGTGAGGGCGGTCGGCTTGGAGCTTGGGATGCCTGAGGAGATGGTCTACCGCCAGCCTTTCCCGGGCCCTGGCCTTGCGATCAGGTGTCTCGGCGAGGTGACCGCCGAAAGGCTGGAGATCCTGCGCAACGCGGATTGGGTGGTCGTCGACGAGATCAAGCGCAACGGCCTCTATCGCCAGGTTTGGCAATCGTTTGCCGTGCTGACACCGCTCGAGACAGTCGGTGTCATGGGCGATTACAGGACGTACGCGAACGTGGTGGCCGTACGGGTCGTGACGAGCGAGGACGCCATGACCGCCGATTGGGCGCGCGTCCCATACGAGGTGCTCGCGCGCATCAGCAACCGGATGGTGAACGAGGTCAAAGGCGTCAACCGAGTCGTCTTCGACATCACGAGCAAACCGCCCGGCACCATCGAGTGGGAATAACGCGCCCTGCCAGTAACGCCCCTCTCCCCAGCCCTCTCCCCTTCGGGGAGAGGTAGGTACTGCGTTGAGCCTGGTGATGCAATAGTTCGAGCGTGAAGGTCCTCGTCGTCGGTTCTGGGGCGCGCGAGCACGCCCTCGTCTGGAAGTGCGTCCAGTCGGACCTCGTGGAGCGCGTGTACTGCGCGCCAGGCAATGGAGGAACCGGCGGGATGGCACGAAACGTCCCCATCGGCGCCGCCGACGTGGTGCGGATCGTCGAGTTCGCCAAGCGCGAGCGCCTCGGCCTGGTGATCCTCGGCCCCGAGGCTGCAGTCGACGCCGGGGTAGGCGACGCCCTTCGCACCGCGGGCTTCAACGTCTTTGGGCCGAACCGCGGAGCGGGCAGGATCGAGTCGAGCAAGTCGTTCGCCAAGAAGCTCATGGTCCGCGCCGGCATCCCCACCGCGGATTTCGAGGTCTTCACCGAACCGCAGCAAGCCAAGGCGTGGGCAGCCGAGCGCGAAGGGCGCGTCGCGGTCAAGGCCGATGGCCTCGCTCGCGGGAAAGGTGTGGTGGTATGCACCAATGTCGGCGAGGCAGATGCGGCCATCGACGCAATGCTGGTGCAGGGAAAGTTCGGCCGCAGCGGCGCCACGGTGGTTGTCGAGGAGCTCCTCGAAGGGCCCGAGCTCTCGGTCCTCGGCGTCACCGATGGCACTGACGTCGTGGCGCTGGCCCCGGCTCGCGACTTCAAGAGGGCGCACGATGGAGACAGGGGGCCGAACACCGGCGGCATGGGTGCCTACTCGCCGCCGTTGGGCGTCGATGACGCTGTCCTCAAAGAGGTGGTCGAAAAGGTGCTAAGGCCCGCGGTGCGCGAGCTCGCCGCCTCCGGCGACGAGTTTCGGGGCGTCCTCTACGCGGGCCTGATGCTCACGAAATCCGGGATCCGCGCCATCGAGTTCAATGCACGCTTCGGCGACCCGGAGGCCCAGGTCGTCCTCCCGCGCCTCGAGTCGGACCTCGTCGCCCTGGCGCTCGCGTCATCCAAGGGCACGCTGGCGAGCTTTCCCGACCTGCGCTGGAGCCCGCGAGCCTCGGTCGCGATAGTCGTTGCGTCGGGGAACTACCCGGATGACGCGGCGATGAAGCTGGGCGTCCAGATCCGGGGCCTTGCCGAGATCCCGCGCGGGGCGCTGATCTTCCACGCGGGCACCAAGTTCGAGCCGGGGAAGGGTCTCGTTACCGACGGCGGCCGTGTAGTGACCTCTGTCGCTCTCGGGGACACAGTCGGCGAAGCGCGTGACAAGGCACTGGCCGGGGCCCGGCAGGTACGATTCCCCGGGGCCTTCTTTCGCTCGGATATTGCTGCGGAGGCCGTTGAGGGGTGACATCGAGAGACATGGGGGCGAAAGATCCGATGGCAATCCCTCATCGGCGTCCGGTGGAGGCGGTTTAATTGCAGCCAGTCGTCGGCGTCATCCTCGGCTCCAAGTCAGACCTGCCTTTGATGGAGTCGTGCGTCAAAGTGCTCGAGGAGCTCGGTCTGGCCCATGAGGTGAAGGTGTGCTCGGCGCACCGCAACCCGCGCGGCGTCATGGAATGGGCGATGTCAGCCCGCGAGCGAGGCCTCAAGGTCGTGATCGCGGCAGCAGGTGGCGCAGCCCACCTGCCAGGCGTCGTCGCCGCCTGGACCGACCTTCCAGTGATAGGGGTGCCAGTGCCCACGCAGCACCTGGGTGGAGTCGATTCTCTCTACTCCATCGTGCAGATGCCTGCCGGGATCCCTGTGGCCACTGTCGCCATCGGCGAGGCCGGGGCGAAGAACGCAGCGTGGCTTGCCGCGCGGATAATCGGCATTGGCGACAGCGAAATCTCCGCGCGCCATGCGGAGAAACGCGCGGCGCTGGCCGGACCGTGATGGCTAAAAATCCTGAAGCTCCCAACGTTGGGACCGTTGGGCGCAAGGTCCCTCGGCTGCGCCTTGTCGACACCACCTTCAGGGACGCGCAGCAGTCGCTGCTCGGCGGGCAGCTGCGAGGGGACGAGATTGTTCCGATCGCAGCGAAGATGGATGCGATCGGCTTCACCGCGATGGAAGCGTTCGGTGGCGCGACCTTTGAGGTACAGGTCCGCAGACGCGAAAACCCATGGGAGTACCTGCGAAATCTGGCGAAGGTGACGCCGAACACCCCGATCCAGGCACTGATCAGGGGTCAGAACCTACTTGCCAATCGCAACTTCCCGGACGACGTGGTCGAACTCTTCATGAAGCACGCCGCCAAGTGCGGCGTCGATGTCTTTCGAATCTTCGACCCGCTGAACGACCTGCGCAACATGGAGGCGACGGTCGCAGCCGCTCTGAAAGCGAAGAAGAAGGTGCAGGGCGCCCTCAGCTACGCAATCTCGCCTGCCCACAACGTAGAGCTGTGGTGCTCCCTGGCCAAAGGCCTTGTCAACATGGGCTGCCACGAGGTGGTGATCAAGGACACCTCAGGCTTGCTCAGCCCCCAGGCGACCTGGGAGCTCGTGACTGCCCTCAAGGAAACCGTCAACGTTCCGATCGACGTTCACTCCCATTGCTCCAGCGGGATGGCCCCGATGGCATACATGGCGGCGGTGGAAGCAGGCGCCGAGGTCCTCGACGTGGCGATGTCACCGCTTGCGTGGGGCACCTCGCAGCCGGCCGTCGAGAGTGTTGTGGCCGCGCTCAAGGGAGGCGAGTACGACACAGGTCTCGACCTCGAGAAGATGTGGGACGCCCAGCACGATGTCGAGGTGCTCAAGCACAAGCACATCGAGAACCTGAGCCCTGTCGCCGATCGCGTCGACGCGAGCATCCTCCGCTACCAGATGCCCGGCTTGATGCTGGAGGACGTTCATCGGCAGCTTGAGTCGCACAACGCCGGCGGCCGCACCGCGGAGGTGCTTGAAGAGGCGAACCACGTGCGCCTTGAGCTCGGCTACCCGCCGCTGGTCGCGCCCATCCGGCAGATGATCGCCACGCAGGCGGTGTTCAACGTCATCGGCGGCGATCGCTACGCCACGGTCACTCAGGAGCTGAAGGACTACCTCCAGGGCCTGTATGGGCGCCCGCCGTTCCCGGCCGACCCCGAGCTGCGGAGGCTGGTCCTGGGTCGCGAGGAGCCCATCACGATTCGACCTGCCGACCTGCTCGAGCCGCAAGTGGGGGCGGCGCGTCTGCAGCTGAAGAAGATGGGGTATGAGCCCGATGACGAATCGGTGCTCATCCACCTGCTCTTCCCACAGCTTGCGCCCGACTATCTCCGAGGGCCGGAACCGGAGGCCAAGCCGCGGCGGGCCTCCGCCCCGCCCGCGCCCGAGCCCGCCGCTCCAACGCCGGCGCCCGCGCCGGCCCCGCCGCCGGCTCCCGCCGCGACCGCCGAGTTCGACGTCGAGGTCGAGGGCGAGGTCTTCAAGGTCCGGGTCAGCGGTGCAGGCATGACGGTGATGCCCGGCGGCATGGAGGCGTCGACGCCGGCGGCTGCGCCCGCTTCGCCGCGGTCTGGCGAGGGCACTGTGATCGCGCCGATGCAGGGCCTCATCGTCAGGCTTCCTGTGAAAGCGGGTGACGACGTGAAGCTCGGCGACGTGGTCGCTGTCCTCGAGGCAATGAAGATGCAGAACGACATAGTCACCACGGTGGCCGGCAAGGTTCGCGAGGTCTACGTCAAGGAGGGCGAGGTCGTCACACCGAGTCAGCCACTTCTAGCGGTCGGATGA